>CAZCQK010000001.1:0-28012 GCA_964500855.1 uncultured Candidatus Saccharibacteria bacterium
TTCTATGTTTGGTATTGAGACAGAGTGCACTCTGTCTAACAATTTTGCTATTGTCGCCTCCTCGTTATATGCAGGTATTACTATTGATAATTTCATGTTTAACTACTTTTCAAATACTTTATAAATATAGTAACCATTGTTAGTCTCCAACTGCTTGCCAAATCTACTACTATGATCCATTAATGAAATCAAATTTTTATAATTACTAGATGTTATTACATATTTAGATTCAAAATTATTCAATATCGAATTAGCAATTAAATTACCCTGCTTTTCATACCAACCATTAGTTAATTTTCGAGACTCGGATAATTTATTAAATTTATTAGAAATCGGGCATAATTCACTATCACATAAATATCCATCGTTACTAATATGTGACCATCTCCAATATAAACCATGATTATAGGCATACATAAACCTTGGCTCTAGACCAGAAATGTAATAATTATTTGGTGCATAATAATAAAGTTGAGGAAACCAATTCCAACTTGTATTAAATACCACGGTTTTTTGATTCACATTTTTATTTATCCATTCTCCAACTTGCCTCATACCATCAGGGGACGCACTATTAGCAATAGAGCTCTGAACAAAAAACAAACTTGCTAAAAATAAATATGAAATTGAAACAGATATCCCGCCGTAGACAGATTTTGAAACAGATTTATCAACACTAATAAGTTTGAGCAATTTACTTAAAATAAGTGCTGAAAATACAATCCCAAAATAGACAAGAAAATCAGCAAATCTTGCACTTACAGCGACGGTCCCAAGAAAAAAGGAGATTGTTAGAAAAAATATAGACCCTTCAAATGAAGCGTCATCTGTAGTGTCTAGATTGCTGATACGATCTTTTATATATGATGATACAAAAATAAATATAGATATAACAAGAGAAATAGTAAATAAACTATTATTTTTAATAAAATCCATGAAATCAGTCTTATACAACTCAACTCCTTCGGGTATATTTACAGCCTGTCCAAGAATTGTTTCTTTATAAATACCAAAAACTGTATCATAAATAAACATCAAAAAATCTGAATTTATGAGGTAACACATACCAATAGCAATTGTAGTACCAAATATGCTCCATAATATATTTCTATAATCAACTCTCTTACCATAGAAAGCCTCAAATACAGCGTATACTGCTGTCACACAAATAGTAAAGAAAAACGTAGAGCTATGCCAGAACAGATACAAAAAAGATAGTGCTCCCACCCAAAAATATCTTTTCTTATGTAATGCAAGTAAAAGAAACAAAAGAAAGGCTGGTGCTAAAACAAATGGCCTTGACGTAAAAAACCTAAACAATAAACCTGAACCAACAGAAGCAATGCCAAATAAAATAAACCAGAAGGCATTATTAATTTTCAACTTCTTCAAATAAGCATATATAAGTGTAAACGATAGCGTGGCTGATAATACCCCGTAAAGCTTTATACCTAGAAACAAGGGCTCAATAAATGTAAAAGGAATGATAACTAAAAAAAATATAAAATTATAATATAGAAAGTAGTAATCACCTTGTGCCATTTTAGAAAAAAATATGGATTTAAAATTATGGAAAGACTCCAAAAATCCATTTTGTTTTATTTCATAAGCAAATCTAAAATGAAAAAACTGATCATCTCCTCCCGCAAGTGTTCCAACATGGAAATACATAAAAAAGAAGCAAAGGAACAAAAAAGAAAATACTCCTAAATATGGCGCAATATTACTATTTTTTAATCTATTCAGCACAATGGGATTATACATTAATGAAACAAAACCCGCCAAAGGCGGGTTTTGTTGAATAATCCAATAATTGAATTATTGGCAACCTGCAGCGTTTCCTGTGAATGTAGCACCTGCTTCAGTAACAGCAGCTGAACAGTTCTGTCCATCAGCTGGAGTAGCAGTTACTGAGAAAGTCTGAGCACCTGTTGAACCACAGTCCTGAGTTAGGTTTGCCCACTCAGTTGCGTTTGTGTTACCAGGGATTGTGATGTTACCTGTATCACATGTTGATACGAAAGCTGGTAGCTGACCTGAAACCTCAGCCTTGTAAGCTGCGATCTTAGCCTTGCTTCGTGCGCTGTTAAGTGAAACAAGCACTACAGATGACAAGATACCAATAATCGCGATCACAACTAGAAGCTCGATGAGGGTGAAACCTCGGTTTGTTGACTTTTTCATTGAATAAATCATTTTTAATTTAATAATCAATTGATCATGCCTTTTTTACGGAAAAGACGAAACGACATTCGACCGTGCTTATATTATACCTTGTATTTTAAGGTATTTGTAAAGAGGGGTGGGGATAACAGGGGAAGCTTGGAGCTAAGAAGCTTAGAGCTTGGAGCTTAGGGCTTAAAGGAATACGAAAGAGAAGCTTAGGGCTTAGAGCTTCTCATTAGCTTTAAGCTAAAAGCTCTAAGCTTCTTAACTTCTTATATTGATGAAGAGATATTGTAGATTGGGATTAGTACCGAAGCAAGTAAGAATGCTACTCCAAGACCAAGTGCCACAATCATCACAGGTTCAATCAAATCAACCAAAGTATCAACAGCATTCACTACTTCTCTCTGATAAAACTTAGCTAAAGTATCTAGAATATGCCCCAATTCTCCTGTTTCTTCACCGATTTTAGTCATCTGGACCATAATTCCAGGGACCTCAGGGAATTGCGCTAGAGCATCAGAAAGAGGTCTTCCTCCCTTAACAAGCTCAAGTGAACCATAAAGCACTTTCTCATAAACCTTGCTATCTACTACGTCCGCAGTAAGCTCGAGAGCCTTAATCATTGGTATACCCGAGACCAAGAGAGTGTTCATGTTATCCGCGATTCTTGAGAGATAAAGCCTCTTATATAGAGTACCCACATAAGGAATAGCAAGCTTTGCCTCATCGAAAGCAAGCTTACCCTTATCTCCTCTAGAACTCTTCCAAATAAAGAACCCGAGTACTCCAATCGCAATCAAAAACAGTATTCCATAATCAACAAAGAAATTACTGATGCCGAGAACTATTCGAGTGTAAACAGGGAGTTGCTGACCTGATTCTGTGATGATTGCCGATATCTTAGGAATAACCAAAGTAAGCATCAAGACCATCACAGTAACGAAAGTGAATATAACGAACGCCGGATAAATCAAAGCATTACGTGCCTTAGAGGATACTGCGTAGTTACGATCCAAGTAATCAGCCAAGAATAGAAAGGTCTGATCAAGTTTACCGGACTCCTCTCCTGCCTTAACCATGTTCACGTAGAAGTTTGAGAACACCTTTGGATGCTTGGAGATTGCCTTTGAAATAGTTGCGCCACCTTGGATATCATCAGATACCTCAGCAATCTTTTCTCCGAGATATTTATTCTCAGTCTCACCTGCAAGGAGTCTAAACACACGAAGTGCTGATACCTGCGCAGCAAAGAGAGTTGAGATTTGGCGAGAAAGTATCACCACATCCTTGTTAGATACATGATCAAAGAGTGCAATCCTTTTATTTAGACCTTGAGGCTGATCTGCTTGAACAATACTTGTTATAACAAGCCCTCTTCGCTGAATAGCAGAAATAGCAACATCTTGATTGACAGCGTCAATTGATCCTCCAACTTCCTGCCCTTGATTATCTAATGCTTTATAATTAAATAACATAACTTTAAATCATTCTCTCAAGAAGCTTTGGATTAAATGCATAGCGATAAGCATTCTCGATAGTTATCTCACCTGAACGTACCAACTCCGCGAGAGATCTATTCATATCTATCATACCTTCCTGAGAAGAAGTCTCAATCACAGTGTTTATCTCGTGCACTCTCTTCTCTCTTATGAGGTTTGATACGGCATTGTTTACAATAAGTAATTCATACGCTGGGATTAATCCACCTGATATACGAGGGACCAATCTCTGAGAGAACACCCCAATAAGTGACGCAGCAAGCTGAACGCGAATCTGATCTTGCTGACCTGCTGGAAATGAGTCAATGATACGATCTATGGTCTGAGATGCATTATTAGTATGAAGTGTTGAGAATACTAAGTGCCCGGTTTCTGCTGCGGTTACCGCTGCGGACATAGTCTCTGGATTGCGCATCTCACCTACCAAAAGCACGTTCACATCCTCACGAAGAGCTTCAGTAAGAGCAATATGGAAATCATTAGTATCTATATGCACTTCTCTCTGATCTATGATTGACTTCTTTTGCTCATACAGGTACTCGATTGGATCTTCGATTGTTACAATATGTTCTGCTCTCTCTTCGTTTATCATCTCAATCATTGATGCAAGAGTCGTAGTCTTACCCTGACCAACAGGACCCACAACCAAGAAGAATCCTTGCTTCCTTCGAGCGAAGTCAGCCAAAGCGTTTGGTAACCTTAAATCTGCAATGGTCTTAATCTGCTTTGGAATAAGTCTAAGAGCAATTGATACATGACCTTGCTGGAAATAAGCATTACCACGAAACCGAGCCTTCTCACCAAATCCATAAGAGAAATCAATCTCCTTAGTCTGCTCAAAAACCTTCCTGATCTCAGGACGAATCATAATATCAAGGAATGCTCCCGTGTCCTCACGAGTAAGTTCTGCCTTACGAGTGAGTGGCACTAATGATCCGGCAACACGAATAGTCGGATGTCTCCCTTCAGAAAGATGAAGGTCTGAGGCACCTTCTCGAACCACAGTCTCCAACAATTCATCAAGTTCCTTTTTATATTCTTCTATTTGCATGAACAAAATTTAGTACTAATACTTACTTGCCATTTTCTTCGGCGATACGCACTATTTCTCGAAGTACCTCTGACGGAATTGTGGTCGCCTTTACTATATAACCATTGATACCGAACGCCTTTGCTCTATCTATATCAGATGGTTGACCTTGGTTTGATAGAATAACCACTACCGCATCCTTCGCTAGATTTTCTTCTCTTATCTTTGCAAGTAGCTCCACTCCGTCCATCTCCGGCATAACCACATCAAGGATGACGATATCAGGAGTAAATCCAGTTCTTAGTTTCTCCAAGGCTTCATTTGGTGATGGTATTGCAGTAACCTCCATACCCTCCCTAGTAAACTTCATAGAATACATAGAGAGAAGAAACTTATCATCATCAACAATAAGTATCTTGTAGTGCTTGTCTGTTAGAGGTGCTGGTTTTGTTTGTGCTTCATCCATAGCTTGATTATATCATGACTAAATTTTTAATTAGACCAAACTGTTGATTTCTTCGAATGGTATCTGCTTCTTTAATGCTTTGATAATAGCATCTTCCCTCATTGTTATCATTCCTTTGGCTCTGACCACCTTCCATATATCTGGCGCAGATGGATTACTCAATATCACTTTCTCAAGCTCCTTATCCATACCAAACATCTCAAACACAGCCATTCTTCCATGAGTACCCTTAGGACATTCAGGAGATGGAGATGCTTGCAATACTTCTTTTGATTTTGGTATCTGACTATGAAACTCTTGAGGTAAATCTTCAAACTGCTTCTCTATCATGGCATCAATACTGCCTTCAGTAGAAATGGGTGTTCCTGCTCCAGGGCAAAGTTTAGCAACCAATCTCTGAGCCATCGAAAGTATAAGAGTTGGTGCGATAAGAAACGGATCAACACCCATATCAATAAGTCGTGGTACTACGCCAATAGCATCATTGGTGTGAATAGTAGAAAGCACTAAGTGACCAGTAAGCGCAGCTTGAATAGCAAGACCAGCAGTCTCTTTATCTCGTATCTCACCTACCATGATTATATCTGGGTCTTGTCGAAGTGTTGTGCGAAGTCCTGTTGCGAAAGTATAACCAATCTCTGGTCTTACCTGTGACTGACTCACTCCATCAACGTTATACTCAACAGGATCTTCAAGTGAAAGAACATTGTGACCCTCCTTATCTATCTCTTGGAGCATTGAGTAGAGAGTTGTTGTTTTACCACTTCCTGTTGGACCTGATATGAGTATTAATCCGTATGGCTTATTGATAGCCTCTTTAACCATCTCCAGATATTGAGGTGGCATATCGAGCTCACTTATACTCTTTACTCCTTTAGCCTGATCAAGAATTCTCATCACCACCTTCTCGCCATAATAAACAGGGAAAGTAGATACACGAAAATCAATCTTGCGACCATCAATACGTGCCGAGAATCGTCCATCCTGTGGCTTACGCTTCTCGTCTAGTTTCATATTAGAAAGGATTTTGATACGTGCCACAACCGCGTTAAGAACTTTTGGAGGAAGGATTAGAGACGTATGAAGCACACCATCCAATCTAAATCTCACTCGAACCTTATCAGAAAGTGGTTCAATATGAACGTCCGAAGCTTCACCTTCAATAGCGTACCTCAATATAGTAGCAACAATCTTGGTTACAGGCGCATCTTCGATGATATTTGTTTGATTGATTTTCTGAGAGAGATTCTCTGAACTTGATTGCTCAGCAGCAATCTCCTTCTCTTCATCAGATAAGTCATCTTCGAGCTCAGTAAGAGCTTTGGTTACTTCTCCGGAAAGTCCTTTATAACTTTCCATTGCTTTTTTGAAATCATCTTCAGAAATCAAAAACAGCTTGTAAGGAATATTGTTTTTGGATGATATGAAGTTGAGCGCATCTCTCGCCTCGAAGTTCTCCGGATCAACAATACCCACTTCAAGCACCCCATCGGTAACAGCGAAAGGTATCATCTTGTAGAAATTTGCTGACTCCTCGGGGAGATACTTAAGTATCTCGAAAGCTATCGATGCATCATTTAGAATCTTGATTGGCACGCCGAGATACTCACCCTTTACCTCAAGAATCTTTTCTTGAGGCACTCCTAATTGCTTTAGAATAGTCTCGACTGATTCATGACTATTATCCACCTCCTCTTTAGCTTGCCTCGCGAGAGCGTTTGTTAGGGCGCCTTTTGATGCTAGAAGATCAATCAGATTCATGGCTTATTTGGTTGTTTTCTTTACTGTGGCCTTTGCAGGTTGTGAAGTTGATTGATTGGAATCAGTGAAGCCAAGGGACTCAACCGAAGAATTCACAGGACCTACCAACTGGCCACTAAACGGATTTGGTTTACCAATACTTTCTGGAATGATGTTTTGAGTACCATCATCAAGAGCTCTAAATACTGGATCAGCGAATAATTGCTGATCTAGATTCACATTCTGCACCTGAAGAAGTAGAGGCAAGAAATCCTTATCAGGAGTTTGATTAGGTAGTGCAGAAGTCTGCTTCAATATTGAATTACTGGTAGTAGCTGGAGTCTTAACGAAGCTGTTATAGATAACAAACATAGCAATAAGAACTGCAAGTATAATGAATGGCAACTTTAGTTTTTCTAGTATTTCTTTCATGTTATTTTAACCAATATGTTCTTATTGTTACTGCATACTCGCTCTTATCCTTCACATCAGACTTGAAAGCAAGACTTGTTATATCAACCAATCGAAGGTTCTGCTCCAAATCTTTGATGAAAGATACGAAGGAATTATATGAAGCAGTTGTTCTGAATGACACCAACACAGATGCGTAAGGAGAACTATTTGGTCCTATTGGTGCGTTAGAATTATTGGGCTGATCTTGAGTAATCTGAACACGACTTATAGACATGTTCTCGTGCTTCCTAGCGATGCCGTTTATATCTAGTATAAGCTGGACGTTATCAACGTGATCAGGAAGCATCTTAGTAAGCTTTACCAAATCCTTCTCATCAAACCGATTGTACTTTTCCTTTAGGTCATCACGCTTCTTTAGAAGGAGCATTGATTTACCGAGTGCAGATTGGTATCCATCTCGCTCTATCTGGGTAGCCTTTATTTTCTGATTTTCACCATTAATAAAGAATACGAATATTCCAACAGAAGCTAATATTAAGATGATTGGTAAAGTTTGTTTCATTGTTTGGTTGATGTGGCCCTAGTAGTTGTTGGAACAACAGATGACTGATTGCTACTCATTGTATCTATTGGAACAATATCTTGACTAGTGCTATCTGTTGATTGAGGAGCTTTACGTGTGTATGTTATGAATCCTGGATTGATGTTGGTTGAGAAGTTGAACAACACATTACCATTGTTATCTAAGTCTAGGTTAGAAAATATTGGATCAACCAACGAATGCTCCTTAGCAAACACTTCTGACTGATATGCTACTGCATTATAACTCTTGGCAACTCCGTTTACTGATAATGACGCTGTGCCGTCCGCAGCCACCGAATACTTGAAGTCATTAAACGAAACACTCTGTAATGTATTCTCGGATAAGAAGTCTAAAACATAAGAAACTGCTACGTGCTTTGCTAGAAGCTGTTCAGCTGCGTTTAGTCTTGTGTTGAGACGCACATACTCAGATAGAGCCTGTGGTTCGAAATTTTTGATATTATCATCGAGATCCTTTTTCATCTTGGCTGTTTGGTTCTCAAGATAAGTCTCATACCCAAATGCCCCACCAGCAACGAGTACAGTAATAAAGAAGATAATAGTTGCAATGAAAGTCAAAAGACCAATAGGCTTTTTAACTCCACCTACTGATGGTTCTAAATTGGTCTTAGGAATGAATGAGGTTTGGAACTTTGTTTCCATCGCTACTAATTATAGAACAAATAAAAAATAAAAGAAGCACTGTGGATAGCTAATCCAGCTCCTGAAGCTTTCGGAGCGCAATGCCTACTGCAACCGCAAACTCAAGCCCTGCTTGCTTCAATATATCAGCAAGGAAAGCAGGCGACTCCACCTTACCAAAAGGATTACCCATAACAACCTCAGTCTCAAACCTAGAACGTGCCAGCTCGAAGAACCCTTTCATTGCCACTCCTCCGCCGGTAAGGTATATCTTAGAAATGCTTTTGTTATGCTTCTTTTGGTAAGCTAGAAGAAGACTTCCTGTTTCGGAGAAAATATAATCAATGGTAAGCGAGATAATATCGTAAATGTTTTTTTGATCTGCTGTGCTACCTTCTCCTAGATTACGCTTTATCTTTTCTGCCCTCTCGATTGGCACTTGAAGACCTTTTGAGATGCTTATGGTTATGTCCTGTGAACCTTTGTTTATGATATGAGACTCCTTAACAATACCTCTCTCAGCAACATAAATCTTGGTCGAAGTAGCACCCATATCAAATATCACAACCGGAGCAATCTCTCGGTCAACAAGTGCGCGAATCGAAGCAAACATCTCAATCTCAAAAAACGACGCCTTAAGTCCTGATGACTGTACGATATTGTTATAGCCAGACAGAACTTCATTATGGATTGACACCAGTAGCACGTCTGTTTTCTGACTTCTCTCTGGAGTCTTACTCTTGGCTTCAGGATCAAAATCAAAAGCCTTCTCCTCTTCTTTTGGAATTATCCACCAATCGAGAGCCACTTCAGAAATCGGCACAGGTATAAACTTGCGTGCTTCAATCGGAATCATCTGTTTAAGCTTATCTTCTGGAAGCGCCGGCATCTCAACTAGAGTAACTAGACTAGACCGAAGCGGGATTGATATACCTGAGGAGTTAGTAGTTACATTCGATTCCCTTATAAGATCTCTTATCGCTTCAGCAAGCTTATCAGACGATAGGTTGGTAGCCTGACCGATAGCCAAGTTAGCATAAGGCCCAAGAGCAAGTGATCCGTAAGTCTTTAGCACCGCCCTACCTCGTACCTTAGCAAGCTGAACCACCTTGACTGCAGATGAGCCAATATCAATACCAATCACATTGGTATCCGCTTTAGCAAAAAAGTTTTTGAAAGGATTATCCATTTATAATTTGTTTGTATAATAGTATAACACAATGTTCACAAATAAATTCACAGCTTCTGTTGATTATTTGATAAATAATCTAAATAAAGCCTTCAAAAATATATTTGAAACAGAAAATAAAGAACTCAAAAAGTTGCTCGCTTTAAAATCTGAAAACTGGCAAGACCTCTCCTGCCCCACCACCCTCTCCGACGGCAGCATCTATATATTCTCTTACGAATTGAAGTTAATAAAGCAAGCAATATTCCACATCAAAAACCACAAGAACGAGGAACTAGCTACCTCGATGACGAGTATCGCAATACCAATAATGGAATCCAAAATAGAAGATTATGGTACTAGGGTAATTGTTGCGTGTATCCCAAGCTCAAGGCACAGCAAAATAAATCGAGGCTATAATCCAAGTGAGCTATTAGCCAAGTCACTATCAAAACAACTAGGCGCTCATTTTTTACCAAATTTATTGGTCAAAACCCGAGAGACAGAATCCCAAAAAGAATTAAGTCGATCAAAGAGATTATCAAATGTCACAAACTCAATGAAACCAAAAGATAAGTATCTAGGTCAGATTAAGGACTCAATAATAATTATCGTCGATGATGTAGTGACTACCGGAGCAACTCTAAGAGAAGCCAAGAGATCATTAGGTAATCTCCCAAAACAAATAATCTGCCTAGCTCTATCTCACTAGAAGTGGTATCAAGAGACTCTTGGAGGTATCGGTATTATACACTCTTATAAATAGATTGTTTAAATCAAATGACTGGTCAATAAGAAACTTCATCTCTTGACCGTTATCACTAATAGCAAGAGAGTTTACGAGTGTTGGACTTATAACCTTCACCACCCTTCCATCTCTCTGTAATTCTACTCCTGTTGGGTACGCACGATTCATATTTAATCCCTTGACCGTAACCAAATACATTGATCCTGACTTTGATACTGACGCAGTGGTAATAATCGGATCTACGATAGGAGTAAGATCGAAAGAAACTTTGTTACTTTGACTTGAAGTATTAGCAATTGCCAAGGTGTGTTTACCGTAAGGTAATCCACGAGCAAAAGTCACAACCAAATGTTCACTTGAAACAAACTTAACCGAAACAGCATAACTAAACCCGTTATCAAACACAGCGTAATTACTTGAATCAAATCCACTTCCAAACACATCAATACTTATGTTAGGAAACACAGTAGATGAACTCAAAGACTCTATCTTAGGCTCGGCACTTATCTCTATGGATTCACTTGATGCACATGCAGGCTTTGAGGCTTTAGTACCGAAATCACAAGCAACAACCTTATAAGTATCAGGTGCTATATGGAGAGATGATTTACTCCTAGCAAGGTTAAAAGAAAGATACCCAGAAGACTTCTTTACGTCATCTAGATTAAATACCGAAGTAGCTACCACTGACTTGTTGCTGTAATTATATAGATAAATATAAAACGGTCCGACAGAGTTACTGCTCACTAGATTAACAGGTATAACACTACTTTCCGTGTATGACGATTGAGGAACAGTTACTCTAATTGATGATGCACCAGTCACAAAAACTGATTGAGAAGCAGAAGCTGTATTATAAACACATCCAAAAATAACAAGCGCAAATACTGATAAGTAATGTTTTACTGATTTTTTCATATAACCATTATTACACAACGCGCCCCTACCAACAATCTCTAAAGCTTATTCAAGATACCTCTAGTTAAAGGGCCTAGCATACCGCTTTGACTTAGACCATGATCCTTTTGGAACTTTTTCAAAGCTTGCTTTGTTGCTCCTCCGAACCGAGTAGTCTCGTGATCAAGTGATCCGGGGCCAGAATTTGCCACTGGATAGCCATTGTTATTGAGATATATCTGGAGTGCTCTAACATCCTCACCGACTGATCCAACCTCTAAATCTCTAGGGAATAATTCAGCAGTTGGAATAGTAGCTTTCACCTGTGTCTGACTTTTCTCAGGAGTTGTTGTTGTAGAAGTTGCCGTCAATTGTTTGATTGAATTAGCTTCAATTGCAAGCACTTGGTTCAAGGCCAACATGGTCGCAGGACCGAAGGCTCCTGTGGCAGGCAGTATTCCGTTATCTTTCTGGAATTTTATTAGCGCAGCCTTTGTTGCCCCTCCAAACTTTGTGGTTTCATTTCCAAGTGAACCTATGCCTGATTTAGCAATTGGATATCCGTGAGTATTTAGATATATCTGAAGCATTTTAACATCCTCTCCAACATCCCCTAGATACATCTTGCGCTTGAATACATACGCTTCCTTTGAACGAGCGTCATTCAGTCAGGCAAGGTACTCTTTCCTGAATACGGCGCGGAAAAACTTATCTCGCAGATACTCGGCTTCGGTACGGAAAAGCACGACGACTTGGTGGATGCGTTCTGCATCCTTGTCTTGAGTGTGTTGGAGCAGGAGTCAAAAACGATCAAGGGATACATTGAGCTGTTTTCTGAGCAAATGTTGAATTCCTGCTACCACGAGAGAATTCAGCTTGTCGGAGAAAAGCGGCTCGGAGTGATACTGGCTGACAAATACCGACAGTATTCCACTATCGTCATTAAGGCTCAAAATGCGGCCGAAGTTTTGTATCACGATATGACTGACGACCCCATTATCGTGGCACGGAAAGTCATCGAACTTGCAAAGAAACATGAAGTGCCGTTATCCGATCAAAATATCTTCGTGGACAAAGCAGGACGAGGTAGAGATTTGTGTGTACTCATCGCAAGTTATGCTCAAGGCAACTTCATCGTGGGCAAATATGAAATGAGACAGAAATATGGAATCGATGTTACGGAGAAATATCAGTACAACGATGGACTGTATGAAGATCAGTATGCGGCAGGCTATGCAAAGATCGCCAAGTGGCTGAGAAATGCTGGCAGGCTCATCGACAGACCTATGTTTGATGATTTACTCTCCATGATCTACACCGACCAGAGCGGCAAGATGAAAATGATCGACAAAGATACGCTTCTTGAGCAAGGAATTGATGCTTCTATTCCTGATGCACTTGCGCTTACGACCATCAAAGAAAAACGAGAGATTAACAGACCAAGAGAGGATGATTATTGGGAGGAAGATTTATCTTAGTTTTCTATAACAGATATCTGATTATAAACTGCAAGTCCTACCATCAGAACCAAGATTAACAGACTTCTCATTAATTATAATCTTGTCTTCAGAAATATCGGCTAGGAGTGTTAATCCTTTCGTCACTGAGCCATTCCAATATTGATCAAAGATGAAATTACCGAGTGAATAATATACAGGTGTGTTGCCGATCATTTCATGTTCTTGAATTACGTGAGGATGTGACCCAATGATCAAATCTGCGCCATTGTCTGCAAATAACTTGGCGATACTACGTACCCGTTCGGTAGGAGTGTTATATTCTTCACCCCAATGGGTATAGACAATCACTTTTCTTCCTGCGGCATGTTCACTAGCGATCAATTCAGCGGTTTTTTCCGGTGAATCGCCACCGAATTGATTGTAATTTATGAAAGATATATCTATCCCGTTATCAGACATTCGATAGATCGAGCTATTTCCTGCAAGGCCACCGAAGTAGGAAACTCCTGCATCAGTTAGGTACTTTCGAGTAGAAGAAATTCCATCGGATCCGAAGTCGTTGATGTGATTATTTCCAATATTTACTACTTTTATATTGTGCTGAAAAAGGAGTTCAGGTGTTGTAGTTGGAAATGTAAAACGGTAGTTTTCTGGACTCCCCATAATCGTTCCTTCGCTAATGGATGTATGAGAAGTAATAGGTCCTTCTAAATTACCTACAACAAAATCAGCGTCTTTCAGTAAGGGATCGATACAGGAAAATAGATAATCACTGCCATGCTTGTTGACTACCTGCCGGATATAGCGGTCAAAGTTCATATCTCCGACAAATAAAATCTTTGCCTCGGACGTTTTGTTTGGGACAGTACAGCTTCCAGCAGGAACACTTTGTGATGAAAGTGCAAAAGCAAAATGGCTGGTAAGTTCCTTCGCGGACGTATCATGCATTAGTTCTGCCGAATTGGTATGAGCAAGTAGGACAGGATTCCAAAATCCTAGGTTTTCAGCTTCTTGTTCTAGAACCCAGAGACAAAGAGGACAATCACTTTGGCTTGGGTTTTCTAGCTTTAGAATCTCATCACTGTTTCCTGAACAGAAAGAACCTTGCGTCTCGATGTCTTTCTCTTTTGTCTGAGCCAAAGGCAAGTAGTGAGAAAAATCGCTACTTATCACTAAAGCAACGTCTTTTCTAGACAAAAGAGGTTGTAATAGTTTGAGGACTTCTATCCGGCTTTCTTCCGATCCTCTGGTTTTCTGGGAAATCGCAATCGGAACGATTTTTGCTTCGGGAATGTAGTGTTTAATGTAAGGAACGATGGTATATACACCATGTTCTTCTTTGAAAAGATCAGATGACGAAACCAGATCTGATTTTTCCAAATCGCTAACGATATTTTCTTCAATGCCCACATTTCCAAAGAAAGTTTTATAGCTTCCCTTAGTGGTGCATAGTAACTTCGAACAGCGTGCGTAATGATCGGGAGAAATCACTATCACAATTTTAGGTGTAGAGGAAGCAAGTTCCTTCACCCCAAGTGCGATGGATTTTGATGCCACTAAATGATGTGGCACAACCACAGCCTTAATCGCGGTGACTGACTTAAAATCCTTATCAGCTCCGACTATCCCATCAAGAATAGCCAGATCCAGATCATCAGCTGATGCTGAATACACAGGATCAGAAGATTTAGATATCGTGCGTGAACCAAGTATCAGACCAAGAACTATGACGCTCCCGATGAGTACGAGACCGATGACTATTTGTTGCCGAGAAGTTCTTGGAACCATGTGTTGATGTTTGGCCAAGTATTCTTTGGCTTATAAGTTATGGAATAATCTCCAGAATCTGTGTAGAAATTATCCTGCCACTGTTCGTCAGTGAGTCTTTCACCGCTAATGCTCTCATATTGAGAATAGGTAAATCCTACGGTCAATCTTGGGCCATTGGCATCCTTTACTGCAACGAAGATGACGCGTGGTACTCCCGTACCTTCTTCAAGCACGCCACCATCCTTGTCGGTATGAATGTCGGCTACCACTGCAGTTCTCTTGTCTTTAATCTGGATGATTGGACCTTCAACGGGAACAGGTAATGCACTTCTCATTTGCTGAATAAAATTAACCCGAAGTTCTTCCCATCGGCTCTTTGGATTGTTGTACTCATCACCACCTCGATTTACAGCAGAGTCAGGAGAAATGAAATATTCCGTGCAATCCTTATTATCATCGTCTGAATGTCTCGTCTTACTGATCGTCGATTCGGTAAAGGAATTATTTTCGAGTTCTAGCTTGGTGTATTCACGGACAGTATTGAGTAGCTTAATGTAATTTTCTAGTTGTGGCTGATTCTTTAACTCGAATCCGCGAGCCTTGTATTCAGCAGCCAAACGCTGTGCAGTATAGTAGAGACGATCATAGGCTTCAGCTTGCGGTTCTACATAACCTTTTGCAGCATCAGGAACTTTGCGAAGATCACATGAGTCGCTTCCCCCGCCTCCTTTTTCTGCAAATGATTGCTTAGCATAGAGAAGTGAAGTGTGACGAAGCTCAGTCCAGAAACCTGAACCGGTAAGCAAAGTCTTTGCATCCCAAAGCGAAGACTGCATGAACTGTGGCAAAGTTGAACGATTGGTAGTTAACCAATTGAACATACCTGAAATAGACCAGAGCGTACTCGTGTATAGGTTGCTTTTCCAATAGCCTTCGCTCCATCCATTAGATTCTTTCGTAAGTTCGGCTAGTTTCGTGTCGATTGCTTGCTTGTGATCAGCGTAGAAAGGCAAATCTGAAAGTCGAGATGTAGCGTAAGGAGAGCCGAGAATAGACATGACCTCCAACGCTGATGCCTTATCAGGCAAACGCTGGCCATTTACTACTGGAGCCTCGTCACCCTGAGTGAGCTTACTCGTCCAATATGAGTCAGGAATAAATTTCTGACTCATGAATCTCATACCGCGCATTGCTCGTATCTCATCTTCAACTGTAACTCCTGCGGAAGGATCGATGTTAACTGGCAACGCCTTAATCTTCGCTTCCGGCTTTCGCTTGTCTAGATAATCGCCGAGGGTCTTTGGATCATGGGCCTTGCTTCCCAAATCATTTGCTGCTGCGGCATAGTCGCTTACATCAAGATCATCACTTTCTCCGACAATGAAGGCAATCAATGATGAGAAATTCTTATATTGATTTTCAATATTCTGGTTTTCGTGCACCAACTCGCCAATATCTACAGCGTAATTGGTCAAGTCTTTACTGCCCATAAGAAATGGGATCTGCTGATACCATTGCACAGCTCGGAAATACTGACGTCGCAATGAGCTACTGGTATAAGTTCCACGAGGCTTAAATAAAGTGAACGGGATTGTTACCTGAATATTTGGAGGTAGAGCGGCAAATTCAGCAGCAAAGATTTTTGGTGTGCCGCGTCCTTCTGTTGCATCGTATGCCTGCTTAAGGTCTGCGAGAACCACTGATTCGTCAGTCGCACCGAGCTTAAGATTTCTCACAAAGGTTGCTGCCTTTTCATAGCTGTCAGCGTCTTTATCTTTAGCTTCAAAGTCTGCCTGCATAACATCGACGCTCTGACCGTTTTTACTATAGTCCGAATTCCAATAATCATCGGCACTTATCGGCTTCATTGAGGTCGAGAGCAATGCATATGGTACAGCAAAGTAATCTCTTACCTTCGTCCACTGATTTTTCTCATCTGCAGATTTAGCATTTTGCAAATTTACTGAAGCTTGATCATACATTGTCTTCGTTATTGCCAAGGTCTGATCGTAAAGATATTTGTTTTCAGTTTCTTTCAAGAGATCAGCTGAAAGGATTGAAAAGAGATTCATCATTGAATCTGCCGAAATAAATACTGAGTTTGCTTGCGTTCGGTTCTTGTAGTCACTATCGCCAGAGATTTTTGTATATAGGGCGACAAGTTCGCGCATATTGTCTCCGACTCCAAGACCAGTACCTGTAATATTGGTATCGAGAAGATTTTTTGTAACAAATTTATTTTGCTCCAATTTTGTTAACTCATCCGGAGTGAACTTAAAGCCATACGCTTTCTCAACATCAGAAATATTTTTGATTTCTGAGGTAGAAAACTTTTGAGATATCGCAGGATTAATTGTGATATCCGATCGGACGAAAGGAACATTTACGAGCGCTTCCTGATATGCGACAGGAGAATTTGAGTCAGAATTATTGGAAGTTGAATTATTTGAAACAGGATTCTTGAATACAAAAAATGCAGCGACGGCAAGCACTGCAAGGACGAGGACTACGGCTGAAATCCAAAGGGGTCTTTTTGAGCCATTTTGAACTACAGGTGGCTGGGCCTGTGGAGGAACATTATTGAAATTATTGTTGTCCATATTTGGGGTTAATTAATAAGGGTTATTCAAAAGGCTTACTTAAACACAACTGTACCATAAAAAGACCTTAAAGTGTAGCCATTTTTGGCGACTTATCAACAGCTAGACTTCAAAAGCGAACAGCGTCATCCCTTAGGGTGTGAAAGATGACGATATCGAAGCAATCATAGATGCCTCAAAGCATTTCAAATATCATGAGCCGACAGGCTCTACTCCTTTTAACCGTATTTCAAAGTTGCCTGAATCAAAACGGCACCTGAAGATGGCGATCAAAGAGCGGATCAGACTACTGGTCGCCTCATACATTTCCTTGGCTTCCTTCATCGACGACGACCTCGTCGATTTTCTGGAGAGCGATGATGTACAGAAGCGTAAAGGCAAAGTGATACGGATATACAACCGCGTCTTCAAGGATTACGAGAAACTTCGGAAAGAAATTCAGAGCTTTGATCCCTTCGATATCCACACCGATCCCTAATACTAGGTTTCCCTTTGTTTCCTATATTTTGTTAGTTCAGGAAATGAACCAGTATCGGTTCACTAGCTGAACCATAAGCAGTTCAGCTAGTGAACTAGTTCAAATTGTGAACCAGTTTTTCCACAGGTTGTGCCTAATACTAAGTTTCCCTATATTTCTCTTTCTTTTGTGTGTTAACAAAGTTAACCAGTTCTGGTGAATTTAATTTACCACTTTCGGTTAACTTCCTTAACCACCCTTAGAGTTTTCCACAGGCAAAAGTTACTAACTTCCAGGTTCTTGGGGCGCTCTGGACTCCTGGGGCGAGTTGCGTCATTCCTTGTGTTGTATGACAAAAATACAAGGACCAGAGCCATTAGGGACTGCGGCCAAGGTAGCAAGCCCCGTAAAGGTGAAATACTGCCTTTACGCAAGAAAGTCGACGGAATCGGAGGAACGGCAAGTCCTCTCCATTGATAGCCAGATCAAGGAGATGTTACAGCTTGCCGAGCGTGAGGGATTGGAGATCGTGACCATGAAGCGAGAATCGCACTCTGCAAAAGAGACTGGGCAACGACCGGTCTTCAACGAGATTGTGGAGGAGATCAAGCAAGGAAAATTCAATGGAATACTCACATGGGCACCTGATCGTATTTCAAGAAACGCAGGAGACCTCGGAAAAGTGATCGATCTGATGGACGGAAATTATTTGCAGGACATCCGCACTTACGGACAGCGATTCACCAACAGCCCGAACGACAAGTTCATGCTGATGATTCTCTGTTCGCAAGCGAAATTGGAAAACGACAATCGAGGCATCAACGTCAAACGTGGGTTAAGGACAAGATGCGAGATGGGACTATGGGTAGGAACGGCACCACTTGGATATTTGAACCAAAAGCACATGGACAAGAAGGGTCAAGTGCTTGTCGATCCGCAAAGAGCACCGATTATCAAGAAGATGTTCGAGAAAGTTGCGTACGAGCAATGGTCTGGAAGAAAGGTATACAACTGGATGAAGTTCGAACTGAACTTCTACACCAGAGGCAACAAGCCATTGACACTTTCGGGTGTGTATCGAATATTACAGAATCCCTTCTACTACGGCATCTTCGAGAGGCCGAGGGAGAGCGGCAACTGGTATCAAGGAAAACACCAGCCCTTGATTACTCAAGAACTATTCGAGAAAGTGAAAGCCCAACTGAAGCGCGACCAGATCGTGCGAGAGACGAAAGAGTTTGCTTTCACCAAATTATTCACTTGCGGGTACTGCCAATCTGGCATATCTGCCGAGGAGAAATGGAAGCAGCTTAAAGATGGCGGTGCAAATCGCTACATCTACTACTCATGTTCAAGGGCAAGAGACAGGAATTGCAAGAACAAATATATCCGTGAGGAGGAACTCATCACGGAGCTTCTGAAGATTCTCGACAAAGTGAACATCAACGAGCTTGGGATGAGGCAGAAGCTTGAGGATGAAATCAATCGATTCAATATCTTCCAGAGATCGGTGCTTGGAGCGACAGAGAAGATCAAGACCGACAAGGATACTGATATACGAAACTACGCCAAGTACATCCTCAAGGAAGGCATGACGAGTGAGAAGCGGGAGCTGTTGGCAAACCTAAGGTCGAGGATTGTGTACAAGGACAAGATCCTTACGCTAGTTGAGGAGAAATAGGATTTTCAACTCCAAAAACATATAATTCAAGATATGAGCGTTAAAGTGCCGATTATTAATAATCGCTTCGTCTGCGTGGCAGACAAGGAGAACGTCCAGCTAGCGGCGGTAGTTTCTTCCTATTTTTCTGAACCAGATACCTATTTCCCTGTATTTATTTTTCCAAACGTCATAGCCTTCGACGAGGATAGCGACGACTTCAATGCTGACAATTACATCTCAAAGATCATCGGCAATGAAGCGGCCGTATTGGTGAATAACGCACTAGCTAGGGTTGGCGGATGCGAATACCTGATACTCGCAGGAATTAGCGAACACCAAAAGAGCTACATCCGCTTTCCTAAAAGCATGAAGGTCATTGAAATCGCAGGTGTCTCTGAGGTAAAAGAAAAACTAGCTGCGATTGGGATCACAAGGAAAGACGAGCTCAGATGTAAGCCGAGCGAAATATTGAAAGGCCTCTATCTCGCAAAGAGGGATGGAAAGAGCCTCCTTATTGACGATGGAGCCGATGATTTGCCTCTGATCGAAAACCATAAGGGAGGAATCGTGGTTGTGGAACAGGAGGAAGACGATGTCGCCACGATCGTAGCGGTGAACTATGCCTGTTCAGTAGGAGCAAATATCAAAATCGTCAGACCGCTTGAAAAGCATGAAGGTAGAACCATTCAGAAGTTCATCCAGAAATGGAAAGAGGATGGAAGCCACAATCAGTTTCAGAAGGTGCTAAACAAGATCAGTCAGCGCGTGGGAGATATTGATTTTGCCGCTTTTGAATACGCAACATTTTTTACAGAAGGCTTGCCGTACTCGCTTGGTATAGAAAATATTATTCCGTGCAGTTATGTGAACCTTTCACTCCGTGCAGATTTCTTTGTCTTTAACTGCCTCGCCTTTGAGCACATAGAAAGATTTAATTCGGTGGTTATTTTCTCACTCGAAGAATTCTTTGTTGATGGAGAAACAAAATGGTTGATAGATTTTTTCAAAAAGAATAATTATTTTATCCGTGGATTGATTTCGGAAACCGCAAAGGTTAGAGATTTGGATTATAACGCCCCGAATTTTCCTTATGACATCCTACATATCTCAAGTCATGGAGGAGAAGTCGACGGATACGCCGTGTCAGAGGAATTTACAGACAGAGAAGGTAAAAAGCACCTAGTCGAGTATGACGAAGTGGTCGGGTTTTCTCCTGTGCCAGGAAAAGACCTTATCGAATTGCATCGAAAAACCATATTCAGAAAGTTTGATGGCTTTGAGTGGATGAGTCCCGAGTTAGCAAAACAAAATCTGCCACACTATGTCTTTGAGGACATGCGAAAATCGCTCTATCAGAAAGAGGAACTAGGCAAAGGAATAAAACGAGAGCCGAAAGATCGGGTACCCATGTCATGCGCCATCAAATGTAGTGACAGCATACATCAAGGTATGTTCAGAACCCTTGCGTCTCATAGCTCTCCGTTCGTTTTCAATAACACTTGTTGGTCATGGTCGGAAGTCGCCACATTTTTCTTGGCAGGTGGAGCGCGGGGCTATATCGGAACCCTGTGGGCCATTCAAAACAGAGTCGCAATAACAGGAGCGCAGACGTTTTATGAAAACGTACTTGGCTCAACGATATTAGAGGCTTTTCACAAATCATTAAAAGCGATTGAAAATACCGCCGACAAAAATATCTATATTTTCTGGGGACTGCATTTCAGTACCTTATCCAAAGGTGAAAGCTATGAAGATAGCCGTAGCCGTGTGTTCCGAGAACTCGTGCGGTCTCTTTTTACTTGGATCGGCCATGTACAGAAAACAAAAAGCAAGGAAGTGAAGAAAAATTCTGTCGAGATAGTTAAGCTTTTGCACAAAGACATTATCAATAACTTCAAGCCACAGGATATGGAGAAGTTGGAAGCCGAGATTGAAGAAAAAGTTAAAGGCATGATGACACAAACCCGATCAAACGAAACAGAAGAAGTTCAGGAAACTCCTGTCGAAGCACTAAGAACAATGGAGCATCCGCCCGAGTACAGGAGTGCAAAATAAATCATTCGCTACCTCCCAAACAATTTCACTTCTCCCGTCTCTGTATCCTGCGTCACGAAATCAACCTTCGTAGCACCATCCTCACCGACAGGATCATCAAGCGACCATGCTTGGAGAGGTCTCATTCCTCGAGCGGAGTATTCGAGCGTTCTGAACAAATAGCCAATGAATGATCCTGTGTATTTGTAGCAACGGATACAACCCTTTATTTTGTCATCAATGTCTTCTCCATAGCCTTTCCATTTGAATAGCTGGTAATATTTCTCGATCCAGTCATCGACCATGTAACGCAGCCACTTTAGTAACTCTTGTTGGGCTAAGACATTGCCTTTCTGTGCAATTCGGACAAGTGCGATGACGATTCGGTTACGGATTTCCTTATCATCAGCATTCCCGAGAGCAACAAATGTGTAGAGTTTGTCCCTGTGCTTCGTGAGGATCACATCTACTTCAGCCTGATTCTCATATGGTCTAGCAACTTTGCGTTTAAAGTATTGCCATCGATTTACATACTTCTTATTGAGCGCATAGGTGAACCTGTCCCAATCGACATCGTCGTTTTCAGTCCTTAGGTTTATTCGTATGTAGGCATATACCGCAGGAGAGTGAATATGGATCCATGTGCTACTGAATGTTTTTGGCTTTTTCTTTTCAAGAAGTTTGTTGATTGTTGTGACGGCAGTATCGAAATCCATTTCATAATTGTACAGACAGCAAAACACCAAGAGAATTCTCTTGGTGTTTTGTGCAATCTAGTAGGTTCGTGGGTCGCACTACTCTCGCGAGTAATCGGGACACGCCGATACTAAATTGTCAAGGCGGAGACGGAGGGATTCGAACCCTCGAGGGTGTTTAAAGCCCTACCTCGTTAGCAGTGAGGCGCTTTCGGCCAGCTCAGCCACGTCTCCAATTCATTTACTTTTTCAATACTCTATTCATACCCTAAAGCCCTAGGCTCGTCCGCCTTGGGCGGAAGCCACGTCTCCAAGCAGATATTTACCAATATAAGTTGGTAGAGACCAGGTTATCATAAAGATGAAGTTTTTTCTATCTTTCGCTACCCTCCCCTATATATGATATAATTTTGGGGTCGGTTTTAGTAAACCTATGAGTTAAAACTATGTTAGGTCACTAATCGTACTGGACAGCTTCGGCTGTCCATTTTTGTTTATGGATATATAATAGCCAAATGAGCGAAAACGGAATCAAAAAAATAAAATGCGTATATTGTGGTAACAATCCGACCAACCACACCCTCTCTTATATATTCCAGACTCTAATGGTCCTTATCTCTCCTCTAACTAGAATGATTTCCTATCTCCAAAACAGATACGTGGATAGATTGATTGAGATTATTGCTACTCCGTACGTCTGGCTATTTACCAAGCTCCACATCTGGGGCATCAATACTGACATGAGTAAAGCAAAGACCGAGAGATCACTTGTTATATGGCAAGAGGCAGAAAAGCGAGGTATCAAAATGGAGCAGTTGGTAATATTTGGAAAGCCAGTTGAGCAATATAGAGCGCGAATAAATGGAAAGCTCCATTACTTCGAAAGCATCCCTGTCCCGAGTTCATTTCAAGGTAAATCCTACGCATGGATGGATGATAAGTGGACTCTCAAAGAATTTTTCAAAAAGCATGACATACCCGTAGCATATGGAGCAAGTGTTGCGAGTCATAAACATCTTAATCAAATATTTAATCACGGTAGACCGCCGTTTATTACGAAGCCGAGACTTGGATCTCGTGGTAGGCACACCACCACTTTCCTCAATACCAAAGAAGATTTAAAAAATGGTTTTGATATTGCTAAGAAACTTGGATGTTTCGTCATAGTAGAAGAACATCTCCATGGAAGCGTATACCGTGGTACTTATGTAAACGGTGAAGTAGTAGGAATACTGCGTGGTGATCCTCCTCGTGTTAAAGGAGATGGAGCGTCCACAATAGAAGAACTAATATCAATCAAAAATAAAGCCAAGCATCCTGAAGTAAAGGACGTCCTAATCACTCCTCGATTAGAAGAATTCATAGCAAGGCAAGGACTCAACCTAAAGTCAGTAATAGAGAAAGACAGAGTGATAGACCTCTCGGAGAAGATTGGTATATCTTACGGCGGATTCGCGGCCGAAGAGATAACCAAGACTCATCCAAAAACTCTCGAGTACATAAAGCGCGCAGGCGACTTACTCGCTGCACCCGTTGTTGGATTTGATTTTATTATCCCAAACATCGAAGAAGACCCTGATAATCAGAGATGGGGTATAATCGAAGCCAACTCTCTCCCTTTCATTAACCTCCACCACTTCCCTCTAGAAGGGGAGCCAATAAACGTCGCAGCCAAAGTCTGGGACTTGTGGGATTAGTGGAATGCTTGGAAATTTAATTTTAGATTTGGCTCTGTACTAGATAGTTTTGCTTGATCTCTCTGTAATAAGTCATAGAGGACCACCTGCTTAGAAAGCACCTGTGCCATAGCCTTTTGCCTATTTGCTTCCCCTTCAAAATAATGATAAATAAAAACATCAGTTGATACCGTATCTTTGCTATGCCTACCCAAAGAAACATTGACACCCGCCCATTCAAAATCAGAGCCCGGATCATTAAATTTACTTTTCATTAATTCTCTTCGTTCTACCGATAACACACAACAAAACATATTATTATCTATAAAACGACCCAAGAGATTTCTTAGAACAAAAGTATTGTCTAGTTTTAAAATCGCAAACTCACCTTCAAGCTTCACAATCTCTCTCATCAAATCACCAAAAGCAGAACCTTGCTTTTTATCAGATTTGGAATCTCTAGGTAAAATATTCTCAAAGTAAGCATTAATAATCTTATCCTTGCTCAAGCCTCTTTTAACAAGTTCCTTGAGTTTATCCTGTTCGGAGGAATATGACCTGTGTCCCACAACCCTTGTTATACCCGTATCATCTTTTCTTATATCTTCTACATAAATATCTAAAAGAATACCTGTAACATATTCAGTAATAGCCTCGTTTAGCCATCTGTTTTTGCCACCAATAACAACACCTGACTTCTTTAGGACTAAACTTTCTTCAATAATTTCATCTCCCCGAGAAGAATGTTTATCCTTGAGCACTATTTCTTCACCAGCAATAGTATGCACAAACTCATGAAAAAGCGTCTCTCTCAGTCTATCTTTCCAATCAAAATCATAAAAAAAATCTGTGGTAACGCTCACATCCCCATCCATATGACTCTCACCAGATACCGTAGAACTTACGGAAAGCAATCTATCATCTAATCGAACCTTGGTCCTATCAATCCTTGATAACATTAAAGCCACTTCTTGAGGAAGCTCCCCTTTACGAATTGCAACCTCGACTGATTTTTTAAATCCATCTTTCTGCTGTGCCGACTCAATCTCTAGAGCCCTTTTTCTAATCTCAATTTCTGCCACATGATTTTCTGAAACTTGCAATACCACATCATCAGAAATTCGTCCATCTGCAATAGCATGGTAGAGATTATTAACAGCAAAATCAGCCAAATCTTCCCCAAACACTCCACGAAGCTCTGACTTTAAATTATTATTCAAAAACGGATAAGTAATCTGCCTCTCAACTCGTTCTCGACCGTCTCTCTTACTCACAGCACTCGAAATAAAAGTAAAAAGTATCTGCTCCCACTGCTTCCTTAACTGAGTAATAGCAGCTTTAACCTCCTTGGAATACTCCTCTGCTTCAGACTGATTTGAGTCAGCATTATTGATGTATGATTCACATTCTCGAATCCACTCTATTAGATCCTTAAATGCAATAGTTGATTTGGACTTGCTAGCAGACTCTACTCGTCTTTGAATAATATCTGAATCAAAAGGAGATACTCTTTCTAGCACCTTTGGAGACACTTCGTGCTCACCCAACACTTCTTCACCTTCAAGCCTTTCCATCAAATTAAATCACCAAGTATATTACCGCAGATCCGATAGCAAGAGCGGTTATGCTGTACCCTGCCTTTATCATGAAGTACTTAAGCGACTTGTCATCCCAGATAACTTCGTTAACAAAAATCGGAAGAGCGAAAGCAGACCAGATAGCAAACAAATCTCCAATAGAAAATCCAGCTCGAAGCATTGAAGCAATCACAGTACCAGTAACTAGACTAAGCAAAGTATGAATAGTCATGGTCTTCTTCATACCCTTCTTACTATCAGTACTCATTGTGCCTGAAAGCTCAACCCAGTCGCGACCGAACATAAGCGGAGAGAACCACAACATACCAAGTGATGTGACAGTAATAACCGATAGAATAATAGCTATAACAAACATAGTTTTAAATTAACTTTTAGTAACAAAATTATACCATAAATATAGGCCAGATTCACAAAACCACCTCTGGCGTAAGAGTAAATCAAGTTATAAAATGAACCCATGAAAACAAACCCTGTAAAATCAGTTTTATTCATTATACTAACCGCAGTGCTAGTAGCTATTGGTATAGCCTTCCTAAGTGGCCAGAGTACAGGCACATCGCATGCCTATGACGCTCTCGCAGAGTGCATATCAAATAGCGGTGCCAAGTTCTACGGAGCATTCTGGTGCCCACACTGCGCAGAACAGAAGAAGTTATTCGAAGCATCAGTAAAGTTACTCCCCTACAAGGAATGCTCTACTCCAGATGCGGTGGGTCAGACCGAGGAATGTAAGCAGGCCAAGATAGACAGTTACCCAACATGGGAATTCAAGGATGGTAGCAGAATTAGCGAAGTACTTACTCCAGAGAGACTCGCAGAACTGACAAGTTGCAAAGCTTCGCTTCCAAATGAAGCTTCAACCACAGCAAAATAAAATTGAAACCTGAAGACCTATTAGAAAACCACTTCCGCCTCACCCCAGTCCAAAAACTCGGGCTCAAAAAAATAGGTATAGGGAACGTAATATCACTACTTAGATACTATCCCGAGCGTTACGGCGATACCTCCAAGGCTTCCACCATCTCTTCACTCAAAAAGGGTGACAGCGCCACAATCTACGGCAAGATCAAAACTCTAGACACGAGCAAAGGATTCAAAACCAAAATCACAATGGCCAAGGGCATCGTAGAGGATACTACGGGAAGTATTGCTGTTGTTTGGTTCAATCAGCCGTACATAGCCAAGATGCTCCATGTCGGAAGTAGTGTGCGCATAGAAGGTAAAGTAAGCGAGGGTAAGCACGGTATCTACTTCTCCAACCCAAAAGTTGAAGAAGTGGACTATATCCCCGAGATCTCAGGTGAATCACTTTTTGCGGGAGCGGAGGCTCCAGCAACACTCTACCCAGTATATAGAGAAACCAAGCACATATCATCAAACTGGATATTCCATCATATCCAAAAGATTTTTAAATCTGGTGTTTTAGAAAAGATTGTAGATCCAATATCCAAAGATATTTTGGATAAGTATTCCCTACCGTCTATTCAAACTGCATTCATCTGGCTTCATAGTCCACAAAAGACCGAACACTTCGAAGTAGCTCGCAAGAGATTCGCCTTTGAAGAAATATTTTTTATCCAACTCCAAAAGCAAATTGAGAAAGTAGAATTATCCAAACTAAAATCGGTAGCCATAAAGGATGCACTCACTCTATCCAGCGAATTCATAGACCGTCTACCATTTAGACTGACAGGAGCTCAGACCACATCAATCAAAACAATAGCAAAGGAAATGGCCACCGGCTCTCCACTAAGCAGGCTACTTGAAGGTGATGTAGGGAGCGGTAAGACCGCAGTAGCCGCAGCCACAAGTTACGCAGTAGTGAGGTCTCATCCAGAAGGCAAAGACTTCGGCAATCTCCAAGTAGCTTACATGGCTCCAACAGAGATACTAGCAACCCAACACTTCGAATCATTCATCTCACTGTTTAGTCACCTACCGATAGAAATGGCATTGATCACAGGATCCACATGTAAGAAATTTCCATCCAAAGTAGATCCTAGGAAGTCTACGGATGTATCGAAGTCGCAGATGCTCAAGTGGATTGCTGAGGGCAAGATTTCTTTAGTAATAGGCACACATGCCCTAATCCAAAAGAAAGTAAAATTCAAAAACCTGGCCTACGTAATAATAGATGAACAGCACCGCTTCGGAGTAAACCAACGCCAAAAGCTAGCAAGGAAGGACGGCGTCGTCCCGCACCTACTCTCAATGACTGCAACTCCAATCCCAAGGACACTCGCTCTCACAATCTACGGGGACTTAGACTTATCAATACTAGATGAAATGCCAAAGGGCAGGAAGCCAATAGTGACAGAAATAGTCCTCCCAAACAAACGTGATCAGGTCTATGAAAAGGTAAAAGAAGAACTCAAGAAAGGTCGCCAGGCCTACGTCATATGCCCTAGAATAGATGAGCCAGATCCTGATAAGGAAAGGACCCTGCTACTCAAATCCGTGAAAGAAGAAGCCAAGAGACTCCAAAGTAAAGTATTCCCTGATTACAGAGTGGGCATAATGCATAGCAAGATGAAGCCCACCGAGAAGGATAAGGTAATGAGCGAATTCGCGAATGGAAATATAAAGATACTAGTATCAACCTCGGTTGTTGAAGTCGGAGTAAACGTACCAAACGCAACCACAATCATAATAGAAGGTGGCGAAAGGTTCGGCCTGGCTCAGCTCCACCAGCTACGTGGTAGAG
>CAZCQK010000001.1:28112-31889 GCA_964500855.1 uncultured Candidatus Saccharibacteria bacterium
ATGAATCAAAGGGGCATCGGCGAACTATCAGGTGGTAAGCAATGGGGAGTATCAGATATCGCTATGGAAGCCCTCCGCAATATCAAGATGGTAGAGCTAGCACGTAACGAAGCTAAGGTTATAGCAGAATCAAATCCTTCCCTAAGTAAATACCCCGTGCTAAAAAACGAATTGCTAGGAAGGAAAATAAATCACTTTGAATAAAAATCCCGGCCGTTAGGCTCGGGGGTTTGGGGTTAAAGAAAGGTTAAAACATACAAAGCAAGCCAGCCATCTCGGCAATCAACTTAGATGTATCAGAGAGACTGCATAGATATATATCGTCTCTATGGGATTGAAAGCTGTATGCCAGTCTATTTCTAAAAGCAATCCTTTCTAAGGGATTGAATAGAAACACCGTCACACTTCTTTCAAAACTCAAATTGACCAGACCATCTTCTACAAGTCTTGCGTTCGCAAAATGATTGACCTTATCGACTATTGTGATTGAACAATTAAATCCCGACGCTTTAAAATGGTAGATGGAGCGCGATTTACTCTGCACCACCTTACCAAACCTACGCGTCAAAATTAATCGATGAATTTCTTCTAGAATACATCTGGTTTCGTATTCATACTGATCATAACACTTAGCGTATTCTGAAGGCTGGTAGACCCTTTTCGTCATACCTAACAACACGCCTTGTATGCACTTCCAATTGACTACATGGGATAACAACGAACTCATATTGCAATAAAAATACTCGCTTGGTAATAAAAAATCAAATATTGCGAAGTTTGTGACTATAATGTAAAGTCATGTCGATGAAAATAATCAAAAAATCGTTCCAAATTACAGTATATATTTTTGCTTTGATTGGCTTTGGTCTCGTGGCTGGATTTTTCGCAATCAAATTCGGATTGACCAAAACAAGCGGGATAATAGACAACCAAACCAACGAATTCAGAAAGCTCGGACTTGATAAGACAATAGAAGCGGGACCTTGGAGCAAGACTCCTGAGTGGCAGAACTTCAAGACCGCCATAGCAAAGGATCAGATAGTACTAAAGGATGTAGAATCCAAAACTGGTATAAATGCAAGACTCATAACTTCCATAGTAGCAGTCGAGCAACTACGCATGTACTTCTCGCAAAGAGAAACATTCAAGGAAGTATTCTCCCCTCTCAAGATTCTAGGTACCCAGACCCAATTCTCTTGGGGCATCGCAGGTATCAAAGAAGACACAGCAATCCAAATAGAAAATAACCTCAGAGACCAAACCTCGCCATACTATCTAGGTAAGCAGTATGAGAATATTCTTGATTTCAAAACAAGTGATCCAAAGACCGAGAGATTCGAGAGATTAACAGACTACACCAATCGCTATTACCAATACCTCTACTCAGCCATATACCTAAAGGAAATAAACACCGAGTGGCAGAAATCTGGATTCGATATATCAAATAGACCTGAGATACTGGCCACCCTATTTAACATAGGGTTTAGTAAATCAAAACCAAATGAGAGCCCAGAGATTGGCGGTGCAGAAATAGATATAGGAAGCGATAAATACAGCTTCGGAAGACTGGCAGGAGAAATATACTACTCAAACGAATTGATAGATCTATTCCCCAATAAATAGACTAGGTCCTACTTGTGAAGGTATCGTTTATCTTTCTCTCCTTCACCATACCCATTATCTTAGCCACAAGCTCTTCAGGATCCTTACCAAAAACAATTCCTTCAGTAGACCGATGACTCTTTGAGAGAATAGTCTTAAGCACCTCATCGGTATCCCAGTGTTCGCTCTCAAGTATGCCAATAGGCTTATTATCCTCGTAGGCGATGGTAAATTCATGATAAGTACCAATTCGTCCAGGACCAATAATCACAGCATCAGACGCTCGTGTAAGAAAGAGATCTCTACCTGGGTAACCAAACCCTGTATAAATAATAAGATCCATGTAATCAAGTGGGAGCTTATATGCTTCTACGTGCTCTCTCTCGCCTGAAGCAGGTGAGAGTCCAATAGATATTCCCCCAGCACGCTTAGCACCAAGCGCAGCCCAATACGGGAACCCTGTGGTAGCACCTGTTGTTATTATGCCTCCGTGACGTGCGATAGCAGCACCCAAGGTCTTAGCATCCTCATGAGCTTCAGGAGGTAAGTGCGCCATGTCAGCAGCACCAGAGACACATACTTTAATCTTGAAATGCTCATGCCTTTCACTATCTACTTTTTCTACATTTTTATCGTACATCCTTTTGAATTTAAATATTAACTAAATTATACACTAGAAATCCAAGACCACACTCTCTCCGTCCTCGGGATGATGTGCATCCACAGCAAGAGTATCTTGAATCTTCTGAGTGAGATACATAGCGGACTTAGGCTCTCCCATCACAGGAAACACCTTGCGCAAAGTCTCTCTCGCATCTGAGACGAACTCAAGCAAGTGATCTGAATCCTTATGCGATGAGTATCCGTCTATGGTTACCACCTTGGCCTTCACCTGCACATTCTGTCCGAGTATTCTAACCTGCTTCTCACCATTTTGAATTCTCCTACCTAAAGTACCAAGAGATTGGTAACCAATAAGTAGCAAGGTGCTTTGATGATCTGGTAAGTATCTAACTTCGTGATGTACGATGCGTCCTCCATTCGACATACCAGATCCAGCAATAATTATTTTTGGATTTGGTGTCTCGTTTATTTTCTTTGACTCCTCAGCAGTCTCTACTAGAGTGAGCCCAGGGAAAGTAAATATGTTTTTGCCGTCTCGCATCTCCTCCCTAATCTCATCATTAAATCCCTTAGAGTACTGCTTATAGATATTGGTAACCTTAATAGCAAGCGGAGAATCTAGAAATACTGGCACACGAGGAATTCTCCCCTCACTCACAAGCTTATTCATCTCATGAAGTATGACTTGCGTCTTCTCAAGTGAGAAACAAGGGATAAGAAGCGCCCCTTTACGCTTACATGAATCCTCAATAACATTCTCGAGCATATCTCGCCTTGTATCCAGAGCCTCATGATTACGATCGCCATACACACTCTCCATCACCATATACGTAGCGTCCGTTATCTGAGCAGTATCGCGAAGAAGTGGAGTTGGTGAATTACCAAGGTCTCCTGTGAATACTATTTTCTTGCCGTTATAAGTGAATTCATACATAACTCCTCCAAGAATATGCCCTGCGTCTTTAGCGCAGACCTCAAGACCTCCGTGGAGTTCAGTACATGTGTCATAAGGGATATCATGCCAGAGCGCCATAGTATGCTTTATATCTTCTTCGGTATAAAGCGGAGGTAGGTCTTCGTTTTCCATATTAAGAACCTTCATCGAATCCTCAAGCATAATAGGAGTGAGCTCTCTAGTCTCAACAGTTGAAAATATCTTGCCATTGAAGCCTTCCTTTACCAATCTAGGCACTTTACCTATGTGATCGAGGTGCGCATGAGTGATGAAGAGATAATCTATAGTCTTCGGATCATAAATAAACGGCTTACGGTTATTACTGTCAGCATCTCTACTACCCTGCTCCAATCCACAATCAACCAATATCCTAACAACTGCTTCCCCTCCCTGAGGCACCGTCTCGATAAGAAAGTTTGCGCCCGTCACAGTGGATGCACCGGAAGCAAAAGTTACTTTTAATTGTTTTTTGATTGTGTCCATATTTATGAAGTTAAAACTGAAAGTAAAAATCCACCAAAAACATCGAAGAATAAATCCCCTGCTGTATCCAATAAGTATCTTGAGTCAGTAATAGAAGTCATACCACTTTTAAC
>CAZCQK010000001.1:31989-35605 GCA_964500855.1 uncultured Candidatus Saccharibacteria bacterium
GGGGCGGTTTTGCCAGATTCTTTCTCTAAAGAAAACCTTTATTGCAATCTAAAACCAGAGGCCTTAGTTATTAGCAAGGTTAGGTGTAACTGTTAGAGGCTCTAGGTTGAAGCTTACGCTTGAACCTGTTGGAGTACCTGCGCTTGTTCCGAAGTTAATCGAAGTGATCTTGAAGACTCGGATACCTGCTGTACCGTTGATGTTATTCAATGATCCAGAGTAAGTAAGAGTTCTTGAAGAACCAGCTGGGATTACGAACGCACCTGATGTAGGAGCAGTTCCTGTATCAGAAGCCATTGTGCCTGGGTTCGATGTCACGTAAGTGATTGTCGAAGAAGCTGTTGCAGGTGAACCAGCTGAACCGGTTGTTGAAGTTGCAAGAGCAACACCAGGAACCTTGCTTACGTAAACATCGCTGTTACCAGTGTTTGTCACTGTGAATGCGAATGTTACTGCAGCACCAGCATCTCCGTTTGCACCAGCACCACCTAGAGTATAGCTAGCTGATAGGTTGCTTACAGAAATACCTGAAGTCTGAAGCTGAACATCGTTAGCTGTAGCGTTTGAAGCGTTTGAAACAGTAACAGTGTTGTAGTTACCGTCAACTCCTACGATACCAGCAGCAACAAGTGTTGATGACGCTGAAACACCAGAGATGTTTGATAGAACGTCAGCAACTACTGATACGTCAGTCCACTGATCCTGAGCGAGAGTGAAGTTAAGGTTAGTGAAGGTTGATGCACCAGCTGAAAGGCTGTTAGCACCGTAAACCTGACCACCTACCTTCAATCGAACGTTCTGGAAGATTGATGAAGTAGCAGCGTTTGTACTGTTGTTAATGTTGAAGCTCAAGCTGTTGATTGTTGAGTTCTGGTTCTGGCTCTTCAAGCTGTAAACACCTAGAACTACGTCAGGAGTTACCTGGCTCACTGAAGTTGTAACAATCCTCTTGTCAGGAGTGTTTGGACTTACGCGAGTGTAGATATCACCTACTGAACCTGTTGAGGTCAAAGTAATAGTGTTTGTGTTTGAGATACCTAGAGAGTCAGTGTAACCCTTTCCGTTGATGGTTCGGATAGAACCTGAAGGAACAGTTACGCTAACAGTCTGACCAGTGATCTTGTCAGAAGCTGACTGTACTGTAGCTGACACGATAAGTGTAGCCTCTGCTGAAGGATCAACTGAGTAGTTGAAACCATCAACACGTACTAGGTAGTCAGAACCAACAGTTACTTCAGTTGCATCAGCAGCACTTGAGAGGAACTTGGTAGCAAGAACTGTACCATTAGCGTCTCGAAGTGTTAGCTTTGTGAAGTCAAGCCATGGTCGCTCACTGAAGTGAACGTCAAAGCGAGTTACTGCAACCTTACCTGCTGTAGCCTTGAGCTTAACTGAGTAGATGTCCTTAGTCTCACCCTTCTTTACAGTCTGGCTAGTTGTAACGTATGGAGAGTAGCTAACAGTGATTGAACCGTCAGTACCGTCTGTAGTTACAGTTCCACCAGTAGTTGTTGAACCACCAGTAGACATTGAAGAACCGTCAGCGTTAACTGCAGCCCTTGTTACAGGACCGAAGTATCCAGCTGCAGGAGTGATTCCATTAGCAGCTTGGAAAGCAGCTACAGCTGCCTTTGTCTGTCCACCGAAGTATCCGGTAGCACCAGCTGGGATAGAATATCCCTTGTTAATAAGCCATGTCTGGAGAGCAGTGACGTCAGCGCCCTTGCTTCCTAGAGTAAGGCTTCGTGTGAATGTGTCAGCGCTAGCAGCTCCTGCAACAGTTGCAACGAGTGCGAGTCCGCTCACAACACCAGCGATTGTCTTTGTGAATTTACTCATATCTAATTAATTTACGATAACTCTCTTTCATACTAATAAATCTTGTAATGGAGAGTTTGTTACCGCTCTTGTAAAGGTCTCTAAAAGAAAGAATTGTTTTCGACTATTCTTTCAATGAGACCCGTATCTACCGAAAAGCACCTTTTTGGTTCGACCCAAAGGAGAGCTAATCGGCCGTCAGGATCTCCATTTCTGGAGACGTCTGACCTTTCCCTTTCTTACACCAAATTCTTCTCAAAATCTTGCGATTCCAGAAGAATCTAGTAGGCGAATTTTGGACTGAATTTCTGTGTTACAGAATCTGAAGAATATTCTGAAAAGTCTGGATTATTTAGTTGTCAAAGTTCGTGTGGTTCTATCGTAATCTGGATAACCAAGCAAAGGCAGAAATCCTGCCTCAACAAAGATTATACCAAAACCCAATAAAACGCGGAAATACTGTATGTGGATAAGTGCCCAAACAGGCCCAAATCCAGCCGGCATATAATAGCAAAAATCGGCCTTTTAGTCAATTTAGGTAACCTAACTAATTCACCTTTATAAGTTCGAATAGGTGCCCGAAATGCCTGGTCTCAAAGTAGCCCCAAGCTACGCGACAGTGTACCTACTCCACCTCCTCTCTCCTGTCTTTTTGAGTAGTCCCTGATCAACCATGGCGATGAGCTCTCGCTGGATTGTTTTCTCACTGCAGTCCTTTATTTGATCTGTTATGTCCTTTATGGTTACAGTTCCCTTCTCTTTAGTTATCTTCACTATCTCATCTCTTCTCTGTCCTTTTGAATCTACCCCCTCTTCTCTGTCTATTAAAGGGGCCTTACCTACAGGTGCCTTGGGTGCAGTATAAAAGTCATTAGCAGTACCCTGTCCTTTATGTCCTTTATAAAGGACATCCTGCTTTTCTTGCTTCTGCTTTTGAATCAATTCTTCTAAAGTAACCACAGTAGGTCTCGCAATATCAAAGTAAGAAGCGACTAGTTCAGGCGCGAAGTATCCTTCTTTAGATCTCTCTTTCATCTCGGATACAATCTTGCGAATCTCAGAAAGTAGAATGAAGCAATTCATCTCGGACACCACCTTAGAGACCCTCGCAAGCTCGACAAGGCCTTCAAGTTCAAGTAGTCCAATCTCCACATTATTAAAGACAGACTTCTCATCAAAAAAGTTTCTAAAAGACACCACATCCGTAGCCACTTTCCTAAGTGACCACTTGAGAGGCTCAGCGTCCTTTATCAAATCCGTTACTAGATATACAGCAGTAGAAACCTTGCTGACCTTGCGATAAACATAAAAGACAAACTTATTGCCCTTAGAAAGGTGGTTAAGGACTTCGAGCTGGTTGTTGTTGCGGTCTTCCATGTGACTTTTAGAGATTGATTACGTGTCCATAATATAAAAGACAGCCAAAAAGTCAAAGGTCTAAAAGGCTTTTTAACAAAATATGTTATTATTACTATGATATTTTGAATTCATAAATAAAGATGAAAAAACGAACAGAAAAAGAAAAGCGTGGGTCAAAAAGGGATCCAGAAACAGTCTCCAAAAGATCTTATTCTCAGGGCGGAAGAACATCTTCTCTAAGCGACGAGACCATCCAGAGCATCATCTCAATAGTTTTCTTTTTATTCTCACTTTTGTTCATCTTGGCATCAATTGGCAAGAGCGGAATGGCAGGTAGAGTGGGTCAGTCACTCTATGGATTTTTCCATGAATTATTTGGTCTTGGTTACTACCTAATCCCTCTATCATTCGCGATGCTTGGAGTGGCGTTTTTAAGGAG
>CAZCQK010000001.1:35705-41546 GCA_964500855.1 uncultured Candidatus Saccharibacteria bacterium
ATTGATGTTGAAATGGATGAAATCACAATCGGTCCAACAGTCGCGAGATACGCTCTAAAGCCCGCCGAAGGTGTTAGACTTTCTAAGATAGTAAGCCTCCAAGATAACTTGGCTCTAGCGCTCGCAGCTCCTACTATCCGAGTAGAAGCTCCGATACCAGGCAAGTCACTTGTAGGTATCGAAGTTCCTAACTCATCAAAGACTACTGTCGGACTCGGCTCTCTACTTTCTAGCAAGGATTATGTCGAGTCACCAAAACCACTTCTCACAGCAATAGGTAAGAACGTCTCTGGGGATGCAGTGTTCTACGACCTTGCCAAGATGCCTCACCTACTTATCGCAGGTACCACAGGCTCAGGTAAGTCAGTAACAGTTCACGCAATCCTCAACTCACTTATATTCCGCAACTCGCCTGATCTCTTGAAGTTCATCATGGTGGATGCTAAGCGTGTTGAGCTCACTCTATATAATAAGATAGCCCATCTACTCACTCCAGTTATAACCGATGCCAAGAAAACCATCTTAGCTTTAAAGTGGGCCGCGAAGGAAATGGATAGAAGGTATGACGTGCTTGAGAAGTGCTCTGTGCGTGACATAAGCTCATACCATAAGAACATTCTCGAACCAGAACTCAAGAAAGCTAAAGGTAAGGATACAGAGGGCGCGACACTCCCTGAAACAATGCCATATATAGTAGTAGTAATAGATGAGTTGGCAGACTTGATGCAAGCCTACCCAAGAGAACTCGAGGCGTGCATCGTGAGACTAGCCCAGATGTCACGAGCGGTTGGAATCCACCTAATACTCTCAACCCAGCGTCCTTCAGTAAACGTCATCACAGGTCTCATCAAAGCCAACATTCCTACACGTATAGCTCTTAAGGTAGGAAGTCAGATAGATTCGCGCACAATCATAGATAAGGCGGGCGCCGAAAAGCTAGTTGGTCAAGGAGATATGCTCTTCTCTACCCAAGACTCTCCAGAGCCTGTGCGTATCCAATCACCATATATATCAGAGAATGAGTTAAAGAAGGTGGTTAAATACTTGGTAGATAACTATGCTGACGAAGTACCAAGCGAAGTAATAGGCATGACAGACGAAAAGAACGGAGAGATGCGTAACCCGATGTTTGATCCGTCACTTATGAACGAAGAAGGTGGTGGAGACGATGATGACCTCTACGAAGAAGCGCGAGAGATAGTGATCCAAGCAGGTAAAGCGTCTACCTCTTACATCCAGCGCAAGCTCCGCGTCGGCTATGCTCGTGCAGCGAGACTGATGGATATCCTCGAAGAAAGAGGTGTTATCGGTCCTGCCGATGGTGCCAAGCCTCGCGAAGTATTGAATTCTGGAGGTGGAGCATCTACTGAAGAAGAAGTATTCTAATATATGAAAAGAAGTCTAGGAGTCATAGCATCAGTAACGTTTCTGCTACTTTTTTTGGTCTATGCTGGATTCGAGACTTGGAAGTTCGTAGCTGGGCCTTCCCTTAATATCACCAAACCATCTGATTTTGAGACAGTAATAGACCCAGTAATTAAAGTCGAGGGAGTAGTAAAGAGAGCCGCCTTCATATCAATAAACGGCAACCAAGTCTTCGCGGATAAGGACGGCAACATCTTGAACGAATTGCTCCTACCTGAAGGCTACACTATAATTAGAGTCGAAGTTAAAGATCGCTTTGGTAAGGAGGTGAAGAAGGACATCCACATAACCTATCTCCCCCAAGCCACAGCAAAGAAAATAGTCATAGATACTGCCTCATCAACAAAAGAAGCATCATCTACAGAAATTAATAATAACTAAACAACATGGCAAAAAAGAAAGAATCGAAAATAGAAAAGTCAGATAGCAGTTCTTCAAGAGCAATAGATGACACAATCAAAGCCATCAAGACTAAATTCGGTGATGAGGCCATAATGAAACTCGGTGACGCACCCAAAGTTGATGTTGGAGTTATTTCTACTGGATCAATCGGTCTCGATGAAGCGCTAGGCATCGGTGGACTACCGAGAGGACGAATAGTCGAGATATTTGGACCAGAATCATCAGGTAAGACTACTCTCACCCTACACGTAATAGCAGAAGCCCAGAAGACCGGAGGTATCTGTGCGTTCATCGATGCTGAGCATGCATTAGATCCAGAATACGCAAAGCGTATAGGAGTAAACATAAGCGAACTCCTCATATCTCAACCAGATACAGGTGAACAAGCACTAGACATAGTCGAAAGTCTCGTAAGAACAGGTAAGATTGATGTAATTGTGGTCGACTCAGTAGCAGCTCTCACACCAAAAGATGAAATCGAGGGAGACATGGGTGCTCACCATGTAGGTAAGCAAGCCAGACTCATGGCTCAGGCTCTAAGAAAGCTTACTGCAACCGTATCAAGATCTAAGACCATCATCATATTCATCAACCAAATAAGAATGCAGATTGGTGTTATGTTCGGTAACCCAGAGACTACCCCAGGAGGTAAGGCTCTCAAATTCTACACCTCGGTTCGTCTTGATATACGAAGAATTGCTCAAATAAAAAAAGGAGATGAGATAATGGGAGGAAGAGTGAGAGTCAAGGTGGTAAAGAATAAAGTAGGTGCTCCATTCAAGCAGACTGAATTCGACCTCATGTATAACGAAGGTATCAGTCGTGAGGGTGAGATACTAGCTCTAGGAGAAAAGATGGGGCTAATTACAAAAAGCGGTAATTCATACAAGTACGGAGAAGAAGTCATCGGACGTGGATATGATTCAGCTCGCCAAGGACTCCGAGAAAACAAAAAGTTAGCAAACGAGCTTCTAAACAAAATAAGAAAGTTCATGAAAGAACAGGGCTTCGGTATCAATCCTGCACCAGCAGATCTATCAGACGAAAAACCCGAGGAGTAAAATAACACTACCTACCCTAGCTTCTAGATTCATATCACTAACATGATAGAATCATCAAAGAACTTGGATATGCCATCTGCATGATCCACTGTTTTTTGAGTAATTGAACCACCAACCAGTGACACTTATGGCCAACGGAGACCCTAAGATAATCAAAGCTGAAATCCCCGAGAGCAGAAGAGCAGAGCTGGAAAGGCTCGCAACAGAATCTGGCAAAACCCTTGAAGAATTTCTATCGGAACACATCGCTCAGGCGATCAATGACGGCAGTTTCATCGCATTCGTCAAGGAACGCTTGGATGGGAGGGGACCTGCCCTTTCTAGCTGATCCAGGTGGAATACAAAGCAAGCCGCGCTTCGAGAGAAGCGCGGCTTTCGTGTCCCTATTCAATCCTCATGCCCAGCTCATATCGCAGACCACGGCCACCCTCTTACCTTCCTTCGTAAGAAGCCACCCTTTCTGACCTTCACGAACTGGTGCAGGCGTCGAAGAATGCGAGTCACGTTCAGCATAGACCATACCCACTCTGAGGGGCATGTCCCTGCTTTCACGAATCCGTTCTTCAATATCAAACACCCACCCCACCCCCTTCTTGAAAGTCACCCTCTTCATGCGACTCATTGAACGCTTGGCCACCATACTATCCGGCAACCAAGGTCCAAAGAAGAAATCGGGATAATTAGCCCATCCTCTCATCCCTTGCGGAATGCTAGAAACGGGCCTCGTGATCTTATTGTGCATCCCCCTGTCACTATAAACAATAATACTCATAGATTTTGAATTTGAATTTGGCACCAAAGAACATGTTGCACCTGCAACAAAACAGACCCTCACTCGAGGGCCTGTTTTTGTTTTCAAAATATTAGAAATTATTCAAAACAAAAGCCGAACCTCGAGATCCCTCGGGAATCAATGGTTCGTCGCTTATTGTTGAATAAATAATTCACGAAAGGATTATCGCATAAAGCAAAGAATAAAACAACAAAAGCCGTCCGCCTTTGGCGGACGGCTTTCTTATTAGACTTAGACTCGCTCTACGTACTCTCCAGTTGTTGTGTTGATTCTTATAACATCACCTTCTGAGACGAAGATTGGCGCATTGATTTGAGCTCCTGTCTCGAGTGTTACAAGCTTGTTACCACCCTTCGCAGTATCTCCCTTAATAGCAGGTGGAGCTTCAGTAACCTTGAGCTCTACCTTAATTGGTAAATCAATACCAAAGATATCGCCGTTGAAAAGCTTGGCTTCAATAATAGCATTCGGCTTAAGAAACTTAACTCCTACTCCAAGAATATCGTCAGTCAACTTAAATCGCTTTGAAGGATCGTTCTCCTCGCAAAACCACCTCTCCCCTCTATTCTCATAGAGATACTTAACATTCTTATATTCTATCTCTGCCTCTTCAGCCTTATCTGTTGCTCCGAATGAATGCTCTACCACACGTCCACTTATTAGATTGCGAAGCTTTGTTGCATTTACTGGCTTACGCATCTGTTTACGGAACACATGTGATGAGAGTACTTCATACGGCTCATCATCAAAGATGATGTACTTCCTTTCTTTGATTTCGTTATACTCCAACATAACTATTTAGAGTTAAGATTAAAGATTTTTGACTCTTTAACTATCTTATAATTCCTTCAAGCTTCTTCACTCGAAGCTTGAAGCTTCCGATTATCTTGCTACGTAAGGCATTAGACCCATGAATCGAGCAAGCTTTATCGCGTTAGCGAGCTTTCGCTGATTCTTTGATGAAACACCTGTCTTCTTGCGAGCCAAAATACGGCCATGAGGATTGATGAATTTCTTTAGAATTTCTGTGTCCTTATAGTCTATATGGTTGATTCCGTTTTGCTTAAAAAAGCACTGTTTTGAATTTGTCATTTTGTTTATTTGAGGACCCTACTCGACTAAAATGGTATGTCCTCTATATTTATCTCTTCATCTGGATATTCTATCTCGCTTGAGATGTCCTTAGACACTTCCTTTCTTGGTTCACTAGCTCTTGGAGCAGAACTTACTCCGCCACCCATTGATTTAGGTCCGAACTGGAAGTTTTCGACTATGATCTCGGTACGATAATTCTTTTTACCATCCTGACCATCCCAACTACGAGTCTCTATTCGTCCTTCGACGAACAAAGGATTACCCTTGTGCATGTACTGCTCTATCAACTCTGCCTGCTTACCGAACACAACAACATTATGGAAATCAGTCTTCTCCTGCTTCACACCATTCTTATCCTTATAAGTACGGTTAGTAGCTAGAGAAAACGATGCCACCTTGATACCAGAAGGCAAGGCTCTGACTTCAGGATCCTTGGTCATGTTTCCGTAGAGGAGAACTTTGTTTAAGTACATATGATTCTAGCTTAAAAGCTTGAAAGCTTAGGGCTTAGAAGCTTTGGTTTATTAATTACTCAGATTATCCCAAGGATACACTGAGCTTATCCCGCTCATTATACCACTAGACTGTCGATAGACTTATCGAGCTCTACCTCGTCTATTGGAGCCTTCTCCACTTCCTTCTCGCCTTCTTTCTTCTCCTTCTTTGAATCCTTGTCTCTTAAGAACTTTGGACCGTAGATTGTATTCTCTCTTACAGTCTTAATAATGAGAAAACGGATAACATTATCCAACTTCTCCATAACGCCCTTAAACTCATCAATAGATAGAGTAGAAGCTTCAAACTTAATCCATCCGAAGTAAGCTTCGTTCGCTATTTTCTTATCGCCTTTGATTACCTTTGATATCGGGTAGGCTAATGCCCGCAACCTTGGAAAGTCTTCAGAGATAACTTCCGCCTTGATCTTATCAAGAGCGTTCTTAATCTCTCCGACCTCGTGAGCAACATTCTCCTCGCCCACAAATGGAGCTATATGGAAGCCTACTTCGTAGACCTGCATACCCTCCTTGGATGTTTTTTCTTCCATTTATTTAACTTTAATAATAA
>CAZCQK010000001.1:41646-55931 GCA_964500855.1 uncultured Candidatus Saccharibacteria bacterium
TCCGCAATCTTTCGCACCACCTCTACTACGTATGCTGGTTCATTCCTCTTGCCTCTATATGGCACTGGAGCAACATACGGACAGTCAGTCTCAGAAAGCATCCTATCGAGTGGTATATGCTTTATTACCTCAACATAATTCGTACCGTAGGTAATAGCTCCCGTGAAAGAGAAAGTAAACCCGAGCTCCAAGAATTGATTCACAATATCAATATTGCCAGCAAAGAAGTGCACATCCCCTCGTAAATTTGGATTATCTTTCTTATATTTCTTAATAACATCTATCGCATCTTGATAAGCCTCCACCTTGCCATTATCTCTTATATGAAGCATTAAAGGCTTATCTACTTCTATAGCGAGCTTTATTTGGGCTTCGAAGGCTTCCATCTGCTTATCCTTAGTACCACTTCCTACCCTAAAATAATCGAGACCGCACTCACCAATCGCCAAAACTTTAGGATCCCGAGCGAGATCTAGGTAATAATCATAATCAAACACTTCTCCTCTTGAGGTGAATTCCTTACCCCCTTCTCCGAGCTCAGAAGCATCGTGATGGGACGCTTCGGTATGGATTGGATGAAGTCCAACGATGGCATAAACACCATCATAAGTATTTGCTATTACGACTGCGCGCTTCGAAGTATCTCTCTGGGTACCGACGTTTATGATGCCGACTGATGCTTCCCTAGCACGAGTAATGACCTCTTCGATATCATTATCGAAAGCACTGAAGTTGAGGTGTGCATGATTATCAAAAAATTTATTCTCCATTATTTTTTGCTTAACTCCTCTTGCTCTGCTTTCTCATAAAGACCGAGAATTCTTTTCCAAAAGAATGATAGGTAAACAATATTTATAAGTATGGCGATTATTATAATCACCGCGTCATAAGACTGTCTAACCCAATAATTATCATTGAGTCTAGTCCACATACCGAACTCGTCGAAAGCAAGGCCAAGTCCCATACCATAAAGCACCGCGCTCCTCACCTTCTGCTTCCACGTAGAAGCATTAAGTGACAGTAGCCCAGCAATAGCCAGTCCGATTATGCCGTAAGTAAGATGGTGAATATGTACACCTCTAATTAGAAGAAACAAATCAGGAAAATTATAAACAACAAGGCGTGATATAACAAAGGTAGGAAGGAATGCTAGAAGCACCCAGAAATTTATATCCTGGGTACGAGCAAATCTAGTCCAAACTTTGGAATGGATTGAAAATTGCTTTTCGAATTCTGATTTATGTTCTTGCATTATTTTCTAAGGAAAAGTGGTTCTGAAGGCATCTTATTCCGTAGTATCAAATCCTTTATCATTGACGCAGTATGTGGAAGTAGTGGAGTAAGCATCAAAGCTATTTCATAAAGCTTCTTTACCAAAGTCCTCATAACATTCTCCCCCTCCTCCTTATTTACCTTTATGAGCTTAAACGGCTCCTTCTCTTGGATAATGGTATCAAGTTCACTTATCCTACTCCAAACATAATCCATAACTTTACCTAAATCAAAAGTATCAAATAGATTAAGATATTCCGCACTCAATTCGTCACTTACCTCAACCGGACTTAAAATATTAGTCTCGGCCATTTTCATTATGCGACTAGTTAAATTACCGATACCGTTTGCGAGGTTTGCGTTATAAGCTTCCTTGAACCTATCCATCGTAAACGGACTATCCTCAAACGAAGATAGTTCACGAAGCAGAAAGTATCTAAGCGCATCAGTACCGTATTCATTCACAACATCAATTGGACTGATAACATTACCAAGCGACTTAGACATCTTAATCCCCTGATCTCCAGTCACAAATCCATCAACAACAACCGTGTGTGTTGGAGGTAAGTTAGAAGCCAGAAGCATCGCCTGCCACATAACAGATTGGAAGCGGATGTTATCCTTCCCACAGTACTGAGTCGGCGTACCTTCAACCCAGAACTTAGTAAACAAATCCTCATGGGGCCTACAACATTCTTCACATGAAGAATGTTCGGCCGAACATGTTTTTTCAAAACATGTTTTAGGCCAACCTAAAGTCGATATATAATTTACCAAAGCATCAAACCAAACATACATCACATGCTCACCATCTCCAGGCACAGGAATTCCCCATTCCATCTTGGATTTAAGGCGTGATATAGAAAAGTCTTCTAATCCCCTCTTTACGAATTCAACTACTTCATTCTTACGGAATGCTGGCACAATACGATGCCGACCGCTCTCATATAGTTCAAGCAACTTATCACCAAATAGAGAGAATTTAAAAAAGTAATTCTCTTCTTCTCTAACCTCTATTTCTAGCTTCGGATGTATCTCACACTTACCATCCTTGAGCTCAGAATCAGTTTTTTCGGATTCACAACCAACACAATACTTAGTCTTGTAATTCTTCTTGTATATAAAACCATTTTGATCTACTAGCTTCCAGAATGCTTGAGCAGACTCTATATGATTACTGTCGGTTGTGCGAATGAAGTGAATATCATCTGAAACACCAAGCAGAGGTAAGACTTCTCTAAACTTCCCTGCGTAATAATCTACGTATTCCTCAACGGACTTACCTGAGAGCTTAGATGCGGTAAAAATCTTTTGGCCGTGTTCGTCAGTACCAGTATTAAAAAACACTTCAAAACCCTGAAGCTTCTTGGCGCGTGCTATTGCGTCCGCCCTGACGAACTCAACCGCATGACCCATGTGAGCCTCTGCGTTTACGTACGGCAGTGTTGTTGTTATATAAAACGTCTTTTTCATATTATTTGGCCTTAGCAGCAATCTTGTGCTTCTCCACATCCTCAACATATTCAACCAAGAGCACAGAAAGTGGGATAGATAGAATCATTCCCATAAATCCATCCAGATCATATCCCACAACAAGAGAGATGATTACCAGTATTGGCGAGATACCAACCATCTTGCGTACCACAAGTGGATAGAAAATATGATTCTCAAACTGCTGAACAAGAATATAGACCAAAAGCGTCCATGTTCCAAGCCCAATACCTCCATCAAGTAGAGCGAACACTACTCCAGGGATAGCAGAAAGCACAGGACCAAATAGCGGGATAATCTCCAAGACTCCAGCGAGTATTCCAAGTGAAAGTGCATGCTTCACATGGAGAATTGAGAGCATGATGAAAATAAGTGACCCTACGAGCGCACCGAGAAATATCTGACCTTGCATCCAAGCACCAATCTTGCGCTTAGTACGAGCCCAGAGACCAATCACATACTCCTCATGCTTTAAAGGGGTGACCACGCGTAGGAAGTGATCAACTCCATCCTTAGTAACAGAGAAATAAAATGAAAGCACAATAATCACAATGAGTGAGAGTGCAGCCGAAGCGAGAGTGCTTGCTGAATTAAGAAGTGTTGCTGAAGCAGAGAAACCATCACCAGAGAGGAATGAAGCGGTCTTGGCGCCATCAATCCTACCTGCTAATTCTTGAGCTAAAGGTGTGTAACCGTTCAAAATACTTTGATCCAGGATAGGTATGAAATCATTTATTTGAGAGATGTAGTTTGGAATGTTGGATACCAATCCTGATGTTTCCGATAAGAAAGATGGGAAAACAAACAAAACAATAAACCCAACAAGTAGTGCCGAAGCGAGGTAAATTGCTACTACTCCAATAACCCTAGGAATCTTCCTATCCTCAAACCATCTAACCCCAGGATCTATCGCTGAGGAGATGAATATAGCCATAACCACAGAAAGCAGAGTATCCCTAAGCCAGAATATGGCCCACATCACTCCAAGCACCAAGAAGAACCGGATCATAGTACCGGTCCCAACCTCCAAGTGTCCTTCTCTCTCCATCATGCGGTAAGAATACCACCCGCGAGAAATTTATGGAAGGTGATTAATTTGGATCAAACAACCTCTTCAATTCTTCGTATTTAATAGGGTCAAATCGTGCCTTCAATAATTCTGGCACCACATCCTTCTCAGAAAATAATGGATTGGAAGCAAAATCAAGTAACCCATCAAAGCTCACAGGCATAATACTTATCTTCTCTCCACCGTCTAAATTTTGATCAGACACTTTCTTTAATCCTTTAGCAATAAAAACAAATACCGCCCAATCAATCTTTGATGTTGGTTGATGAGAAATCCAAAGAGTGAAATTTTCTGCTTCGTAACCACTCTCCTCTAGCAACTCTCTCTTTGCTGCGTCAATTGGATTTTCTCCTTCCTCTATTCGACCACCAAGAGCACTAATAAACGGACTCTTGCCACACTGTTCTTGATTAGCAAGCAATATCTGGCCATTAGGCAAAACACCAAAAACAATAGCACCGTCAGCCCTCTTCAACTTCTCATATGTAGCAAACCTCCCATCATATAACTCCTGTTGCCACTGATACACATCAAACAGAATTCCCTCAAAGACTTTTTTTGCGTTACTCGGAATTGGTTGATTCGATTCTGGTCTTTTAATTTCCATAATGCTGTAAGAGTATCATTCGTGATAAATTTATGGAAGCATCCGAATCCCTATCTCCCTTCCCTCTTAAGATAAGAGGGATTGAGGGAGTTATGGCATTCAATTTGTATCCTTTCTAAAACTTCCTCAAGATTTTTAAGCACCTCATCATTCCAAAACCTTATAACTTTTACTCCAAAATTTGATAAATATTTTGTTCTATCCTTATCATATAACTTATTCTCTTCCCGAGAGTGTCGCCCTCCATCAAGCTCAATTGCTAGTTTTATTTCTGGGCAATAGAAATCCAAGATATGTGGTCCAAGACTATATTGGCGAAAAAACTTCAAGTTCACTATCTGTCGATTACGCACCTTATACCAAATCAACTTTTCTGCCTCTGTCTGACTCACCCTAAGCTCCTTTCTGCGAGATTTTAATATCTTATTATTATGGAGATATTTATCTGTCATGATTTTTTGATTTATCATAACTCCCCTAACCCCTCTTATCTTAAGAGGGGTTTAAATTATATAAACCTTAAAGCATTACTAATCATAGCACTAACAGTAGCATACGGACCTGCTCCAGGCCCAATCAATGAATACACACTATCATTCTCTCTAATAAACAATCCGTTATCAACTCCACCTGGTAACACTAAACCTAAATTACTGATATCAAATATCCCTGCCTGGATATGCCAATTATCAACACTATACTGAACTCCAGCAATAAAATTATTTTTGAAAGTCTTATCCAAAGAAAACATAAATCTAAACTTCTTAGGATTATTTAGCGCGTTTATCAAAATTGATTCATCAATAAGCATCTCACCATCAATAATAATTGATGTATTCAATACACCTGATAAATTGGCCAAAATTACTGACTTTTTATGAAGGTCCTTTAGCTCCATTTTGATAATTTCTAAAAATGAAGTTGCTCCTGGTTCAGCATATCTATTATCCAAAACTTCTTTCAGGACCTCGTTTTCTGATTTACCTCTTGCCAATTCTGAAAAAATAAAATTCAAAGTACCATTCAATATACCGACCACCTCATCAATTTCATTTGTTACCCTGCTCTTTAGATAGCTTATCATCTTGGTACCTCCTCCGACCGTTGCATCGTAACCAATCAAAGAGAGGGAGGGTTGCAGTCTATCAAAGTATTTTGATAGAGCACCTTTCTCACAAGTTATTACTGGTATCTTCTGGTTTACAAAGTGAGTTATATAATCTAATGCAATGTTTCCATCATCGGATGGTATAGCAAGGAATACTAGATCAGCAACAAGCGCTTTCCACTTACCTTCTTGATAATCAGCACTATTTAATACAGCAACAACACCCCATCCGAGATTGAGAATCCTCCTCCGCAACTCCTTTCCTATCGACCCGTTACCAATGATAACAACCTTTCTCACAGTAATATTTAATTTACACCTTCAAGATATCTTCGAATTCTTTAGCATCCTTATACGGACCAACTATTGCGAGATTTAGATTGCTGTTCTTGAAAGTCTCCATCGCCATCTTCTTGATATCAGATGCTTTGACTGACTCAATCCTTTTGACCACCTCATCTGGAGTCTTAATCTTCTGGTTATAAATATCTTGGAAAGCATAGAAGTCAGCAAACTGATCTGATGATTCGAGTCCAAGGTATATTCCTGATGACTTCAATTCTTTAGCCTTCATAAGTTCAGCTTGGGAGACCAATTCTTCCTTCAACTTCTTGCATTCATTTAGTATTGCTCCGATTGCTTCCTTCACCCTATCCTTCGCCACTCCTGACGCCACAGCGAAATATCCTCTGTCCATAGACTTATCATGTCCTGCACGAACGTAATAGCATAGACCGAGCTCATCACGAAGTTTATGGAAGAGTCTCGAACTCATACCATGACCAAGCACAGTCTCCATGATACCAATCTTATGATTATCCTTGTGCCCTACTGGATTACTACGCCAACCAATAATGATATGGGCCTGATCAGTATCCTTATAATGAATCTTCACTTGAGGTTTAGTTTGTGACTCTTTGGTCTTTTGTTTCTTTTCTTTTTTTGACTTAGGAATGTTTTGGAAAGCATTTGTTACGAGCTTTATGGTTTTAGCTTCGCTAATCTTACCCGCAACAACAACAATAGTATTAGAAGCAATGTAATGCTTGGTCCTATACTTAACCAAATCATCTCGTGTAAGTGAGCGTACGATTTCTTCAGTACCAATAATAGGCCAACCAGCAGGCTGATCGCCGTAGAGAAGCTCCTCGAACACTTCTCCAACTTTTACCTGAGGCAGGTCTTCATACATCTTAATCTCCTCAATCACAACCCCCTTCTCGCGAGCTATGGCCTCATCTTTAAATATTGGATTCTGATAGATATCAGAAATAATATCGATTAGTTTTGGAAGATGTTTACTTGAAGCCTTAGCCCAGTAGCCTGTGTATTCTTTGGAAGTAAATGCATTAGACTGAGCACCGAGCTCATCTAACTCTCGAGACACGTCTCCTGTATTCGGCCTAGATACTGTCCCCTGGAAGCACATATGCTCCAAAAAGTGCGAGAGTCCGTTTATCTCCTTGGTCTCATAATCACTTCCAGCACCAACCAGCACCATGGCTGTGACAGTCTCAGTTCCATTCATTGGAATAGTAATAACTCTTAGTCCATTCTTTAGGACAGTTTTGTTGTATTTCATGGCCAGATTTTAGCACATAAAACCAAATAGGTAAGTCTAGTGACTTAGGATGTACGCCTTAGTGATAGGACCAAAATATCCTAAAGCGGGAGAAATACCAACAGATTTTTGGAACTTAGCCAAAGCAAGTTTGGTCTTCAATCCAAAATAGTTGCTTTCATTACCAAGTGATCCTGCTCCTGAAGTAGAAACAATAAATCCTTTGAGATTCAAGTACTGTTGAAGTGACTTCACAAATGGAGCTGAAGTACCGATAGTTGCTGATCTTGCTGATTTAGCCAAAGTAGACAGAGCGGTGTTCAAAGCGCCAGATTTGGTATCCAATACCTTTGGAACAACAGTCGGTGTAGTTGTTGGGGTTGCCAAAGTATTTGTTACTTGTGGAGTTGTGTTTGGTGTACTTACACTTCCTCCACCCCCACCGCCTCCGCCACCTCCACCGCCTCCGGAAGATGCGGAACTAATATTTACAGTGACCGCAGAAGATAGCGGTGACGATACTGTGTTAGCAATCGTTAAAGTCTGAAGTGCAGTTATTGAATGTGAACCAAGTATCATATTAGAAGACGTCTGCCATACACCGAGAGAATCAACTGTGGTTGTTGCTATCAAATTACCAGCATCATATATAGAAACAACAGCCGTACTAGAACCAGTACCAGAAAAGTTAGCACTAAAGCTTCCAGCGGTTGAATAGACTGAGAGACTTGGTGCAGGTGGAACCTCAGTTGTTAAGATTGATGCGCCATAATTTAAGAGTGTGCCGTTATAATCATAACCACTAGTTATCGCTAGTGCGCCATCATTTCTTATAGTCACACTTTCAACAGATGGGTAAATACCGTTACCAAGCGCATCATTGAAACTTGTATCATAAGTACCATCAGAGTTAAGCCTTACGAGACCATTTATGGTGTGTCCATTAAATGATGAGAACGATCCGTAGATTATTAGTTTATTATCGGAAGTTGAGGTAACACCCGCCATGGTAACAGTACCGAATCCAGACCCAACATTGCTTTGGAAAGCAGTATCGATAGTACCGTCTGAGTTAAGCAAGAGCACATGTGGCGCACTTACTCCGTTAAACGAAGTAAATGTTCCAACAAGCGCAATCTTACCATCAGGTCTTACAGTTATCCCCCTTGGAGAAGCCACGCCATTAAATGAAGTGCCGATATTGGTGTTAAATGTGGCATCAAATGTTCCATCAATGTTGAACTTCGCCAATCTCTTTACAGTTGTTGTGCTGTGACTTGCGTCAGCATAGCTAAGAAATAATCCAGAGGCATAGAAGTGACTAGCTCCATCGTATGCGAGTCTTCCAAAAACTCCGTTATTTACCCCGTCCCCCATATTTGAAAGGAATGATGTGTCCAAACTTCCATCATGATTAAGCATAGTAATTTTTGGTATCCATCTACCATTAAATTCAGTAAAGTTACCAATCGCCAAAATTTTGTCTCCAACAGAAACAGCATCAACAATAAATGGACTACCAGACCCTGGAACATTAAATCCACAACCAGTCTCACCAGTATTAAAACACTGATTACTATCACCAATAGTATTAAAGGAAGTATCGAGAGTACCATCACTATTAAACCTTGATATACCGCCCACAAGTTGACCATTAAAGAACTGAAAAGCGCTTCCAACCACAACAACCTTACCATCCGAATCCTTAAATGATCTGTTTATGGAAGTAAGATTGCTTGGATACTCGTAGTATCCAAGACCAGAATTATTCGCAAAATCAGTATTCAAACTTCCATCACTATTAACCTTGGCAACACTCATCTCATGAGTGCTATTTACTGAATCAAATGCTCCCAACAATATCAGTTTATTCAAATCATCAAAGATAACATTATTTGGGTTTCCATTTATTATTGGTAGATTGAAAGTTGGATCAAGAACCATTCTAACTGACTGATTAAGATTAGCTCTCAAGTTTATCGTTACATCAATCGTTTTAGAAGCAGGATAAGTACTATTATCTGTTGCTGTTACTGATAAGGTAAGAGAAGACCCGAAACTGGAAACACTTAAGTCACTGGTTTGAAATAACTCGCCTGTTGTTGGATTTATGTAGAAATAATCAGAAGGGTTAAGCGATAACGCAGGAGACACACTAGATAAAGCTGAGATGGAGTAACTAACCGATTGCCCCACATCCGCATCAGTAGCTACAAATGTCTTAATCGGAGACGAAGAAGCGGTGTGCTCATAAGTCGCAAACGCTCCATAAGAATCAGAAGAAAATGCAGGTTGATGATTAGATGGATATTGAATAAAACAAGTTGGAGAATACTCGGTCACATGATATCCGCCACCAAGCGTATCCATAGCACTATTGATTTGAGCTATATAAGCACCTGCACTTGGAGCCGAGCCTCCCCCGCCTCCATAAGTAGCAGAAAGTAACACAGGCTGATTATCAATAATAATAAATTCTGGTTGCCCTGAATCACCTGAGATAATATTTTCACTAAAACTCGCTCGCGATCCAGATGTGTAAGTAGAATAAGTAATATTATTGGCCACATTATCAATCGAATAGATTGAGTGGACCAAAGCTTTTGCTTCTTGATCAAAAGCAACCATTGGTACATCAAAAGACCTTGGAGAATAGGTGGCAATAGAAGAATAAAGACTAGAAGAAGCCATGATTGGATAATAAGTAATGCTATTTGGCACATCGCTATCCAGAGACTCAATCTGTATATCAGTACCCGCAATATTTATAGAACCTGTGACAGTGCGCTCTATGTGATTACCGCTAGCATCCACAAATCCAACAGTATATCCTACCCCAATTGCAAAGTGAGAGGCAGCCAAGAAGTGACGAGGTGATATAAGAGTCGCGCCATGTGTATAGTGCATATAGCCAGAATCAGTATTCCAAGGAGACACACCAGTAAAATCAAGAGCTGTTACTTTGGTAGTCCAAGAAGATGAGTTCCTAACCCACGGAGTCGAAGTGGACAACGGTTCAGAAGAAAACATACTTAAGCCAGTCAAAGCACTGGACAGAGCAAGCCTACTATCAATCTGATTGCTCGTATGAGTAGTTAGATCTGTTGAATCAAGTGCATTACACGCGGTGGTCGGAGAAGAATTGATTGCCACATGAGCAGATACCGTGTTAGCGGATAGCAGAGCAAAAAGAGCAAAATAAAATACTTTTTTGTTCATCCTAAAGTGATTCTTTAATTTTTGATATTACTTCCTCAACACTCATTCTCTCCTGCTCTCCTGTATCTCTAAATCTAATTGTCACTCCAGCGTCTTTCTCCACCGTATCAAAGTCCACCACTACGCAATACGGAGTACCAATCTCATCCTGCCTGCGATAACGCTTACCGATGTTTCCATTATCATCAAAGCATACTCGCCCAGCGAATGCCTTGCGTAAAGTAGCGTAGACTTCTCTTGCTTTAGAGACCAACTCTGGCTTGTTCTTAAGTAGTGGAGAAACAGCAACTAGAAACGGAGCAACTTTTGGAGAAAGTTTTAAAAAGACTCGCCTACTTCCATCGTCCGTCGTAGCCTTGGCGGAGTCGGAGCCAAGATCATCCTCAGTATACGCATCAGAAAGTACCGCAAGCATGGTGCGCCCAACACCAAAAGTCGGCTCAATACAATGCGGGATATATCGTTGTTTGGTTTCTTCATCAAAATATGACAAATCAACTTTTGAACCTTCTGTATGTGCCTTTAGGTCAAAATCTGTTCTATAAGCAAGACCTAGCAACTCCTTTTGTCCAAATGGAAAATCAAACTCCGTATCAACACTATGTTTTGAATAGTGTGCACGGTCAGTTTCAGGAACTTCAATCTTGTGGATTTTTGATGCAGTTAAACCTAAATCTGTTTTTAGAAATTCCATTTGTTCATTAAAGAAATAATCAAAAGATTCTCTCCATTCTTCAGGTTTTACAAAATACTCTATCTCCATTTGTTCCAATTCTCTAACTCGGAAAATAAAATCTCGGGGAGCAATTTCGTTTCTAAATGCTTTACCGATTTGTGCCATACCGAATGGAAGTTTTGGATGGAATGTATCTAAAACATTTTTAAAGTTTACAAACATTCCCTGAGCTGTTTCCGGTCGAAGATACGATACCGCACTTTCATCTTCTGCAGCACCAATATGTGTTTTAAACATCATGTTAAATCTAACAACATCACCCAAAGGATTTCCATCAGGGCTCTTAATCCCCTTTTCTTTTATGAGAGCATCCATTTCTTTGTCTGTCATTTTACTTGCTTCATATCCAAGAGTTTCAAGTAGATGATCAACTCGGTAACGTTTTTTTGTTTTTATATCTTCAGTAAGAGGGTCAGCGAATGTTGCCACGTGGCCTGATGCTTTCCATACGTTCTGGTTCATAAGTATCGCAGCATCCATGCCATACATATCTTCTCTATCAAGCACAAAACGCTTCCACCATAAGCTCTGAATATTGTTTTTGAGAGCTACTCCTAGTGGCCCATAGTCCCAAGTACCAGCAAGTCCGCCATAAATCTCAGACCCTTGGAAAATAAATCCCCTTCTCTTGCAAAGTGAAATCAGCTTCTCTTGTATATTCTCTGGTTTGTTTTCTGCCATTGTTTTGTGGATTATTGTCTAACTTGCTCATCACCAAAATTAAAGCTCGGGTCGCTAGATATCTTGGTATCTAGAGCATTTGCCTGATCTGTGACTTTAAGCAGGGTAAATGTATCATTGGCACTGAAATTGGCAATATCTATAAGCACTGGAGGTGTTTGAGTCTGGCTAGCACTTGGTACGAGTCCTATCTGGAACGCCACTTGTCTTACCATAGGACCCTTTGAAGACCCAGTACCTACGTCGCCTAAGTTCCAGGTGATCTGATGCTGGCTTGGATTATAGGTAATATTCTCAGAAGATGGAGTTACCACATTTTCCCATGATATATAATCAGGGATAGTAGCGACCACCTTTGCGTCACTTAACTTATTAGCTGTATTAGTAACTGCCCAGACTATTGTGTATGTAGTCTTTTGACCCACATGCGGAGGTAGATCACCGGTATTTTCTATTGGACCAATACTGTGAAGTGCTGTTGCAACGAACCTAGCACTAGAAGCTACTTTGACTTTCTTTTGGACTGTAGAGACTATGTCCTCTGGTACCCCATTCTCAAGTCTTCTCTTGGCATGGACTGTGATATCAACAGTAAACTCAGGGTTAATTATCGAGGCACTCTCTGGCACTCCCGCAGGCCACAAGTTCATACTGAATTCTTCGGTTCCATTTTGACCTGGATTTATTGATTGAAGATTTTTGTTATAACCTTTGTTCCATCTAACCACACCTTTATTTGAATCATAGAATCCAACCGGTGATTTGATGGTATCGCTATTTACAATATCTCCCGTAACCGCCGCATCAATAGTCATATCATATATAGGTACACTCAAGTTATTCTGCCAAACAATCTGACTTGTTATATCTGCTCCACTGCGTGCTATGTAACCATCAGCTTCCTTCTTATCCAATAGAAGCGCAACACCAATGAAAGGCTGTTTGATATCCACGGTATGAGTTACCTTAGAAATACTTGCACTTATAACATTCGGATTAGTAGATCCTGCTACTCCAGCATTAAACTTAAAGTATCTCTGCTCATTCTTATCACCATAAACCTTGCCAACAATAACCAAATCTCTACTTCCTCCCGCTTCTATGTCTCCCAAGTTCCATGTGATACTGCCGTTTTGGTTCACTATTGGATTAGGTGTTACGGATACCACATCAAATCCAGTAGGCATCTCACCCGTCAAAATAATTCCCCTCTCGATACTTCTCGAATTAGAAACCACGTTTATTTTCAAAGTATAATCCTGCTCAGCATTCACTTCCTTAAGTGCACTGACCGATACGGTAATCGGCGAGCTACCGACAAGCCCTTCATAAGATAAGTTCTTCTCGAATGTAGAAGTAGAGTTCGGTAAGTGATACTGAATAGATACAGGTACAGTCACAGACTTACCCTCTTCTCCATAAAGCACAGCACTCACAGTCTTACGTACTGTCTCATGTGGCCTAATAGTCCCGAGTGGTACTCGATTGTGATTGAGTGGAGTGATTTGGTCAGTAGCACTTCTAGTCCCTTGAGGGAACTCGATTACCAAGTCCGCTATTTCTAGAGTAGTGTCGTTATTGTTGGTAACCGTAAAGTCGAGAGCAGTAACTTCACCTGCTTTGATAGCACTTGGGCCGAGTATATCTACCTTTATATTATTCGAAGAAATTAAATTAGACCCAACAAAATAAACATAGAACGCAACCCCAAGACACAAAACAAAAAACACACTAGCAGCCAAAAATAACTTTTGAGAAAGACTCCTTCTAGGCTCAGAATCCTCCATCTTCGGGCTTTCCTCTTTCTCCTGCCACTTCTCAGGCACCACTGTCTTATGACCATGCAAATCAAGAACAAACGAAGGTTTTATTTTTACCTTTCTAGAATATAGTGCATCTTTAAGACGATCTATCTTGCTTTTTTCTTCTTCCGACATCCACAAAATTATATCACAACAATTATCTAAGTCCTGTTGCCTCTAGTGCTTTGTTGATACCTCCGACTAACTCAATCCTATCTTTTGATACTTCTTCTAACACTTCCTGACTAAAGTCAGCTTGCTCGTAGTGCTTACTGCTCTTCGGCTCACCGTATCCGAGTGCGTGCATAATCTTAAGCATCATAAGACACTCAAAAGATTTCAAATCAGTACAACGCTCGGTGACTAGATAATTAAATCCAGAAAAAAGTGATTCAAAAAGCGATTCGTTCCTCTCTTCTCCTTGGATTAGAGTCTTGAGTATTGAGATAATTTTCATCAAAGTCAGATACTCATCACTTCTACTAAGGAGCTTTCTAGTGACTGCAACTTCAGTCAGTCTAAACCGAAGCTTTGAACGTACTAGAGTGATGCTAAGTAACGCGCCTTGGATTATGTGGCCACGCAACTTGGATTTAGATAATCGCACAGACGTAGCATGAGCATATATCATACCGAATTCTCTAGTGAAGAACTGATAGACCTTATCAGCCTCCCCTGTGGCTTTCGCCCCCATGAGAAATCCTTCGGTTGTATACTTTTGGTACATAAGAGAGTGTGG
>CAZCQK010000001.1:56031-60084 GCA_964500855.1 uncultured Candidatus Saccharibacteria bacterium
AGTATAGAGTATGAAGTATAGAGTGGAGACAGGATACAGATTAGATTAAAGCAACATTGAACTCTACCTTATCAATCACAGTCTTATCCTCACCTGATATATCATTTACCTTAATAGACTTAGCGAACACAGCGTCGCGTATCATCACGAGCCACTCCGGCTTTTCCAAAACATCCTTACATGCTTCATTAGCGCCAATAACCAAATCAATAGAGTCACTTGGAGTAAGTCCCTTCTGCTTTCTTGTATCCTGCACTGCTCTTATGATTTCACGCACCACTCCCTCTTCCATAAGGATCGGTGTGATGTTGGTATCGAGTACAGCATCAAAGTCTTCTCGATCAGAGAACACAACTTCTTTAACATTAACTCTATCGCGAATGAGATCACATAATTCAGAATCTACCTTGAGACTTTGCTTGATGGTTAGTCTTTGAAGTGGCTGACGCACCTTGATGTTAGCCTTCATGCGCGCATCAAGACCAAGAGAAACTATCTGCCTCACTTTCTTCATCTCCGAAACCACTTCTTCACTCTTATCCTTACCAAATAGTCTCTCAATAATGCTTGGAGAATCTGCTTCTGGCCAATCGAGCATGTGTACACTTATAGCATCATCGTTTGTTCGCAAGTTTTGGAACAAGTCCTCAGCATAGAAAGGCGCGAAAGGTGCTAGCACTTTGGATACAGTCTTAAGTACGTAGTAGAGTGTTTGCTTAGCACCAGCATCTCCGTCCCTAAACCTATCTCTCGATAACTGGAGATACCAAGTAGAGAGATCGTCGATGAATTCTCGGAGTGCTCGCACTGGTTCGAGCAGTTTATACTCTTCAAGTGACATGGTTACGTCCTTGATTAGATCATTTAGTCTAACCAGAATCCACTTATCCATCACGTGATTAGACTCTGGCACATGATCCCACTCTAGGGTCCTGTCTCTATATAATTCATAAAACGATAGTACGTTTGAAAGCAGGTTAAATACTTTCTTGTTTATCTCATCTACTGTTTTCTCATCGTAGTTTTTGCTCTCTCCTGGCTGGTTTACTGAATACATCCAAAGCCTAATAGCATCAATTCCAAACTTATCCATCTCAGCCCATGGATCGACTATGTTACCAAGCGACTTCGACATCTTCTTACCATTCTTATCTAGAAGGTGGCCAAGGCAGATAACATTCTTATACGCACGACCACGACCCATAAGCACGCCGACTGCATGAAGCGTGTAGAACCATCCGCGAGTCTGATCTATTGCTTCGGATATGTAGTCAGCTGGATAAGGGATCTTATCGTTATCAAATGGGAAATGGTTTGATGCGAAAGGCATAGCACCACTATCAAACCAAACATCCATAACTTCCTTAACCCTCTTAAGAGGCTTACCATCAATTGAAAGCTCCACTTCATCAATGAAAGGCTTGTGTAAATCTATCTCGTAATTCTCGTTATGAGGAAGTGGCGCGAAATCCAGCACTCCGACTTCCGCGTTATCAAATTTTCTTGATTCGTCCAAGAACTTATCAGCACCTTTAAGGTCCGTACCTGAGGCAGTAAGAAGCATGGACTTAATAGGACCAGCATGTGACACAATCAATATCTGCTTATCCGCATACTTACTCTCTATCTCATACAAGAATTCAGCAGTCCTCCTTATCACATCAGAATACGACTCCCCTCCAGGAAGCTTGAAGTGATAATCATTACCACCTTCTCTATTTAATTTCTCAAAAAATTCTCCAAGAGGTTTACCATCAAATCCTTCACCCATATTCCACTCCTTCAACCTATCATCTTCGATAACATTGTTCTGCCCCACACCGAGAGCGCGAGCGACCATTAGAGCCGTTTCCTTTGTTCTGTTATATGGAGATACGAAAATCAAATCGGGTTTCAACCCTTCTTTCTTCATCTCCTCCACCTTGGCTTCCGCCAATCTCTTACCTTCTTCTGAGAGTGATCTGTTTGTTGTGATATCTACTATGCCAAGTACGTTGGCTTCAGTCTGACCGTGTCTCATCACTCGATATGTGTTACCAGACTTCTTGACCAAGCTCTTAAGCTTAGCAATAGAATCAACAACGACTCTCTCATCCCCTGATGAAGTGGTCCAAATAGGCAGTGGTGTGCCCCAATATCTCTCACGAGAAATAGCCCAATCCTTAATCTCGCGAAGCCATTCGCCGAATCTTCCTTCACGAATATAACTTGGCTCCCAGTTGATTAACTCATTTTCTGCCACCAATTCGCTTCGAAGCTTGGACATGCCGATATACCAAGAATCTCTAGCATAATAAATCAAAGGAGTCTTGCATCTCCAACAATGAGGATATGAGTGGGCATAATTCTCTTGTTTGAAAAATAGATTTCGCTTCTTGAGATCAGTGATGATATCAACCGCTAGTGTTGGCTTACCGTTTTCATCAACTTCCTTCACAAATCTATTAGCAAGGAAATCGCAAGTAGGTAAGAAATGTCCTGCCTGATCTACTACGTGGAACTTTGGTAAATTATTCTTGGTACCAAGATCAAAGTCATCCTGGCCGTACATAGGAGCTATATGCACCACTCCTGTACCATCAGTAGTAGTAACAAAATCTCCTGCATACACCTTAAACGCATTTGCTAATTTAGGCTTTTCGGATTCTGGTAGATTATCTTTAAGGTATGGATAGAGTGGTTCGTATGAAAGACCAACGAGATCAGAGCCTTTTATTTCTGCTAAGATTTTAATTTCACTTGTAAAATATGGCCGGATCTTTTCGTATAATTCTTTCGCAAAGATATACCTATCACCACAATCAAGTACTTCGACTTTTAAATATTCAATATCCTTCCCCACAGCCAAAGCCACATTCCCAGGAAGTGTCCATGGAGTAGTAGTCCAAGCGAGGATGTAAGTGGAGTAAGTGAAGGATTTTTGATGGTCTGGTGCCGGAGATTGTTGCGACCCGAGGACCTCAACAGATCCTTCACTTGCGGAACTTATTTTAAATTTTACAAAAGCCGTAAGATCTTTAACGTCTGCATACCCTTGGGCAAGCTCATGACTCGAGAGTCCAGTACCGCAACGTGCACACCAAGGTACAACCTTATAATCCTTATAGAGTAGCCCCCTGTCATTTACCTTGGAGACCACATGCCAGAGTGATTCGATATATGAATTATCGAAGGTGAAGTATGCGTCATCAAGATCAGTCCAATAACCCACTCTCTCGGTAAACTTCTTCCACAAATCAATATATTCAAAAACACTTTCCTTACACTTCTGGTTAAACTTAGCCACACCATAAGACTCAATATCTTTCTTAGACTGTAGACCGAGAGCCTTCTCCACCTGAAGCTCAACAGGTAGGCCGTGAGTATCCCAACCAGCCTTTCTTTTGACCCTATATCCTCTCATGGTCTTATAACGAGGGATAACATCCTTGAAGGACCTTGCTTCTACGTGGTGTATCCCGGGCTTCCCATTTGCGGTTGGAGGACCTTCATAAAACACATATTCTCCCTTCGGAGATTCTTTACTCAAAGTCTTGGCGAAAACACCATTCTCTTTCCAGAACTCTAATATTCTTTCTTCTCTTTCTGCGTTTGGACTTTTCATATTTAGTGAATGATACCTGATCTACCGATTGTGCTCAAATCAATACCAGATTGCTCGGTATGAGTATTTCTATAAGCAGATGAGACAGTAGCTAGTGAAACAAACAAGGCAACAATAACAGCTCCCGAATAAACTGCGACCTTCACCCACCGTCGGTATTTCAAGAAAGTATTTTCTTCAAACTGATGAACATGACCAGAAACATCCTGCCACAAGAAATACTGCAGTGAAACAAACACAGGGAGTCCAAGTAACATAACCACAAACGAACCAATCTGCCATCCCACTAGGTAACTAGTTGGTAGCGCAGGCAGGAAATTAATATTATGAAACAATAAGAAGCTTATCAGTGCATGAGAGAGGAAGTACTTGAGCACCAAAACAATAAACGGAATAGTAAAAATAATGCAAGGTATAGAAGCGATTATAGATGATGCGATTATTCTCCA
>CAZCQK010000001.1:60184-61424 GCA_964500855.1 uncultured Candidatus Saccharibacteria bacterium
GGATCATACTCTTCTCCATCCTTAGGTAAATTATCACAGACCAATCCTCCAGAAAGGACCAGCACATCTCTCATCATCTTGAACACAAGTAGAGATAAAGATACGAAAGCAATAGAAACTAGCGGAGCGCTCTCCCTATACCAAACCATAAACAATCCACCCAAGAGCATAACAACAAGTACAGGTAAGAATGTTAGAACAAGGTTCTTCTTATGATTTCTAATGAACCCGAAAGCTTCCTTCAAAAGCTTTCGAAAAGGTCTAAGCTTCGTATGGTTTTGTGGCATGACTATATATTAGCACTCTTGCAAGCCTCCGAACACCAAGGTAGTACGTCGTGCGCGAGGCAATTCTCGCAACAAACGAGTCTCTTGTTGCAACTCTTGTTAGAGCAATTCTCACACCTCTCAGACTTCGCGCCACAAGCAAAGCACTTACCGACTACCTCTCTATCTCCTCCGAAGTCCATAGTCACACGATTATCGAAAGTATAGAGAGTGCCAAGGAAATCTTCACCAGGAAACTTTTCCATATATTTATGCATTCCACCATGAAGCTGGTACACATCCTTAAATCCTTTTTTCATAAGAAATCCTGATGCCTTCTCACAGCGCACTCCTCCGGTGCACACAGTTACCACCTTCTTATCCTTCAGGTCTTCAATCTGAGCCAAGTGACGTGGGAGGTCTCGGAAGTTTTCGAGAGATGGATTTATAGAATTTCTAAATCTTCCAACTTCAAACTCATAATCATTGCGCATATCAACAACCACAAAGTCTTCTCCCTTCTCATACCAACTCTTAAGCTCCTCGGGAGGGAGGTGTCTACCTGTTATCTCATTTGGATCCAAGTCTTCATCACCTAGGTGAAGCGATACTATCTCATTTCGAACCCTTATCTTCATCCTTGGGAAAGCATCTCCCGTACCATCACTTTCCTTAAATTCTATATCAGCAAACTTACCCATGCCTTTGGTATTAGGATCCTTTCCTAGACTTCGAAGCATCTGCTTATATTTCTCGGTATTTTCTTCACTACCTTCAAGAGTACCGTTGATACCCTCCTTGGCGATTATGATTCGCCCCTTAAAGCCCAAAGCTTCGCACACTCCCCTATGCCACGAGGCCAAGGCCTCGGGGTTCTCAACTTTCACATACTTATAATATAGAAGTATCTTGTATTTCATGTAGCTGTATTATCTACAAAACTGGCCAAAAGTAAAACCCCGCTTTCGCGGGGT
>CAZCQK010000001.1:61524-63186 GCA_964500855.1 uncultured Candidatus Saccharibacteria bacterium
TTAGTGAGAATGATGAGGGTGGTCACATCCTTCAGGAGGACATACGTGATTGCATGATGCATCGCACTTTACTTCGCACTTACCAGCACACTTGCCATGGCAAGGAGCACAGTCAGCGATAACACACATGGTGCATAGTCCGTCTCCCTTGTGACACTTACACTTGCAGTAGCGAGTCATTGCTAGTGATCCTGCACCAGTGAATATCAAAGCAAGGTTAGCACCAAGAAGTGCTAGATCAAGCTCAGAAGCAGCGAACTCAGAAAGCCAGCTTCCTGCGCCTACCTTCCACTTGAAGAAGTAGATAGCACACACACCGATAACAACCAAAGAAAAGGCTGCAATCCTAGTGAACACTCCAAGTACCAAAGCTACTCCAGAGATAACCTCAACAGATGCGGTAAGGTACATCCAGAATGCAGATAGACCAATCTGATTGAAGAAACTAATCATAGAATCAGCGTGCTCGAACTTCTGAACACCGTGAATAATAAATATAGCACCAACAAAAACTCTAAGAATCAGAAGTCCAAAGCATTTCTTGTGGCAAAAACTCAAAATATTTTTCATATTATCTTATAACGCTAATAACGTTATGGGGGATTATACCATCTACATCCTTGATACAACAGGTATGGCCAAAAGCTGGAGCCCCTTCTCCATAACCCTAGAGAACGCCTCAGTTAGTGCTACCTTATATACTGAATCCGGCTCATCGGAGACTATTATGCCCTCCGCGTAGAATTTATTGAATGCTCCAGAGAGAGAAGTAAGGAACTCAACTAAAAGTTGCGGAGCCTTCTCAAGCGAAGCTCTCATAGTCACTTCTTCAAACCTATATATCATCCGCTCCAAGTCAGTCACTTCCTCAGGAGAACCAAATATACTTGAGGAAACACCCTTTGCTCTCGCCTTCTCAAGGAGTGATAGGGTGCGCACATACGCATACTGAAGGTACGGACCAGAATCCCCTTCGAATGAAAGCGCCTTATCCTTATCAAATATAATATCCTTACCAGGAGACTGGCGTAGTATCGAATACTTGATGGCACCGATTGCTACCTTTTCGGCTATCTGCTTTTTTTCGACTTCTTCTAGGTCTCTATCTTTTATCTTTTCGAGAACCATCTCTTCAACACTACTTATAAGCGACTCGCCTGTAATCACATTCCCCTTTCGAGATGACATCTTACCCGAAGCGAAACGCAACATACCATGAGTAACATGGTGCATCCTTTCCGCTATTTCGGGGTCAATCTCCCTTATGGCAGAAGTTACTACTCTCATATAATCCTTCTGCTCCGAAGCAGTCACAGTGATTGATTGATCTGGGTTAATGCTTTGAAACTTAGTCATCGCAAGTCCAATCTCCTTAGCTTCATACGCAGGCAGTCCCTGACTAGTTATGAATACTCTGGTGTGTAACGTAGAGTCATGCTTGGAAGCATCGAACACTATCGCTCCTTCTGATTCACTAAACACTTTCGGAGTATTGGCCTTAACGATAGCAAATCCCTTCTCTGCCATCTCAGACTCAAAGAAATAATAATCAAACTTGGTACCAAGCTTCTTATATATAACCTCGAAAGCCTCGAGGGTGCGCTTTCTTCCGATATCGTATATAGAATTTATCTCATCGTTATCACGAGCATAAACACTTTT
>CAZCQK010000002.1:0-6627 GCA_964500855.1 uncultured Candidatus Saccharibacteria bacterium
GTTTAGTGGTAGAATGAGTCCTTGCCAAGGATTAGACGGGAGTTCGATTCTCCCTACCCGCACACAAGTAAAACAACCGCCCATGGGCGGTTGTTTTGTTATTCACTCACCTTATGTCTTTTAAACAGTCTTTCCCCACCAAATACCTTTATTTATCAACAAAACTGTGGATAAGTCAGGGGATATGTGTAAAAGACAGTGTGTAAAAGTCACAGAATGATACTAGCCTTTTACATAATTATCCATATAAATAAAGGCTATTTTGGGATTTGCGTATAAAATAATGACTTTAATCATATTGTGTTTCATAAGAAACACACAGAAAACAGTTTCATGTGAAATTTGTATGCCAACCACGTGGTTTTCGGAGTGCTTTGTGATATCATATTTCACATGAAACCTTAGTCGCGCAAGGAAGGGTGGCGAATTTGATGAGTCCTGTATTTCACGTGTAACCATTTGCCATCTTTATTATCAACTTTCCACCAATTTGGTCATAAAGGACAAGTATAAAATGGCTTTTATAATGACTTTAACAAATGATAGGTAATAAAATAGGCAAGGCGGGGGAGGATATTGCTGTTATTTTCTTAGAAAGAAGAGGATTTGCTATTCTGGAGCGGAATTACTGGAAGCCTTATGGGGAAATAGATGTTATTTGTGAAAAGGACTCTGTTATCCACTTTATTGAGGTAAAAAGCGTTACCTCAGATCTAAGCTCGGTTTCACGTGAAAGAGTTAGACCAGAGGATAATATCCATAGTCACAAGCTAAGAAGGTTGGGTAGGGTGATCCAGGCTTTCTTATCAAAGAAGGATTTCAGGGAAAGAGACTGGGTATTCGACGTATGTGTGGTTCGGATGGATTTGGTATCCAAAAGGGCATCGGTGAGATTTATTGAAAACCAAGTTATTCCCGAATAACACTATGCTTTTTTGATATTTATGTTAATATCTTTTGGTAAACAAGGTTTTGTTTGCGTATCGAGGTTCTTTTGTTTATTTTTTATAGCACATGTGACGGGACGTGGTGTAACGGTAGCATAAGTGCTTTGGGAGCATTCAGTCCGGGTTCAAATCCCGGCGTCCCGATTGTGCTATAAAAAGTAAATAAATGATAAAGCATATAGTAACTCACAAGCGACCACATGCGGATGAGTTAGTGGCTAGAATGCTACTTAGAAGGTTTGATGTGGGTGAAAAGATGTTTCCCGGAGTCTCTTCTGCTTCTACTGGCTATATGACGACAGGAGAGTTGCCAGATGGGAAGACTTGGCAGGATTTCCCCGATACTGTGTTTCTTGGTTGCGCTGGTAGTCCGTTCGATGAGCATGCTACTTCTAGTAAAGGCAGAGATGAGGGGGAGTCGTGTGTAACTCTTGTTGCTAAATACTTGGGTCTCCAGAATGAAAGGGGGTTAGAGAAGATTTTGTTTTATGTGAAACAAGAGGACTTGAAGGGTTCGAAGGTTAAACTTGAGATACCATCAATAATAAAATTGATTCATTCTAAATACGATGGTCATGATGAAGATATTGCTCTGTGGACTGAGATGGCTTATTTCGCTGTGTATGAAGAAGAGAATGCAAGGTGGCAGGGTTTAAATGGTGATGAACGCTTATGGATCGAAGAGAGAAAGGAATGGCAACCAATCACACTTGATTCTGTTAGAGCATTGCTCATCAAACAATCAAATCCAAAAGCTTTGTGGTGGTATCAATTCGCTCTCGATGCTATTAAGTATCAAGAACAGAGATTTAGGGAAGCCGAATTAGAATTTGCGAATAAGGCTAAGCTTGAGCGAGTCAGAAGGCTTGATGGAAGGAATTTGAATTTTGTTGTTATTGAGTCTGATAATGAGGAGATGAATAAATGTGCTAGATCTAAAGGTGCTGACGTTGTACTTCAGTTTCAAGATAAGGGAAGATGCCTTATCGCAACCAATCAAAAGGCAAGTGTAGATCTAAGCTATGCATTCATATTACTTAGAATGGCTGAACAGCATTATCGTGGTGGTGTCACAATCACAGATGAAGGGGAGTTATCCAAGGAAGGATTTGTTTTGGGAGTTCCTTGCTGGTACTTATTTCACACAAAGAAGATGGGATTCAATGGATCATTAACCGCAACTGATGTGGAACCATCAAAGATACCGAGAGAGAAAATTATTGACTGTGTAAGAGAGGGTATAAAGCGAAGTTAGCATGTCACTTAAGTTTATAAAAAATAAAGAGGACTTTGTTTGCGAGCACTGTGGGGCTTACGTAGTTGGAGATGGATTTACCAATCATTGTCCAAAGTGTCTTTATTCTAAGCATGTCGATGTTTTCCCTGGAGATCGTAAGTCCTTGTGCGGAGGGCTTATGAAGCCTGTGGAGTTTGTTAAAGAAAAAGTTGGGTACGTTCTAGTTCATAAGTGCGAGAAGTGTGGTTATGAGAAGCGCAACAAGATGGCTAAGGAGGATGATTTTGATATGGCAGTATCAATTATCAAAGCTAGAGCATCGAAGATAGAGAATTGATTTTGGTCTTGAAGGCGTCTGACTCTTCTTTTGCGTTTTCGATAAGCAGATTTATACTCTTACCTTTGTTTTCTAAGGATCTCTTGATGTAAGAAGTGGTTATGCCCTGTATTGCATTATGGCCTGTTACTGGATCTATTACTGTGGAATCTATGATACCTATTAGGTTATAACCACTATCAACAATAGCTCCTCCTGATGATCCGTGCTCAGCAAGGCTACTTGGCGTAGTATCTATTACGTCAGTAGATCTACCATCAAATCCTGCTATGCTATTTATTATTGATGGGGAAGTGAGAAGATATAATCCGTTATTAAGAAGCGAAACGCTGTTTGATAATAGTGGGTAGCCTGCCATTATTATGCTACTGCCGGTATTTGGCGATGATGCGTTGATTGGTATAAACGGCAGAGGTACGTCCGGAGCTGACCTTGAGGTTCTAGAGGTTAGCGCTAGGAATGCGTAGTCATTCTCTCCTGTGCCTGTTATGGCTTGCATACCTATGTTGAATTTATTGCTCTCTATCCATGCATCAGGCAAGAATATCACTATTGCCTTATAGCTCTCTACTGCGGGAGAACCAGTTCTTATGGAGCAAGATTCTCTCCCAGCCTGTTCGAGAAGCACATGTTCTGCGACATGGGCGTTGGTAAGAATTACACCACTTGGGTCTATTACCACACCGCTTCCTGAGAAGTAAGCTATTTGATTACCTGACTTTAGGGTGCAGAGAATGTTTATTGTGGCCTGTTTCAGTCTATCTTCACCAGAGGGATTTTGTTTTGTGCTTGTTACTGCTGTTGCTGATATGTTGGTTTGAGATGAATTAGTCGTGGTTGCTATGGGTTCGTTAGACTGTGAAGTGCTTGTTTTTACTTTGGGCTCTGATTTGACTGATTTGGGTAATTGGATTTGAGGTTTGATAGAAATAGGGGAGGTCTTGATATCAGGAGGGGTAACTTTTGGAGTAGTTGTTGCTACTTCTTGTGGTAGGGGTTGTGGTGCTTCATTCCACCCAAGAAAAGATAGTGTAAGTCCGAGAATGGAGGATAAAATGCTAATGATTACTTCTTTCATGTCGCTATATTATATAGGATAAGTATATGTAGTTGCTAATTTTGGCATTGTAAATAAGTAATCTCTTTGATATAGTACATGCCACAAGTTCTCTTGCGGGCATGGTTTAGTGGTAGAATGACTGCCTTCCAAGCAGTAGACCAGGGTTCGATTCCCTGTGCCCGCACCAAATGTTAGAAAATCCAATAGGTGATTCAGGTTTAGATCATAACGAGGCAGTTGAGCCAGTACATGAGAGCGTGCCTGCTATAGCAAGTAGTAAGGAGGAGTTGGAGGAGCTAAGACAGGCTCTCAAGGAAGTGTTGGAAGATAAATAAAACAAAGGGCCCCTCATGGGGCCCTTTGTTTGGATAGTGCGATTACTTTACCGCATCCTTCAAAGCCTTAGCAGCTCTGAACTTTGGAACCTTAGTAGCAGGAACCTTTACAGTTTCACCTGTTCGAGGGTTTCTTGCTGTTCTTGAAGCTCGGTGCTTCACAGAGAAGATACCAAGACCTGCGATTGAAACTTCCTCTCCCTTCTTAAGACCCTTAACCACTGTTTCAATAACAGTGTCTACGACTGACTCAGCCTGAACCTTTGTTGTGCCAAGTACTCCGTAAACTGCTTCAACTATTGATTGCTTGTTCATTTTTTTGCGTTTGCGTTAGTAAATATTAGTAAACGACCATCTCTCTTTCGAAAACAATTATATACTAATGATTTTTTGAGGCAACAGATTGACGATACTTATTTATTATCGTGCAATTTCAACAATACGGTTTTCTCTTATCACTGTTACTCTGATTTCTCCTGGATACTTTAGTTCTTCTTCAATCTTTTTTGCTATATCTCGCGCTATCTCATGTGATTCTAAGTCACTGACTTCGCCTGGTCTTACGAATACTCGTATCTCACGACCAGCTTGGAGAGCGTAAGACTTATCAACTCCCTTAAATCCATTTGCGATTGCTTCTAGATCTGTGAGTCGTTTTATGTAATTTTCTACGCTATCACGTCTTGCTCCTGGACGACTTCCTGAGATTGCATCAGCAGCTTGGACTATCCTGCTTTCTAGTGTTTCGTATGGATACTCTTCGTGATGAGCTTCCATTGCTTTAACTATTGCTTCAGCTGCACCAAACTTCTGGAGAATTCTTCTTCCGATTTCTACGTGAGTACCTTGTACCTCATGATCTAATGCTTTACCGATATCGTGGACCAATGCTCCTGCTTTAGCTACTGCGACGTCAGCACCGAGCTCCTCAGCAATCATACCTGCGATATGAGTCATCTCGATTGAGTGTTGGAGAACGTTTTGGCCGTAGCTTGTTCTGAAGTAGAGTCGTCCGAGTATTGCGAGGATTCTTGGATCTAGGTTGAACACTCCACATTCAAGTGCAGCTTGTTCACCCTTCTCTTTGATTATTTTACCAATCTCGTTTTTTGCTTTCTCTATTTCCTTCTCAATCTTTGCTGGTTGGATTCGTCCGTCGAGTATTAAGTTCTCGAGAGCTACACGAGCCACGGCACGACGCACAGGATCAAAACATGAGATTGTTATTGCGCCCGGAGTATCATCTACTATTACTTCTACTCCTGCTTCACGCTCAAAAGACTTGATATTTCGGCCTTCTTTACCGATTATCTTACCCTTTATTTCATCAGATGGGATTGTTACTGATGTTGTGAATATATCTGGGCTAACTGAGTTTGCGAGCCTCTGGACTGAGCTTGTGAGAATCTCTCGAGCCTTTCTCTCTAGAGTCTCTGTTGCTGAAGTCTCAAGCTTGCGCATACGTACAATTAGATCTTCTTCATACTTTTTCTCTACTGATGTGAGTAGAGAATCTTTTGCCTCTTCTTCTGACAATCTAGCAATCTTTTGGAGTTCTAGATTTTTCTCGTTCTCTATATTATCTATTCTATCTTTCTTATCTCGAAGCTCTTGAATCCTTTGCTTCATTGCTTCGACCTCTCTATCTATATCTGCTTGACGCTTATCTAGAAGGCCTTCCTTCGCAACAAGTCTATCTTCTGTTCTCTTCAGCTTCTCCTCTTTCTCCTTCAACTCCTCTCTAACAGTTTTGAGGATCTCAGCAGCTTCTTCTTCAGCACGGAGTGTGATTTTTTTTGCACCCTCTTCTGCCTGAAGCATTCTCTGCTTTAGATCATGCTCAACACTGTTCTTCTTGCTCAAGGCAAAGAGCATACGCAAGACGTAGCCAAGGGCTATTCCTGCGACACCACTTGCCGCGAGAAGGGCGAACACTAATTTTAACGACATAAGCGATTAATCCGCTTCCAAATATCTACTATTCCACTTAACTTTTGAAATTGAATACATGTGAATCTTGAGTTTGGGTACAAACAGGTCGGTCAAGGTAAGGGCGAGATGTCAGGAAACGAATACTGATTAAATACTAATGTATGCACTATACATCAAACAGCGATAAAAGTCACTCATAAGCACACAACAAAACTAGCACTTCTGACAAGTGCTAGTTTGAGAAATTATCTATCTTAGAGGACCTTGTCTATGATTCCATACTTCTTGGCCTCATCTGACTGGAGGAAGAAGTCTCTATCCACGTCCTTTTCTATCTTTGAGAGACTTTGACCTGTTGATTTTGCTAGGATTTTGTTCAATATATCGCGGTTTTTGAGGATTCTCTTGGCACTTATCTCGATGTCTGATGCCTGACCCTCGGCTCCGCCGTGTGGCTGGTGGATCATAATCTCGCTATTTGGTAGGGCATAGCGCTTACCCTTGGCTCCAGAAGCGAGTATTACAGCTCCCATAGAAGCCGCAAGACCAACACATACAGTAGAAACATCGTTTTTGATGTTATTCATTGTGTCTATTATGGCAAGTCCCGCGGTAACGTGGCCTCCAGGGCTGTTTACGTAGAGGGTAATGTCTTTCTTTGGGTCCTCGGCTTGGAGGAAGAGGAGTTGGGCGATTATGGTGTTCGCTACCGCGTCATCTATTGGTCCTCCTAGGAATATGATGTTTTCCTTTAGAAGTCGTGAATATATGTCATAGGC
>CAZCQK010000002.1:6727-39833 GCA_964500855.1 uncultured Candidatus Saccharibacteria bacterium
ACTGTTGGGATTAGGTAACTCATGGGGAGAGTATATAGTATCAGGTATATAGTATCAAGAGTTATAGAGGGAGGGGTGGTATGCGGTATATGGTAAAAATATAGCAAAAGGAAAAATATAGTACAAAGAAAAGAAAGCCGGTTTCGCAGAGCGAAACCGGCAAGACACAAATTATAATTATCTTTTTCCAGCAATAAACCTCAAATAAATACCGTGGATTAGGGTCAATAATTCCATTTTTACATTATGACGAGCTTCATCTATGTGCTCGGCATTAATGTGTGCGAATTGAAACATTTCCATTGTAAACAGTAAGTCTGTGGCACTTATACCTAGTGGTCCGCGTGGGAATTTGAGTTGCCATGGATCTAGCTCTTTATGCGTATAATCTGGATAAGTTGCGGTGTCAAAAATTTCCTTTCCAGAACAGTAAGGAAGTAATTCATTGACACTGAATCCAAATTCATCAGAAAGATCAAGAAAGACTGCATAAGCATCCGAAGATGTAATGAAATCTTTTACTTTCTCAAAGACGAAGAGGTGTTCCTGTGGTGGAATTATTGCTTCAACCTCTGCAAAAACATTGAGAAAATCAGCAAAACGTTTACCAATGTTCAAATCAATAATCAGAACTTTTACTTTTTTCATAGTATCTTCTTTGTTTTAAAGAGCACCATTACTCTTTTCTGCAAGAATTATTATATATAGTCAATATCTGTTGTGAAAAAAGGAGGACAGATAGTTAAAAAAGTAATAGAATATTAGATATTTTAAGAATTTAGTAATTTTGTTAGTAAAAATTGACAAAATTTGGCTACCGAAATAGACTATATATATGGCAATTCAACACGAAAATATACAAAAAAAGCTCGAGAAGTCAGGTCTTTCTGATAAAGAATCGGCCATATATACAGCTCTCCTCGAGCTCGGAGGGGCATATCCATCCCGAATAGCGGAGTATACTGGACTCAATCGCAGTACTATATATATGCTCCTAGACCAGATGAGTATAAAGGGGTTGGTTAATCAGGTAGAGAGGAGAAATAAGCAATTTTATCAGCTCGAGAGTCCAAGTAGGCTGGTCAGGAGTGCTAAGATGAAGCTTTCACTGGTCCAAGATGAGATTGAGTCGGCTCAAAGACTACTTCCTGATTTAGAAGGGCTATTCTCAGTCGCAGATAAGCCCAAAGTCACTTACTATGAGGGGATAGATGGAGTGCTTGAGATCTATGCTACTCACGTAAACGTCTCAAAGCCCTATGAAATGCTAGCTTGGGCTAATGTTCGGGAGGTTGAGGAGCTGTTGCCACAAAATTTCTTTCAAAATTATATAAAAACCAAAAATCAGAAGGGTATAAGCTCGAGGGGGATATTTCCTGACCATGAGATGGATAAGACCTTTATTGATAGAGCATATGCCGACTTTAGGGAAGATATAATGCCAAATGTTCGTTTCATGCCTAGAGAAAAGTTTCCATTCAAATCAGAGATTACTATATATGGGGAGAAAAACGTCTCAATAATCAATCTCGGTAAAGATAGGTTAACAGGTGTGATTATTGAAGACCCCACCATTCACGGCCTTATGAAGATGATATTCGAGTTAAGTTGGAATGGAGTGAATCAGCACTTCGCTTGAGGGGTGCGGAGCAGGGAGGTGTGTAGTAACCTCACCCCGTAGAAGACCACGACCCTCTCCTTATTAAGGAAAGGGTGGATTATCGGTTGGGAGAGGTGTATAGTGCGCTTATGGCGAACAAACTAAAGATAGTAGAACTAGGGGATCCAATACTTCGTAAGAAGGCTAAAGCCGTTTCGAAGTCTCTGATTAGAACAAAGAAGTTTCAAAGTTTCATAGACGATTTGATTCGGACTTGCGATAAGAGCGCTGGAGTAGGTATTGCTTCACCTCAGGTTGGAGTTTCGCAGAGATTATTTATTCTCTGGAGTAGAGCAGGTAAGAGGTATAAGAATGTGCCGAAGCTTGGTCCAATAGCAATAATCAATCCCAAAATAATCTCAACATCTAAGAAGACAGTGAATGGTTATGAAGGATGTCTATCTCTTCCGCATATAAGAGGAATGGTCAGAAGGTTCGAGTCAGTTGATGTTGCCTTCACGACTCGAGAAGGGGAGAATGTACGAGTTACTTTTGAAGGGTTCCCTGCGCGCATCTTTCAACATGAGTTTGATCATTTGAATGGAGTGATGTTTGTTGACCGAGTTGATATAAAGACCCTCATCACAACTAAAGAGTACGAGAAGTTAGTAAAGAAAAGTTTTAGAAAATAAAAATAGCAGGCGAGGATCGAACTCGTCTGCCATGATTTGATACCACCATCTACTGCGGTTCCTTCAATTGCAAAACATTTTTGTTGAGCGACGGGAACCTGATTGTAACACCCTTTTGACTTGGAATCCCGAGGATTTTGGGTAGCTGATCACATAAGGTGTGAAAGAGTTTCCCATAGTCAGCCTCAGTCTTGACACCGCCCGCATCAACCATTGCTTTGTTGATCTTGGCGTAAATTTCATCCACCTTCCCTTTGTCTTTCTCGTTGATGCCAACGAAGGAGATTGAGAGGTAGGGGAGAGCTGGCGGATGGTCATCCGCATTGTAGAAGTAGATTGTATCGACAATCCAAACATCCTTGACCCCTGCGAAGCAGGGAGAGGATGTGAGGGTGAAGATGACGGCGAAAAGAACGGTGAACAGAGTTTGTGCTTTCATCAGAACTGATATTAGTCATAAACTAGCTAAAGTCAATTATTTAGTATAATCTCATTGCGAGGGATTAAATATTAATTATTGCTAATGAGACTTCATAGATTTTTTGTTGAGGAGGATTTGGGTAGAGAGACAGTTTCAATATTTGATGAGAAGTTGCTTCACCAACTTCGAGATGTTTTTAGATTGGGAACTGGAGATAGGGTAATATTTTTTAACCAACCTACTAGCGAAGCAGATGGTTTTGATTATTTATACGAAGTAGATTTTATTTCTAAGAAAGAAGCGAGTTTTAGATTTATTTCGAAGTCCAAAAATTTTATCCCTAAGCAGAAGGTTACTCTACTAATGTCGGTTATCAAAAAAGAAAACTTTGAGCTTGTGGTAGAGAAAGCGGTGGAGCTTGGAGTAAGCGAGATTGTGCCGATAGTAACAGAACGTACTCTAGTCAAGAATTTAAATACCGAGAGACTTCGAAAGATAATCGTAGAAGCGAGTGAGCAGTGTGGGCGAGGAGACGTGCCGATGCTTTCAGAAACTATTGATCTCGAAACTGCACTCCAAAACTTTTCTGATATTATCGCTTTCGATATATCTGGAGGAAGCCTTGAAGCTTCAAGCTCGAAGCTCTCAACTCCAAGCTTTCTTATTGGTCCCGAAGGTGGGTGGAGTGAAAGTGAGCTCGCACTAATTAGAGAGAAAAATATTTTGATTGCAAAACTTGGTGACACTACTCTCCGTGCCGAAACAGCAGCGATCGTAGCTTGCGCGAAAGTCCTCTTAATTTAGACAGATTGTTTTTCGGGTACATACTTTCTTCAGCACGCTGTAAAATTTTGCTAAATTTTCAGCTAGTTCTCACACCGTCGTGTTCCGAAATGCTTCAGAAAACATGTACCGCTCGGCGAAATTTTATATCGAATTGGGACAGTGTTGAGGGTACAAGTTTTGAGGGGCTTCGCAGGCGGGTAGCCGAGACGGAGCAAAAAATCAGTAGAATTTTATGCGTGCCCGAACAAACTTGTACCTGAGAAAGCTGTCTGTCACCCACTACTCATCTACAAAACAAAACAGACTGCGCGTTTCGCAGTCTGTTTTGTTTCATGGCGTGTTATTCAGAAAATAACCTTACTTTGCCTGTGTTTCGAGAAACTTGAATACTTCCTCCTTGGTCAACACTTCTTCTACGAAACCGTATATCCTATCTTCTGGAGAACCTGGGTAGTGTTCGATCATGTGCTTCGCTTCATGCTCGATGTCTTCCTTTTTTGGTTCTAACTTTTCGGCGCGAGCAATCTCAAGAAGTATAAGTTCGCTCTCTGCTCTCTCCTTTGCTTTCTCCTTCCATTCTTCTTTCATGCCTTCTTCGGTCTTACCTGTATCCTTTCTGTACTGCTCGAGTGTGGCTCCCATCTGACCTAGTCTATGTGAGAACTCGTTCATCATTCTCTCGAGCTCATTCTCAATTAGAATTTCTGGTACGTCTATTTTTGAATCTTTTCGTATTGCTTCTAGAGTCTCTATTCTTCTAGTCTCTCGGGCCTTGTACTCCTTTTCGTTTTTGAGATTTTCTTTGACCTTTGCTCGGAGCTCATCAACACTCTTAAAGTCTCCAAGCTTCTTAGCGAACTCATCATCTATTTCTGGATTCTCTATTCCTTCTGCTTGCTTGCGATGGTTCTTTAGTTCTTCAAACACCTGATCAACATCCTTGTCAGTAACTTCAGTGTCGATTTTTTTATCCATTGCCTTTGATGCAATTTTCTTATAGTCAGGAAGTTTTATTTCTGGCACAACAGTAGTTTGGATTGTTACTTCGACAGGAGCATTACGAGCAATTTTGGTTATTACGATTTTTGGATTACCGAGAATCTTGAGATTGTTTTCGATTACTACTTTGGTATAGACGTCGCCTATCGCAAGTTGGGCTGCTTCTTCTAATATCACCATCTCACCGACTTTCTCGACCAAAATCTTTTCTGGTACATGGCCTGGTCTAAACCCATCAAGCTTCGCATGCTCGCCAATTGATTTGACTGCCTTATCCCAGTTGGCTTCTATAGTCTCACTTGCTATCTCTACTTTGATTTCTACTATTGAACCTTCCTTCTTTTCTAATGATTTTACTGTATGCATTTTGTTTATTTATTGCTCTTCGTAGGAGTGCATAATACATAAATTTTGAGAAAACACAAAAGCCCAGAACATGTAGTCCTGGGCTTCGATTATTACTTTGAGAATGATTGGTCTAGATTATCTAGTTCAACTTTTATATCTGTGTTTCCGATTTCATCCAAATTCTTTTTGAGTGTCTCTTTAATGCTTGTTCTGTTTGGGGTCGGCTTGGTTGTTTGATTTGGTATGACGTTGTTTAGATATGGTTTGAGGTATATAAAACCGATATAGGCACATATGGCCAAGAATAAAATAATCAAAATTATTTTCGGAAACTTTCTTTTCTTGTTTTGGATTGGAATTGAGATTGGCTCTGCTTGCTTCGGTGCCTCTTGTGGGGCGGAAGGCATTTTATTTAATGCATCAGGGTTGTTTGTTATTTCCATAAATTTATTTTTGTGGCAGTGCCTCTACCACTTTCTTGTAAGCTTCAACCGCATTATCTAAGAGTGCTCGAGTCTTTGTGACTTCCTCTATTACAGCCTCCTTTGATACTAACCCTCCATCTACCGCACTTCCAATTCCTGCATTCATTGCGTCCATGTCTATTCTTGAAGTATCAAGAGTTTGGCGAGCGGTCTTTAGTAGCGACATGATGTTGCTAACATCAGTGCCGTTCTTTTGTTCTATTGTTATTGCGTTTTGGATTTGTTTATCTAGTTGACCTATTCTACTTATAGATCCGAGCATCTTGCTGAATACTGATGCTAGAGATCTCTTGATTTTGGTTCGATGATTTAAATCCAGTTTGATTTTTGTTCCTACCTTAGATTCTGTTATTGATTTTTTGGTTTCAGTTTGGACCTTTAGCCGTTCTGTTTGGAGTGAAGATGCGAACGGCTTGGTACTCGTGCTTGTTGAGGCGTGTGAGTAGATAGGTAGTAAAATTATAGTAGAGAATAAAATATATTTAACTTTAGATATTTTCATACTATATATTATACCGCGATGTGTCTACTATGCCAAAACAAAACCGCCGAGAATGTCGGCGGTTTTGTTTCTATTGATTGAATTTTTGTTTGTATAGTTCCCTTGAGTGATTGAAGGCGTTTTCTATTGATTCTTTGCCTTCGAATCCAGATATAGTGACCACTTTCTTCTGGATGTTCTTATATGTTAAGAAGAAGTGCTCAATCTCTTTTATTGTGTGAGGATTTATATCCTCGAGGTCATGTACGTTATCCCATCGAGGATCATCTACAGGGACCGCGATCACTTTCTCATCTGCTTCGCCATTGTCTACCATGTGCATGAGAGCTACTGGTCTAGACTTTACTAATATGCCTGGGAAGAGCGGATAAGTAGTCAGAAGTACAACATCCAGTGCGTCTCCATCATCCCAAAGGGTCTGAGGTACGAATCCATAATCAAATGGATAATCCTGTGCGCTGTGTGAAGCGCGATCAAGCGCTATTAGTCCAGTCTTTTTATCTATCTCGTATTTGTTTTTTGAGCCCTTTGGTATTTCGATGATTACGTTTAGCTCATCTTTATTACCTGCCTCAACATCGTGCCAATAGTTCATGGTGATGATTTTAGTTTTTAATTTACTCAGCTGATTCTTCTGAAGATTCTTCCTCTACCTTTGTTTCGGTCTCTTCTGGTTTTGGTGTTGGAGCTCCTGAAGATTTGATATCAATTCTAAATCCTGTGAGCTTTGCTGCAAGGCGTACGTTCTGTCCTCCTCGTCCGATAGCAAGTGACTGCTGGTCTTCTGATACTGTGACTGTTGCTGTGTTTGTGTCGCTATCTACTTCAACACTCTCAACACGAGCAGGTGATAGAGAATCTTCTACGAATTTAGCGAGATCATCTGACCACTCTATTATATCTATCTTCTCACCTCCAAGCTCACTCATGACGGTAGAAACTCTTACCCCTCTTTGACCTACCATGGATCCAATTGGATCAATATGAGAGTCGCTTGAGAATACAGCAACCTTAGAACGGCTACCTGCTTCACGAGCGATTGCTCGTATTGTTACTGTGCCAGCAACAATTTCTGGTACTTCTGATTCAAAAAGCTTCTCTAGAAATTGTGGATGAGCACGAGATAGTCGAAGAAACACTCCTCTTGGAGTCTCCTCTACTTTAGTAAGGTACATGCGTACCTTCTCTCCTTGTCTATATCTCTCTCCTGGGATTTGTTCTTCGTAAGGAAGTATTCCAGAAGCACGTCCCATATCGAAATAGACGTTTCCTCGTTCTATTCTCTGAACTTGTCCCGTAACAATAGATCCTTCCTTTTCACCGAACTCACCAAACACAGAAACCTTCTCTGCCTCTCTAATCTTTTGGATTATGACTTGTTTAGCTGTTTGGGCTGCGATACGACCGAAGTCGCTCTTAGGTTCAAGTGGGAAAATCATCTCATCTTCAACAACTACTCCCTTCTTCATTTTGCGGGCGTCTTCTAGAAGCATGTGGTGTTCTGGGTTGAAACGTGTCCTCTCGTCATCTTCTGCAGGCTCTTCGCCCTCCATGATTACTTGAGTTGGGTCTACAACGGTTTTGATTTGGTAGAAGTCGGTCTTGCCGGTATTGATATCAAATGATGCACGCACAATCTGACCGCGCTTTCCATATTCTTTCTTATAGGCGGTTGCGAGCGAAGCTTCAATTGCTTCAATTATTTTTTCTTTTGGGATGCCACGCTCTTCTTCTAGCTGAGCGAGGACTGAATGTATAACTTTTAGGTCAAACATGGTCTTATTCAATTGTCTTGTAAAAAATAAAGCTCGCCTCGAAGCGAACTCTTTCTGCCACACAATAATATCATGTAAATCGGTACTCGGCAAGGTGCATAACTATTGGACATCGGATGTCCAATAGTTATGCACAGGGCATCGAGCCGTCTATATATTATAAGTTATGCACTGTTGACTTGATTGAAACTTTGAGATGTGTGATACAATAATTGACGTAGCATACTATTTATTTCCAAAGTTCATCATGAAGTTAAAATATCTATTTAGCACATTCTTATTGGTTACCTCTGTTTGTTTTGGTCTATCTATTAATACTGTTTATGGGGCTGAATCAACAGACTCAATCAAGCCAGTTTTAAGTATTTCTGTATCTAATGTTAGGGTTTCTTCTAGTCAATATTCTAAGGGAGATACGATTGGTGGTAGCTTTGTGGTAACAAACAGAGACAATCACGATATAGATGGTCTCTCATTTAGGGTACAGATAGGAGCAAATTATAGCGAACCAGCAGCTGGTTATAAGTTTGCGGGGACTTTTTTGGATGTTTCAGCTAGACAGGGAGCTTTCTACCTAGCAAAAGGCCAGTCAAAAACCCTTAATTTTGAATATAAAATACCAGATTTCTTGAGTGGCAAGAACCTTGGGGTTGAGATTGCGGTACTTGCTTCAGATGGGAGGTTGATTGCTTGGGGAGACAGTGATTATTTCACAATTTCAGGTAATTCTAAGATTGTTTCTATCACTGATGCCTCACTTTTGCTTTCTAATGGTAAGAAATTCGGTTTAGGAGACGGTCCTACTATATATAGTGACAAGGATCCAAAGAGTATTGCTCTAAACCTCTCACTCAAGAACACTTCAGGTAAAGATGTTGTTATTACTCCGGTCTTGAGTAGTTATAGGCAAAATGACGCAAAATACGCAGTATCGAAAGAACTCACTAAAATTACCCTTGCTAAAGGCAAAACCTCTTCATTTAAGATTGATTTACCTGATCAGTCGTATGTTCCTGGCATATATTTCGCTGAGCTTGTACTCAAAGATGAGTCTGGTTCACAACTAGAATCTCGTATAGGTGCTAGGTATATAGTAGGAGGTAATATTGCTGTTGTGCACAGTGCCAATGTAAGCAACGGTGTTCTAAATGTTAATGATAAGTTTAGTTTGGCTGTTGATTTGACTGGAAGGGCGCCAGATATAGGTGCTCTATTGGCGGGCAGTAAGCCTGAGGATTCTCCTAAGGGTAAAGTAAGTATTCAGATTTATAACGAAAGAAATGAGTTGGTTGCTGGGAGTGAAGAGGATTTCAATATTTTGGGTGATACGTTCATTCAGAAAGATTATTTCGCAAAGGTGGCTTCGAAGGCTCTCAGGTTACACATGGTTGTGACCGATGACTTTGGTAAGCAGATATTGGATTATTCAAAGGAATTGAGTCTAGATTATAAGACCAAAGCGGCAATGCCTTATGATGAGAGTGTTCAGTCGGTACCATACTATATTATAGTATCAGGGCTTATAGTGCTTGCTATTATCATGATACTTATACTGATACTCATGGTAAAAAGCAGGATTAGTCGAAAGCAAGGCATGATGGCTATTGTTGGAGTACTCTTAGCATCATCAATACCGCTTTCAACTCTTGCTGGATGTGAATCAGCTGGTGTGAGCTTCACTAGTATCTCTACCCCATTTGATTATGAAAGATTTGGTCCTGGAGTGCTTCTATATACAAGTGGAGCGGTATCATATAACGCATGTGAAAACACACCTGCGGAAATAGATTCTCTTACTGTTACATTCCAAAATCAGACAGTAAATGCTAAACCTGTGGGAGGAAGCTGGTCTGTGGGTAGAACTGGAGGACATGGATGGTACCCTGTGGGAGCTATGTTTATGGCGGGACCACTACGTGTACCAACTGCTCCTGGTACTTATGTTATCAATTATTCTGTTAAGTACACTGCTGGAGCATGTAGTGGAACCGGTAATGCTGTGCGACATATCGTGGTGGAGCCGAGTGATAGTACAGGAGGATGTGGTGCAGGACAGTTTTATTGTGACGCCACTGGTTCGTGCATGACTAACTCTGATCAAAGTAAGTGTAATGATACAGCTAAGTACACTCCATTTAAGATAAATTCAAATATCCCAGCTCTAAATGGGCCGGTGAAGCTAAGAGGAAGACTGACAGCAAGACCTCCAATCGTTGATAAGGGCGATAGTTGTGTGATTGAGTGGGGGAATGACTTTAATTCTTATGATCAGTACACACTCTGTAAGTTTACAGCACCAAACATATCACTAGAATTCAAACCTGGCGATGATGCGTCACCGACATCCACAGTAATAAATAACGTAAACAACGATATACCTTATCAAATGGTTTGTGGAGAGATTGATGGTCTGACTCCGTCTACCACAGATAATGGAGTGTGTAGATTAAACTGGAAATCAAAAGAAATTAATTAATATGAAGTTAAGGTTACCAAGAGTAAAGAATTTTTCGGAGGAGCGTTCGACTGAATTTGTATCCGCTTTAGCATTCTTTGCTTCTATTGGCGTTGCTTTATTACTTTCTTACGTTAAGACTCCTGATTACGTCAAATTATCTTTAGATTTAACATCTGGTAATTTTGCTGATGTTATCACCATGGCTGAGCAAGTTGTGTCTCGCAGACCTAATGATCTGGACGCCGTACATTTATTGGTTGGAGCTTATCTTAGCGAATCCACTATCACAGGCAATCCAGTATGGAAAAATAAAGCAATAGCACTGATAAATAAAACCCTCAGTAATTATCCAGATGATCCAGAAACATTGAGACAACAGGGGAGATATTACTTAATGTCTAATGCAACAAAACTTGCATTGAATTCTTACCAAAAGGCTTTGAGTCTAGATAACAACGACTCTAGGTCTTGGAGTGAGTTAGCGAATCTCTATCAAAATATTGGTGAATTTAGCCTCTCAAGATCTTTGGTTGTTAATGCTCTACGAATAAATCCAGCTGATAGTGTCGCTAGGGTAGCAGAGATTAGACAGAATTTCTTCGATAAAAAGACCGATCTGGCGGTTACTCAATCATTAAATCTAGTTGGCACGAGTCATGATATCCTGGCGAAGGCTAGTGTTTATGAAATGCTTGGGTTAGATGCTTTAATGAATAACAACTTTGATGAGGCTGATAAGTACTTCTCCCAATCAATAGGTATTAATCCTCAAATGCTTTTGTCACTTACGGGCAAGGCTTCAGCACTCGTTGGTAAGTATTTCAATGTTTCTCCAAGCAGAAGAGCTTCTGTATTGGCAGAAGCAAGTGATTTGGCTAACAAGGCAATTGCAATCAAACCTGATTATTCATTGGCATACTTGGTATTACAAAAGGTTGCTATTCTAAATAATGACAGCCATCAGGCAGAGATTTTAAAGGCTCAAATAATGAAGTCGTTAAAGACCGATACCTTAACGCCGATTACAATCAAAGAAAAGATAAACAACTCTTTAACTATTAAGCCCGTCACTAATTTTAAAGTTATTTCTATCAAGCAGATAACACCAGATTCCATTTCTGCTACCAGCACCAGAGTTATAATCCTAAAAAATAAGTAATGAACAAAAAATACATATTTTATATTCTCAGTTTTTTTGTTCTAATCACTTCTTTAGTTTTTGTTTCGAACGTTTTTGCTTGCAATGATCCTTATGCTTGCAATTATGATTACGATGATTATACGTCATGTAATTATGTGAGCTGTAATGACGGTAGCTGTGTTGGTAGTAGTCTTGAGTGTGCCCAATCTACATGTGAAGATCAGAGCATGATTACCTGTCCTGATGATGGTAGTTGTGCATTTAGCTATGCAAGCTGTCCATGTAGCTTTGGAGAGTCTAGGTGCGATGATTTAAATTGCTCAAGCAATTGCTCCGAGTCTAATTGTTCGTATTCTGGTAGGTATTACTGTCCTGACGGTACATGTGCTGATAGCGCAAATGATTGTGCGTGTACTCCTGACAGCACCAATGCCGACTGTATTGTTTATTATTGCGGCAGTCCTGGGGCATTAAATACCGATACTCTCGCCGGTTGCCAAGAAAAGAATCCAAACAAGAACTGTATACCATCAGATGGTTCTTGTGAGTATTGTACTCCTGACAGCACCAATGCCGACTGTATTGTTTATTATTGCGGAGTATCGACTGCACTAAACTTTCAAACAAAAGCAGCATGTCAGGCGGCAAATAACAATATGAACTGTATCCAAGCTGACAATCATTGCCAATACTGTGATATAACAAGCAATGATCCTAGATGTATCGTCTATTTTTGTAACGATGAGACAGCTTTGAATAGTCAGAGTACTCTGGACTGTCAAGCAAATAATCCAAACAAGAACTGTCAGATTGATAATTCACTCTGCATGTATGACGGTGGACATACCGAGAAGTATTGTCCAACAGACCCAAACGAGCCAGCAAATTGTGAGAGTGATCCTAATAATCTTTGTGAGCCAGATAACTCAGTATGTCCTCTAACATTCTGTGGCTACGATGTTGTGGTTCAATATCAGAAATTAGATGTGATTTATAATGTGGAGATTATCGCTGCTTATTTCTATGATGCAAACATAGAAAGCTGTGTGCCACCTAACAGTAATTATATCCAGCAAATTATTGCAGATACTTTAGATCCATTACCAACACCACCACCGAGCGCAACTACTGCTACTGGTGTGCCGATTACTCCGATAGTTGATCAGTGTCCAAACATATCCGGTAACCAAGATTACGCTGAGTTTATTGATACTTACACACGAGATTCTAATGGTGATTGTATTATACCTGTCTGCCCTGATGGTGAGGAGTGGGATAAGAGTTCTAGAGGATGTGTCGAGAGTAATCAGTTACATGTTGGAGCATGTAATGGTGCTCTTACGACTATATCTCCTAATGATGTTACTGTAGGAATGCCATTATCTAATAATATTGGTTGTACTCGTGGTACAGGAGGACCTGTATCATTAACTTCAAATATAAACGGAGATCCGCTTTATGTGTGGCAGTGTGTTGATACAGGAGGATCGGTAAGTTGTAATGCTCCCGTAGGGCAGTGCCCTGCTAACACTACTTATTGCTATGGCACATGTGTTAGTGGTACATGTGAACCACCAGTGGATGATGGACCAAACCAAGACCTCGGAGGACACGCGGGTCCAGTAGAACTCAATCCAAATCTCAAGGTTACACCAATCATTAATCCTGGAGGTACCTGCGTGGTTAGTTGGGGTAAGGATGCTTTCGGGGTTAATCAAGGTGTGTTCCTCAAATCAACAACCACAACCGTATGTACCTTCTCAGATCAGAAACAAACATTCTTCTCGTTTAACGTTACTGATCCAACTGCTCCAACATCAAAGACCCAAACAAACGTGTTGAAGGATGAGAATTATATTCTCAAATGTTCTGAGCCTACGGGGGAAGTGGCTACCTCGACAGGTTCGTGTAGGTTGAATGTCAAACCATCAGAGTTTAATTAGAAATAGTAAAACTATCACCAGTTGGTGATAGTTTTACTATTTTATATGTCTTGTTTTTGTTATAATAATCGCAATGATCCTTAATGAAAAGCATTTAGCAGAATTTTTGGTGGACTCAGGTCTCGTTAGTAGAGCTGATGTTGACGTTGCTCGTAGTGACGCAGAAAAGAAAGGTATTGGTCTTGCTGAAATGCTTGTTTCGATGGGTAAGGTTGCAGAAGATGATATGAGGAGGGCTAATGCTTATGTTTTGGGTATGCCGTTTGTTGATTTGGCTTCTACTAAATTGGATTTTGATATCCTATCATTGATACCAGAACCTATTGCTCGCAAGCATAATATCATTGCTTATAAGAAGAATGGTATGAATCTTGAGGTTGCTATGCTTGATATCACAGATCTAGAAGCAATAGACTTCGTAAAGAAAAAGACCGGATTTAAGATAATGCCAAGACTCACATCTGCTGAGTCTATGAAGAGTTCACTCTTGCAATACCAAAAGAGTCTCAAGGCCGATTTCGGTGATTTGATTCAAAAGGAATCAGCCAAGATCACTGCTCTTTCTGAAGGTAAAGATGAAGATCAGAACGAGGATGATTTGAAGAAGATGGCAGAAGATTTGCCTGTGGTGCGTATCGTGGATACACTTTTGAAACACGCAATACTTCAAGATGCTTCTGATATTCATATTGAGCCTTATGAGAATGAGGTGATTGTTAGGTATAGAATAGACGGTCTTCTTCATGATGCGATGGTGTTGCCGAAAAATGCTGGAGCAGGAATAACCGCGAGAATAAAGGTGCTTTCCAATCTCAAGCTAGATGAGAAACGTTTACCGCAAGACGGTAGGTTTAAGATTGATATGGATGGTCAGAGGGTGGCATTTCGTGTATCAATACTCCCTACATACTTTGGTGAGAAGACTGTTATGCGATTACTTCGCGATAATGTTTCTGGGTTTTCACTTGAGTCGCTTGGATTTCATGGTGTGTCACTTGAGAGGCTTCATGAAGCAACGAGGCTTACAACCGGCATGATACTAACAACTGGTCCAACAGGTAGCGGTAAGACCACTACTCTCTATACACTTTTAGATATTCTAAATACGCCAGATGTGAATATCTCAACAGTAGAAGATCCGATTGAGTATCAAATGAAGAGGGTAAATCAATCTCAAGTAAAGCCTGAAATCGGATTCACATTCGCTAATGGTCTACGCTCACTTGTGAGGCAGGACCCGGACGTAATCATGGTGGGGGAGATTCGTGATAATGAGACAGCAAGTCTTGCTATTAATGCTGCACTCACTGGTCACTTGGTACTATCTACTCTTCACACCAATAGCGCGGCAGGTGCTATACCAAGACTTCTTGATATGCATGCCGAGACCTTCCTCCTGGTATCAACACTTAATGTGGTTATTGGTCAGAGATTGGTTAGAAGGCTCGAGAAGCCGAAGGATAAATACTTTTTATCTAAGGCTGAATTGGCTGAATTGGCAAAGAAAGTCGATGTTTCGAAGGTTCTTTCTACTTTGATTGAGGAAAACATTGTGCCCAAAGATTCTGACTGGAGTAAGGTGCCGTTTTGGAAACCAAACCCAACAGCAGAATATGCTGACGGTTTCCACTCTCGAATTGGTATTCATGAAGTACTCAAAGTTACACCAACAATAAGAGAGATAATCATGAGGGGAGGGACATCTGATGATATAGAAGCGGAGGCGAAGAAAGAGGGGATGCTTACTATGATTGAGGATGGAATAGTAAAGGCAGTGAAAGGGCTTACGACTATTGAGGAGGTTTTGCGAGTAATATCAGAGTAGCATGAAATACAAGGTAAATTATAAAACACCAGACGGCACTTTCGGGGATAGAAGTTTTGATGCTTCAGATAAGTATGCGCTTTTCAAGATTTTGAAGAAGGAAAACCTTGAACCTGTTAGTATTGTTGAACAAAAGAGTTTAGAAATAAACATCCCGTTTCTTCATAGTAAGGTTAAAACTTCAGAGAAAATATTTTTTGCTCGCAATCTTAGTGCCATGCTTAATGCTGGGCTCGCACTTTCGAGAGCGCTTATGGTAATGGAGAAGCAGGCTAAAAATAAGAAGCTAAAAGAAGTTCTTGTTAAACTGAATGCATTCGTTACTGAAGGTAAGCCATTTCATGAAGGTATGGAGGCGTTTCCTGACACTTTCAATCAATTGTTTATCGCGATGGTTAAAGCGGGCGAGGAGAGTGGTTCTTTGACAGAGTCTCTTTCAATTGTTGGTAATCAGTTGGATAAAAACTATGCCTTGGTAAAGCGCGTCAGAGGAGCGCTCATATATCCTGCAATCATTATTACTTTGATGATTGGTATTGGAATACTGATGCTTACTTATGTTGTGCCTTCGCTTACTCAGACTTTTGCTGACTTACATGCTGACTTACCAACATCTACCAAGATTATTATTGCCACAAGCGATTTTCTTCAGAATCATTTTATTATCGCACTTGGACTTATTGTGGGGTTGGTTATTCTTGTTGCAACGTTTCTTAAGACCAAAAGAGGTCAGGTATTTCTTGATTGGATTGTAATCCACATGCCTTTAATATCTCCAATCGCGATTGAGACCAATACAGCCCGTACCGCAAGAACATTTTCTTCTCTACTGTCTGCTGGTGTGCCCGTGGTTAGATCTGCTGAAATTACTAAAGACGTTATTCAGAATTCATATTATAAGTTTATACTTGGTGAGACAGAGGCTGTGATAGAAAAGGGTCAGCCAATCTCTGAAGTGGTTGGTAGGTATCCTAAGTTGTATCCAGCATTCTTCGTTGAGATGATCTCGGTAGGTGAGGAGACAGGTAATCTAGCTTCTATGCTAAAACAGGTTGCGGATTATTATGAGAATGAAGTAGAACAAAGAACCAAGAACCTCTCTACTGTAATCGAACCGCTACTTATGGTATTTATTGGTCTTGCTGTTGGATTCTTTGCTATATCTATGATTACTCCTATGTATACAGTTTTAAATAATATCTAATGAATAATAGAGGATTTTCAGCTCTAGAGATTATTATTACGATTTCAATCTCATTCATACTAACTGCTATATCAGTCTCTATGTTTTCTCGTCTAAGTAATAATACTTCACTCGATAAGGATGCCAATATTGTGCTTTCTTATATAAGTAGAGCGAGAAGCGCGGCTATTGATTCTAAGGATGCATTGGCTCACGGAGTGAAGTTTGCTAGTACTACTGTTTATATATATTCTGGCACAACATACCCTGGCACCCATAGTGAAAGCTATAATCTGCTTTCTGGGGCTAACATTTCTTCGTTAAGTTTATCTAACAGATCAACTTCTTTTTATTTCAATAAATTAACAGGTACCCCATCTGCTACTGGGACTGTCACAGTTAGTCGAAATGGTTCATCAAAAAGCATTATTATTTACGCCACAGGTGTTTCTGAGATACAATAGTATTAACAGAAGTGTCTTATATAAAATCTAAAAAATCTGGTGCAAGTTTGGTTGAGGTGGTTATCGCATCTTCGATAATCAGCTTAACTCTTGTTACCCTGGTTACAATCTACAGTCTTGTTGCTAGATATTCGCTTAATAATGTTCGTAATCTAAAAGCTACCGCACTCGTTGAAGAAGAAGCAGAGGTATTGGGCTTTCTTAGGGATTCTGGTTGGACCAGAAACATTACTAGTCTAAGTAATAACACAACTTACCGACTCTATTGGAACGGTACCTCGTGGGTCGCATCTACCACTGCTCCATTACTTGAGAATCGATACGATGTTACTTTCATACTGTATCCTGTTTATAGGAATGCTAGTTTTAATGTTGTAACTTCAGGAGGAACACTGGACACCGGAAGCAGGAAGGCCGTTTTGACTGTTTCTTGGAGAGAGAGTCATGCAACGACAACCAAAACAGCCGAAGTGTATTTATTTAATATTGCTAACAACTAATGAAAAATTTAAATTCAAATAAAGGTTTCTCATTGGTTGAACTTATCACTTATACCGCACTACTTTCTATTCTTGTTGTGGTTATTACTAATGTGATTGTTATGCTTTATAACGCAAATGCCGTGGTAAAAGCAACAAGAAATGTTGAGAATTCGGCCATTACTGCAACAGATAAACTAATAAGAGAGATAAGAGCAGCTTCGTCAGTAGATCTGGTAAACTCTTCTTTAAATAATGATAATGGAATACTGAAGTTAAATATCTCCGATTCATCTGGTTCTAGAACTTCTAGATTTTATATTCAGAATAATCGAATTATGATTGACGATAATGATGTACAGACTGGTCCACTTACAATATCTGATACTATCGTGTCTTCTCTTAGGTTTTATTATCTCGCAACAACAACATCCAAGGCAGTTAAATTCGAGATGACTCTTGTTGGACCACCCTCAACCCCTGGAATTAGTGAAAAGTATTATGGCACGACCGTTCTTAGAGGATCATACGTTCAATAATGAAAACAAAATCATCAAAAAATAGAGGTCAGGTAGTAATCTTAACTGTGATATTTTTCCTAATCATTTCTGTTACTGTCATTGCTGCGGTCGTTATTCCAACAGCAAATCAAGTTAGATCTGTTACAGAGCTTTTGAGAGCAAAGCAGGGATATATGGCTGCTGATTCTGTGAATGAAGACGCTTGGTATAGACTAAGTCTTAACAAAACCTTACCTTCTACAATGACCTTGCCTTTTGCGACTCCGGTATCTACTTCGGCAACTGTCACATCATCGAGTGGGTCTGTTTCTATTAAGACTACTGGAGCTGATGGTTCTACCGTGAGACTTGCTCAAAGCACTTTCTCAGCCGGTCAATCAGTCGGATTTCCGTATGCTCTCCAGACTGGTACAGGAGGAATATCGCTTACAGGAGGTGCTCACATAACTGGAGATGTTTACACTAATGGAAGCATTACTTCTGATTCTTCTGGACCATATATAACAGGTTCTGCTGTTGCAGCTAATAATGCTTCAGCCTATATTGACCAAACAAATGGTTATGCCGATGGCACAACACCTCTTACAATGAGTATTGGTATTAATGCTTCTTCTCAGGATGCATCACAGAGCTTTCAGGTAACGACCGGAAGTCTACCGATGACTGCTATAAGGCTTTATATGAAGAAGTTTGGTTCACCAGCTAATTTGACTGTTCGCATAGTATCTGACAATGCTGGATCGCCAGGAGGTAGCGCTCTTTGGTCAGGTACTTTGAACGCTAGTCTAGTGACCACTAATTTTACCTATATTACTTTAAATGTTTCTCCATCGCTTACCTTAACTCCGAATACTAAGTATTGGATTGTGTTTGATTCCAGTACCGCTAGTTCAGCTAAATATTATGTTACTGCCATGACCAACAATGCTTACTCATATGGGGTAGCAAAGCTTAGTTCTGGGTGGAATAGTACGAATGGAGGTACGTGGAGTACTGTATCACCAAGTACAGGGGACGCTTATTTTGATATTTTCTTAGGTGGCCTTCCAAATAAAATAAGTGGTGCTAGTCAGTACCAAAGAGTGTTAGTCGGTACAGCAGGGACTGGATTTGCTTGGGCAGATGAGATTGATAGCGCGACTTTGTATGGGACGGGCTACTGCTTTGCTAGTAATTATATGTATAACAGCGGTGGTACTTCTAAGTACTGTGATGAATCACGTTCAAATCCAACCCCAGCAACATATCCAATCTCTGATACCCAAATAACAGGTTGGAAGAATCTAGCGAGCGCAGGTTGGACTTATAACGGTAACCTGACTTTGGGAGGAGGTATAAGCACAACAACTGGAGCACTCAAAATAAATGGTAATTTAACTTTGGGAGGAGGAGCTACGCTTTCTATTACCGCTCCAGTTTGGGTTACTGGATATATTGATCTAGAGGGAGGAAGTAAGATTAAGGTACCTTCATCAGCTGGGACTAGTGGTGGCATAATTATTGCTGACGGTAGGATATTCGTCGGAGGAGGATCTGACTTTAGAGGCTCAGGTACAGCAGGGAGCTACATGATGGCTATTTCCAATTCACTTTGCCCTTATAGTGGTACCTGCTCTGGTAATGGTAGCGGGAATGCGATAGATATCGAGGGAGGATCAGGCTCCGTTATATTGGTTGCATTAAATGGTAAGGTATCTATTCAAGGAGGAGCACAGGCTAATGACGTTGTGGCTAAGCAGATATGGGTGGATGGTGGGTCTTCGGTAGTTTATGATCCGAATCTTGTTGGACCGAGCTTTGTGGGCGCTTCTTCTGGTTCGTGGAAGGTGGGAAGTTGGGGTGAGGTGTCTGATTAAGGTTTCTTGGTTTTGGATTTTGAGGTAGAATAAGCTCTATGAAAAAAATAATAATCGGGAACTGGAAGCAAAACCCAAAGACTAGCAAAGAGGCTCTAAAGATTATTTCTTCTATCAAACCAAACAAAAATATTGAAATGGTGGTATGCCCACCATTTCCTTTTCTTTCTATCTTTTCTAAAAAAGGGTCTCTAAAGATTGGTGCGCAAGACGTATCGAATATTAAAGAAGGTGCACACACAGGAGAAGTTGGTGCTTCTATGCTTAAATCAGTTGGAGTGGATTATGTGATTGTCGGTCATTCGGAGAGACGTAGTCTGGGCGATACTGGAGAAGTGGTCGCGACTAAAGCGAATCTGGTACTCAAAAATAAGATGTCTCCTGTTATCTGCATCGGAGAGAAGGAGCGTCATCATGATGGGGAGCATTGGGCGGTCATATCAAGGGAGCTACACGCATCGCTTTCTGGAATCTCTAAAGCAGATATTAAGAAAGTGGTCATAGCTTATGAGCCTATTTGGGCTATCGGGTCACATAGTAAAGGAGCGATGAAGGTAGAAGATATTGCGGAGTCTGTGATTTTTATTAGAAAGGTATTGTCTGAGATGTATAGCAATAAGATTGCTCATGATGTGCGAGTGGTCTATGGAGGGTCGGTTGATGTTTCCGACGCATCTTCTATTTCATTAGACGGAGGAGTTTCTGGATTTCTTATTGGTAGAGAAAGTCTGAATCCGAAGCATTTTGATAAGATTGCTTTGTTTCTAAAATAATCTTTATGAAAAATATTACATACAACAAAGACGCTCTTAAAGGTAAAAGAGTGTTGGTACGTGTTGACTTTAATGTTGAGCTTGAGAATGGAGTGGTTAAGAGTGAGTTTAGGCTGAAGCGTACAATACCTACCATTCGTGAGTTAACACTATCTGGAGCAAAGGTAATACTTATGGCTCATATAGATGAGAAGGAGGGAGGGACTTTAGAACCAATTGCGCGTTATTTGGTGAAGGAATTCCCAAGGCTATTTTTTGTTAAAGATATATTTTCTACTGAAGCTAGAGATGTGTCTATTAGGATGAATGACGGGGATGTTATCTTGTTTGAGAACTTGCGAGTATGGGACGGAGAGAAGGCGAATGATGAATCATTCGCGAAGCACTTGGCGTCATTTGGAGATATATATGTGAACGAGGCTTTCTCTGTCTCGCATAGAGAACATGCGTCAATCGTCGGTCTCCCAAAACTACTCCCATCATTTATTGGTCCTGCATTCGCGAGAGAGATAGAACACCTAAGCCAAGCCTTCAATCCTCATAAGCCATTTCTATTGGTACTTGGTGGAGCAAAGTTCGAGACCAAAGTACCACTTCTTGATAAGTTCTTAGATCTTGCTGATTTGGTATTCGTTGCTGGAGCTATTATGAATGACTTCTTTAAGAATAAGGGTTACTTTGTTGGAGATTCTTTGGTATCACCTAATGCCTCTCAAGGCGAGCTTCATAGATTACTGCAATCGACCAAGCTAATGCTTCCTGTTGATGTTACTACCACCTTTAAGGGTGAGAAGTTTATAAAGCTTCCATCAGAAGTTGGTATCGGAGAGAAGATTGTTGATATTGGGGATAAGGCCATCAAAATGCTAAAGGGGATTGTGGATGAATCTCATTTCATACTTTGGAACGGTCCACTTGGTAAAAATGATTCTGGCTTTAATGCTGGTACTGAAGCTCTCGCCAAGATAATTGCTAACTCATCTGCCATGTCTATTGTTGGAGGAGGGGATGTGGTGGCTGTAATTGAAAAGATGGATATTATGGACAAGTTCACATTCGTCTCAGCTGGAGGAGGGGCTATGCTTGATTTCCTCGCTCTTGAGACTTTGCCTGGTATTGAAGCAGTACTCGCTTCTACTCAAGAAATAAAAAAACCAGAAGCCCAAAAAGGTTTCTGGAAGAGACTCTCAGATTGGTTTTAGATTACTTAATCCTTTATGCTCTCTATTATTTTTTGAGCTACTGATTCCGCTTCTCCTTCCTTGTAGTCCTTCTGGGGCCAGAGGGTGAGACCGTCGTTTGGCTTTCTTGGGATGACGTGGATATGCGCATGAAATATTACTTGGCCCGCTCCTGCTTCGTTATTCATATTTAGATTAATACCGTCAGCATCAAGTGCGTCTTTGAGCGCCAAGGCCACTTTCTTGGTAGTTAGAGAAAGTCTCGCCAAGGTCTCGTCAGGTAGGGTGTAGATATTTTCGAAGTGGTCCTTTGGTATCACTAAGGTATGACCTGGATTGACGGGTCTTATATCGAGGAAGGCGAGGGTGTGATCATCCTCATAGATCTTCTTAGAAGGTATCTCTCCAGAGACAATCTTGCAAAATATGCATTCATTCATAAGCTTATTTTAGCAGGACTCTGGGCCTGTACTTATTGCTTTTTATTAAAATATGTGTTATTAATTAACCCTTGTTCTTTCTAGGATTTGGTTGCGGGACTGTTGGTGTTATGTGCCCACAGTCCCGCAACTAATAGAGATGATAAGCTTGGATGACCCAGGTACTTTTCTATTTTTTGGGGGATTTCATTATGGTAGCAACTGAATTTTTTAAGACTGGATTCGCCAGTTTCACTGTCGCTGGCCAGAAACCCAGAAGATTCCAAGTCCGCGATTTGGTGGCGAGGGTATCCGTTGAGGATGTCATCACTCATCTTCTGGAAGTCAGCTTCATCGACCCGGATACCGTTTCCGACAGCCTTATGAAAAAAGGGCTTGCGATGGAGAAGAGTGTCTTCGAGGAGATGGTTGCCTTCAAGAAAGGCTGTCAGCATTTCTTCAGGGCGGGTCCTGGTCGACCAAGCGCTCTTGCTGATTCACACATTGAGAACTTCGCCTTCGTAAGTGATGACGGAGAAGTGCTTCTCGCTGTGGTCGATAAGGCAACGACGGAAATCGAGTATTCTGAGCTCGATCTGCATCGTGAGTTCGGAGTGTTCTCCAGACTTATCACTCTCATCTGAATCCCAACCGTTCGTACCCCTCGCTCTCACCTGAAGATCGTGGGGTACGTTCATTTTTGATAATTCATTAGGTGCTATAATCAAGCGATGAAACATTACGGTGTGAGAGAAAGGATTGATAATGCTACTGCTTCAAAGCTCAGCGACTATTCTGGCGTTCTCGCTAACTTGTTATTCCAAAGAGGCATTTTAGATAATAAAGAGGCGGAGCTATTTCTAAATATTGGTTATGATAACAATCTCCACGACCCGTTTTTGATACATGATATGAAGATTGCTTCAGAGCGAATAATTGAAGCAATCAAACTGGATCAAAAGATTGCTATCTATTCTGATTATGATGCTGATGGGATACCGGGAGGAGTAGTGCTCCACGACTTTTTCAAAAAAATTGGGTTCTCAAATTTTTTAAATTATATACCTGATAGGAGTGAAGAAGGGTTCGGACTCAACAAAGAAGCGCTCACGTCACTTAAAGCGAAAGGGGTAGAGCTCATTATTACTGTTGATTGTGGTACTTCGGAGGTCGAGAATGTGGAATTCGCAAATCGTCTAGGACTCGAAGTTATAATAACAGATCATCACAATGCTCCAGATGTTTTGCCCAATGCACTTGCCATAGTGAATCCAAAGCTCTCGATAGAGTATCCTTTCCCCATGCTTTGTGGAGCGGGAGTGGCATTCAAGCTCGTCCAAGCAATACTCGCAACAGACCGTTTCGGACTAAAAGATGGCGAGGAGAAGTGGCTTTTGGATATGGTTGGTATCGCAACACTCTCTGACATGGTGCCTCTCATAGGTGAGAATAGGGTCTTGGCTACTTATGGACTCAAGGTGTTGCGCAAGAGTCGGAGGGTGGGATTAAGGAGATTATTTCAAAAGCTAAAGATTGATCAGAATAATATTACTGAGGATGATGTGGGGTTTATGATTACTCCGAGGATAAATGCTGCTAGTCGAATGGGAGTATCTTATGATGCATTTAATTTACTCACAACCTGTAGCGCGGAGGAAGCGGATGAGTTGGTCAACAAGCTTGAGAAAGTAAATAAAGAACGAAAGGGTACGACGGCTTTCTTGGTGAAGGAGGTTAAGAAGCATATTGAAGCAAAGTATTCTCCATACTTTCAAAATAAAATAATTGTTGCTGGAGATCCTGCTTGGAAACCATCACTTCTTGGGCTCGTTGCCAATACTCTCGCATCAGAAGCATCGAAGCCGGTGTTCCTCTGGGGGCGCGATGGAGTCCAAGAGAATCTGAAGGGTTCTTGCAGGTCTGTTGGTTCTATATCAGTGACTGAGCTCATGACTTCTGTGAGCCCTGGAATATTTACTGAGTATGGAGGGCACCATCTAGCGGGAGGATTCTCTGTTTCTTACGAATCAATTCATTTACTCGAAGATGAATTATCAAGGGTTTATGAGAAGCTGTCTATTGTGGATGAGAGATTGGAGAGCTTGGTAGATGACGTGCTTACGGTAGCCGATATCAATGAAGGGTTTATGAGGGATATTGATAAGCTAGCGCCGTTTGGTACAGGTAATCCAAAGCCACTGTTTTTGATTAGTGAAGCAGATGTTATCTCGGTGTCACCATTTGGTAAGACCAAGGAGCATCTCAAAATAATATTAAAGGATGCTTCTAATCGAGAGGTAGAAGCGGTAGCATTCTTCGCTCCGAAGGAACTCTTTGATAAGTCTATTGGTAGAGATAAGTTATCGATAGTTGGTAATGTGGAGCGGTCGTCATTCTTGGGTCGTAAGAGCATCCGTATACGCATAGAGGATATCGTTTAATATTTGTGCAATAATAGGAGCATGTCTAAGGCTTTGATATTTACTGATGGTTCATCGAGAGGTAATCCTGGATTGGGAGGGTATGGTGCTATTGTGTGTTATAAGAATGAGAAGGGTAAGATGGTTCGAGAGCTTGGAGGCTTTGAGAAGAGCACTACCAACAATCGTATGGAGATGACTGCTGTTATAGAAGCATTGGTGTTTGCCAAAGAAAGTGGAGCGGACGAGATTTTGTTATTTACTGATTCGGAATATGTGAAGAAAGGGGCGACGGAATGGGCCTATGGATGGGCATCAAATAATTGGAAGACTAAGGCCAACATGCCCGTACTCAATCAAGATTTATGGCAGAAAATGTTAGTGCTTGTTGGGTCTCTAGATGTTACGTTCAAGGTTATACCTGGGCACTTTGGTATCGCTGGTAATGAGAGGTGTGATGTTATCGCAACATCATTTGCGGATAGTAAGCCCACACCATTATTTAATGGAGCTTTTGATGATTATAAGGTGAGTCTCGAAGTCGACGTAAGTCATGGGAGCCTTAGTCAGCCCAAGGTTATGCGAAGCAAATCTGCCAAGGCATATTCTTATGTTAGTGAAGTCGGGGGTGAGGTCAGAGTCCATAAGACTTGGGCCGATTGCGAGAGTAGGGTGAAGGGAAAGCGAGGTGCACGTTACCGCAAGGCGCTCAGTAAGAATGAAGAACTAAGTTTAATAGATGAGTTCTCCAAATACTAATTATTTTTATTCTGTTGTTTTAGGATTTATTCTTGGTATTGCCCTTGGAAGTTTGGGACTACTTACTTCTCTATATACTTTGGTTTTGGTTATATGTGTTGGTGTGTTTTGCTTCCTATTGCTTCATAGCAAGGTAAAGGCGAGACCCAAAGCCCATATAATACTCATGCTGACTGTGGCTCTCGGCTTTGCTTCGCTTGGTGCTATGAGAGTAGGGGACTTTAATAAGGTAAAGGATTTGAGATTTGATGGAGAAGTCGGTAGTCACATCAAAGTTCTTGGTACTCTAAAGGATGATTATGATGCGAGAGATCGGAGCTTGATTGTTACGATGGAGGCTTATGAAGTAAACGGAGAAGTCTTTGATACACAGAGAACGGATGTGATAGTTAAGTCAGAAGTTTCTGATTTGAGATTTGGGCAGAGGGTGCTATTTGATGGAGTGCTTGAGAGGCCCAAGAATTTTGATAATAAATTTGATTATGTGAGTTATCTCAATAAGCAAGGTATAAGGTATGTATTGAATGATGCACACCTAATCAAAGCAAAGGAACGCACTCTAAATATCTATTCAATACTTTTTGATACAAAGAAATGGTTCATCCATAATATTGAGAAGTTAGTGCCTGAGCCGGAGAGTGCGCTTGCTTTGGGAGTGACTATTGCTGGTAAAGGTTTGTTACCTAGTGATGTTAAAAATGACTTTGTTAATGCGGGGCTTATTCACGTGGTGGTGCTTTCTGGATATAACGTATCTCTAGTTATACAGGCTATGCTTCGGTCCCTGTGGTTTCTCGGGAGGAGGGCGAGAGTTGTGGGTGCGCTTATTGGAGTCATGGTGTTTGTGATTATTGTGGGTGCGAGTGCGCCCGTACTACGCTCTGCTATTATGGCGAGCATTGTGCTTATTGGCGCATTGAGTTATACCAAGGTGGCTCAAAACAGAGCGCTGTTTGTTACTCTATGCATCATGATGCTTTCTAATCCACTTGTTATACTTGATGCCTCATTTATTCTTTCTTTTCTTGCTACGTTTGCGATTGTGAATGTTGTGCCTGTTATCACCCCTTTGCTTTCTAGAGTGACGAGTAGATTTAAAATCAAAGAGACTTTAGCAGAGACTCTTGCTACTCAGTTATTCGTCGCACCTTACTTACTATTCGCATTGGGTAGGGTATCACTTATTGCGCCTCTATCTAATCTAGTCATACTACCCATGATACCTAGTATTATGATGCTTACGTTTGGCCTCAGTCTTATTTACTTTATCCCTCTCATCTCTACTTTGACTGCCGGAGCTTTATTTATTGTTTGCTTTCTAGTTATTCGGCTTGTTGGATTATTTGCTTCAATACCGCTTTCTTCTATTGCTTTTAGTATTAACTTTTGGTTGATGGCAATGATATACATTATATACCTCGTCTTTATTTATATGATAAACAGAAGAAGGTTGCATACCAAAAGCAAAGTAGTAACATTAGGTTAGCCATGAATCCGATCTACATCACATTGTTCGTCATGGTCTGTCTCATCCTGTTTCCTCAACCTGCGCCGGAAGGGATATGACCAATGTCGCCGAGGTCCAAATGGGCCTCGACTTCTTTATTTTATAGCCTCCATGAAGCGCTTTCCGCTGACTTCTTGATTTGTTGCGTAGGTATATGACTCTACGTACTTTTTCTTCTCTCCCGGAGTATAGTCGAATAAGTAAGAGTGTTCCCACATATCTACTCCGTAGATAAACGTGAGTCCGTTTAGGTGGCCCAGGTGTTGCTCATCTACCCAGTTTTGGACCAGATGTTTTGAGACTGGATCATACCAAAGTACCGCCCAACCAATACCTCGAGTCATGCAAAGTGTTTTGAAACTCTCAAACCACTTTTCTACGCTACCGAAGTCGGCAACTATCTGTTGGTTTAGAGGGTGGCTATCGTCTAGTGACTTATGACCACCTTCGAGTTGTTCGAAGTAATACTCATGATTGCGCATGCCATCGAACTCAAACGCAAACCTTCGAGATAACTCACCTAAGACGTATGCGTTAGTAGTAGGGTCGGCGCTGTATTCCTTTATCTTCTCTTGGATTAAGTTCGCATGTTTTACGTATCCTTGATAGAGCTTCATATGCTCTTCTATGGTCTTGTTACTTATTCCTTCTACTTCCTTAATATCAAATGATTTTGGTTCGAACATATGGTTTGCTTAGTTTCTAATTTGATAAGTATTATAATACTTCTTATGGTGATTAGTCGCAAAGTCTCTCTTTGGTGTCTTGTTGCTCTTATTTTGCTTAGTTTTGGTCTTTATGTTATCTCACGCAACTCTTTCCCTAATCTACTTCGAGTCTCTTTCCTTGATATTGGCCAAGGGGATGCCATATTCATCGAGGCTCCGAATGGTTCGCAGTTTATTATTGATGGTGGACCAGATAACAATCTTCTCAAAGAGCTCGGTAAGGTTATGCCGTTTTTTGATCATACGATTGACGGCATTATGGTTACCAATGATGATAGTGACCACTACTCTGGGTTTATTGGAATGCTTGATAGGTATAGTACTGCTATTGAGTTTGAGTCAGGTACTAAGAAGGAGTCTACTTTATTTGATCTTTATAAAGACAAGTTGAGTAAACATGGAGTTAAGCAACTTCTAGCCAAGCGAGGAATGCGAATTGTTTTGGATAAGGAGAGTAAAGTCTACTTGGATATTATATTTCCTGATAGAGATGTTTATAATCTTGCTACTAATGATGGGTCTATTGTTGCGAAGCTTGTTTACGGTGATACTTCCATCATGCTTCAAGGTGATTCTCCGTCTAAGATAGAGCACTACTTAGTCGGTCAGGGTATAAATCTCAAGGCGGATATTCTAAAGCTTGGTCACCACGGCTCTCGCACATCAACGAGTGAAGAATATGTTAGGGAAGTAGATCCTCGGTACGCGGTAGCAATGCTCGGAGCATCCAATCATTATGGATTCCCTCATAAGGAGACGCTTAGTACTCTAAACAATCTCAGTATACCGTTTCTTCGTACTGATTTGATGGGGACTATTACCTTTATATCCAATGGTACCTCGTGGAAGGGGCTCTAGATAAGCTTCCAGAGAGAATCAAATATTGAGAGTTGGGTGTTATATATACCGCTATCTTCTATTATGAGTCCGTGAGGAATATTTGATTTGGTGATTGAAATCATTGCTACCTTGCCTCCATAAATCAGGGTATATGTTGGAGCACTTTCCTTTTTTGATATCCACTTTCGCTTATCTCTACCTTGCTCGCTTCCACCTGCTCCACTTGCGATTGTGCGAACGCTTATTTTGCGTCTTATTCTCTCATCTGTGAAATTTGGGAACGCATCCTTGTGATATAGAAATGGTCTTACTGATGATGATGAGTAGACTGAATACTCCTTGCTCTTACTTTCTTCCATAGTGTCTAGTACGTCCCCTAATATGAACTTTACTCCTTCGTATCCTTCATAAAACTTTACAACAGGTCTTGCTGTTACTGCCTTAAGTGATGATAGGGAAGGGATGATTTGGTTTAAGCTTCTACTTGTTTCTTCTAGTTCTGACTTCCTGCGTTCTACTATTTGAGTTAGAGCCTTTGGATCTTCTGCGAGAAAGTGCTGGTGCTTAGCTTTGTGATAATAAGATACTAACCCTTCCTTTTGGAGAGTCTTTAGTGCCTCGTATGTAGATCCGCGATTTATGCCTGATGCTTCTGCTATCTTTCGGATTGCGGTTGGGCCCAGAGAAAGTAGGGAAAGGTAGACTTTGATTTCCTTTTCGTTTAGGCCGAGACCCTTTAATGTTTTATCTAAATTATTCACGATTTAAGTATATCATTTTTAACATATTATACTGATATTGTCACTAATTTCTGTGACATTATGAATAATAATAACCACGTATTTAAATATAAGGATATTTATGCACACATCTTGTCATAAATTTTATTGACAATATATTTGATTTTCGTACAATTGACTTAGGTATGATAGTGACATTCGGTTCTTTGAATCCGGAATTCACAGGGACGTTTGATACTCGCGGTGGTGCTGAGAAATTGGCACTTATCGAAAGTAGTCTCACGATTGCAGGGACATCTGCGTGTGTGGCTAAAGCTGCTAATCTAATCGGCAGTCAAACTCTGACAATAGGGTTTGTTGGCCCACAAGGCAGTTTGGAGTCGCAAATGCTCGGGTGGGCAATTATGCAATCCGGCCTGAATTTTAAGCTGATAGAAGCACTTGATCATACAAGTTTTGCTTTCCTTCCTATTGATATCGCATCGAAGCGTAATCGATTGGCTGGGAAGAGAGGGCTTGTTGTTGAGAGTATGGTTCAATCAGTTTCGAGTCAGGTGGGTGATATAGTAGCTTCGTGCCCAGATGCATTTGGTGTTGCAACTGGTTTGAGATGTTCGGAGATTCCTTTTGCTAAAGCGATCTATAAAAGCACCGTAAGAGGCAAGAGGGTTCTTTCTCCTAATCGAGAGCTGTGTGCAAAACTAGACGAAAGTCTTCTTGGTGAAGTGGATTGTTTGGTGCTTAACGAACTCGAGTTCGAAAGCACTTCTCAAACCATTGGATCATTAAGAGATTTGGGTCCACGAGTCGTGATTGTAACAAAGGGCAGGAAAGGAGGAGAAGTGTTGCTTAACGGTTTCTCAAGTGGTTCGTATGAACCATTTGTTATGACTGAGCGAGAATCCCCGGGAACTGGCGATTGGTTTTTGGGGGCACTGCTTGCATACTTCGACAAGTTTTCCTTGTCTTTTGATACGGTTCAAACCGATGAGCTAGGCGAGGCTCTTAAGTTTGCGGCAACCGTAGCAGGCTATAAAGCCCAGTTCTACGGAAGTGCTAAAGGTCCTGAAAGTGAATTCCTACAGAAGCTTATTCGCCAAAGCTGATTTGACCACCCTCTTGGGTGGCCATTTTATTTTATTAAATCTTCCAAATAGTCTATCGAATCTATCACTTCAAACATTTTCGCTACTTCTTCGTAGTCTAGATTGAGATCGGGTCTCTTGCATACCACGTACTTAATATTTGGGAAATGCTTTTGGATTTCTAGGGTCTCATCTACGTTATCATTAAATATATATACGTTACCGCTCACTTCTATGTTCCCGATTATTTTCTCTTTATTACTCGTGCATATTACAATATCGCTTCCGAATATTTCTTTTACTCCTGATCTCTCTAATTTTAGATTCTGGAACTTCTCTGTGCCCTTTGTGAGGAGAATAGTCTTGTGGCCAGAAGCTTTCAAATTATTTATAACCTTTGCCACGCTTCCTTTAAGATGTTTCTTTAAATCTAATCTATCGAATTGTTCAAATATCGCGCTATCTATCTGGAGTCCAAGCTTCCTAATCTCATCTACATGACCCTTGAAGTCATAATTATTGAAATTAGCTTTTCTATAACTTTTCTCAGCTTCCTCTAGTGTTTGTTTATCTGCATGTTTAAGTAGTAGGGAATCAATCGCATCCTTAAAATCTCTCGTGTTAAACAAAGTGTGGTCGAAGTCGAATATGATTGTGGCCATGAAGGTATCATAGATTAAATTTTATAAAAAAGAAGGTCCCGCCTGAGCGGGAACTAAAGTAGACTGGCGACGCCATTACACCAATACCATGCCGTCACGACTGACAACGAGAGCCCTGCGCTTACCCTGCCTTACTGGTTCAAAGTAAGTAGGGACGCTAATCCCGAGGATTGCTTGGAGTCTCCAAGACGCATAGAGTGCCTCTGGCTGAGACAATCTACTGGCATCAATTCTGGAACGCATAAGCAATTCCTTGGAAACTGACATTGGTATTGCTGACAATGTGAGATTTACATCAGAAAGGACTAGTGTGAACATAGGACCCATACTAGCCTCAGTTTGATATTTGTCAAAAAAGCCCCGCGCTTTTGCGCGGGGCTTTGGACTTTCTTTAGATTATTCCGGCCTTTTTGAGAGTCTTGAAGGCGCCGTTTTTGTTGATTGTTTTGATACCTCGAGCTGAGAGTACTAGAGAGACAGTCTTTTGGAGCTCAGGGATATAGATACGCTTCTTCTGGAAGTTAGCGCTTCTTCGCACCTTTCCGCAAGGGTTAAACTGAGTCGCACGTGTGCGGTTCGAGTATTTACCTCCTACTTGAGATGATTTCTTTGTTACTGGGCAGATTTTCATTTGAATGGGTAGACAGTATTTAGTAGTTGGTATTCAGTATCAATCAAGACTTATCTTCACTGATTACTGTATACCCTATACTATATACTGATTGCACCGCATGCTATCATATGTGTTACAGCTATGCAACAGATACAATTAATTTTCCAAATCGCGGTCATTATAATATCAATAGTAGCCCATGAGCTTTCTCACGGATATACAGCCTATTTCCTTGGTGATAGGACGGCTAAGTACGCAGGACGGTTAACCATAAACCCAATAAAACACATGGAATTATTTGGTTCTGTGATTGTGCCGATATTATCCGTTGCTTTGGGAGGTATTGTTTTTGGATGGGCGAAGCCAGTGCCATATAATCCGTATAATCTCAAGGTGGCTAAGTATGGAGAAGTTCTCGTTGCTCTCGCAGGGCCTGTTGCTAACTTCGTGATTGCCTTGGTGTTTGCGCTTTATATACGATTTGCTTCTGTCGATATTAATTCTCCTTTGGGCCAGATCTCATCACTTATCGTTTTGGTTAACCTTACTTTGACGTTCTTTAATCTGATGCCCTTACCTCCGCTTGATGGGTCTAAGATACTGTGGGGGATTATGCCTTATAAATGGAGTGCCCTTAAGGCTACCTTGGAGCGCAATATGATAGCCTTCATGCTTATTGTTATCTTGTTCGTGTCATTTATTTTGGACCCTTTGGTCATCTCAATGTTTAAAATAATGACAGGTCATCAACTCAACTAGTAGGGGGTCTTGCGTTTATTCGTCACTTGTATTACATTATCGGGGATCCCGCTAAGGGATTTTTAATTTACATGCCTACAGTAAACCAACTCATAAAAAGAAATAGAAAGACAAAGAAGGCTAAGCCAAAGGCTGCGGCTCTTCGTAAGGGTTTTAACGTTTTGAATAACCGCCCTACATTTTATAATGCTCCATTTAAGAAGGGGGTATGTACTAAAGTAACAACCAAGACTCCAAGAAAGCCTAACTCAGCTATTCGAAAGATTGCTCGTGTTCGACTATCTAACGGAATGGAAGTTACTGCTTATATCCCTGGTGAAGGTCACAATCTCCAAGAACACTCAGTGGTAATGCTACGAGGTGGAAAGGTAAAGGACGTAGGTCTTAGATACACAATCGTAAGAGGAGTACTAGACTGCGCAGGAGTAGAGAAGAGACGAAAGGAGAGAAGCGCTTACGGAACAAAGAGACCAAAAGCAGCTAAATAATATTAATTAATGTGGAGTATTCCTCATTTGAGGGAGAATTAAATACACAACATGCGAAGAAAAATAAAAAACAAGAAAGTAGTAAGACCGGATCTTAAGTTCCAGTCTGAGAAAGTAGCTAAGTTTACCAACTACCTTATGGAGAGCGGTAAGAGACGAGCAGCTACTAAGATTGTCTACGATGCGCTAGATGCTATTAAGGAGATTGCTCAGGTAGAGGATCCGCTAGAAGTATTTGAGCTTGCACTCAAGAACACAGGGCCACTTATGGAAGTAAGAAGCCGAAGAGTAGGTGGTGCTAACTACCAGGTACCTCGAGAGGTAAGAGCAGAGAGAAGGAACTTCCTTTCTATGATGTGGATTATCCAAGCTGCTAGAAGCAAGAAGGGTAAGCCAATGCACATGAAGCTTGCTGAGGAGATAATCGGAGCATCTAAAAACGAAGGAGAGGCAGTCAAGAAAAGAGAGAACACTCACAAGATGGCAGAAGCAAACAAGGCCTTCGCCCACTTTGCTTGGTAATATTTCAAACTATACTCAATCAAAAACAGCGCCCTTTGGCGCTGTTTTGTGTTTTCGGAAATTGTTTATGTTGTTACAAAAAAGGCCGGAGAGTGAATCCGGTCTTACGCTTTGACAGGCTCCAACAGTGTC
>CAZCQK010000003.1:0-269 GCA_964500855.1 uncultured Candidatus Saccharibacteria bacterium
CGGTAAGCTCAATGACAGGGAGTAAGTCGTAACAAGGCACGGGTAGCGGAAGCTGTTCGTGGAATATTTCAAATTGAAAGGTCTGTTCAAAACAGACAAAGGCCGATCTCCACATTTTTGTGGAAGCCCATTTTCGAGGGATATCGAGAACTTTTTTGGAAGTAAACCAAATGACAATCAGCAAAGACTGATATAAGAACGGAACAAAACAAAGTTTGTTACCAAACACTGCGCTATACACGCAGTGTTTTTTTGTTATAATGTGAGAA
>CAZCQK010000003.1:369-6464 GCA_964500855.1 uncultured Candidatus Saccharibacteria bacterium
TGATTAGCTTTGCTGTTTCTAAGTATTTTAGAAAGATTGCTTTCGCATTCCTTGTTTGTTATAATGTGAGAATGATTAGCTTTGCTGTTTCTAAGTATTTTAGAAAGATTGCTTTCGCATTCCTTGTGCTTCTTATACTTTTTAAGATAACAACACAAACTTATGCAGATCCTACTGCAGTGAATAGTCCAACAGGGACTTTGCCTAGGGCTGTAGACACCGTCACTGCCTATGCATCGATAGCACCACTTTCTGATTATGATGGTTCTTATAATAATGTTAATTTTTCTATTAATGGGTCGAGCTGTGATTCCACAGGTGGGGTTTTAGATGTAAGTGTTAACGATAATGCAATCGACAATACAAAGGAGTTTATCGCGACCTGTAGTGGTTTAAATATACAGGATCAACAATCATACACAGTCAATTTCTTTTTTGACGCTAGTAGATCATCAGGTGGTAGCGACTATACAGGGACTTCATTTACTTTTTCTTTGGATAATGTTGCACCGACTCTACAATCAGCTCAAATTACAGGAGATGATATTTCGGCAATTCTTACTTTGCATTATGATGAATCATTATCTAGCGTTAATGTCCCTGATCCCTCAGACTTTACTTTAAGTGATGGTACTGTATCTGCAGTAAACTTTTCGGGTAGCGATGTGATGCTTAGCTTGATGGCATCGGTTTGTAGTAATGCCAATATAACTGTAAGTTACACTCCAAACGAGTTTGATATGAGTAAGCATTTACAAGATGCTGCGGGGAATAATGTCGCATCCTTTTTAGGTGTTAGTGTTACAAATAGTTCTACGCATTCGTGTGTGTATTGTGGCAACGGTACTTGTGATATCGGAGAAGATTCAGGCAGTTGCCCAACAGATTGTGGCACGAGTAGTTTTTGTGGTGATGGAGTGGTTGATATGGGTGAGTCATGTGATGATGGGGGTAATAACGGCTATAACGGTTATTGTAATTCATCTTGTACGGGTATGACCGAATACTGTGGGGATGGAGTAGTTAGTATGAGTGAGACATGTGATGACGGGGGTAATAATGGTAATAATGGTTATTGTAATTCAGTCTGCTCTGGCCCAACCGAATACTGTGGAGATAATAGCTGTAACGGCGGTGAGGATGCTTTGAGTTGCCCTACTGATTGTGCGCCGACCGATACTACTCCGCCTCAGTTTATAGACGGAACTGTTAATGGTGTTAATGTGGTTTTAAACTATGATGATAATGTTTATGGTTCGTGTACAGCATCAGAATTTCATTTGTTCGATGGTATTAACAACGTTGATCTCGGAGAGGCTTCAGTTTGTTCTGTGGATGGAGGGGACTTGCACAAAATAAACCTGACATTCAGTAGTAATGTGCTGAATTACGATGATTATAAAATATCTTTTACTAGATATAATACTAATTTAGCTGATTCAGTTGGAAATTATATAGATAATCTATCAGGTAGCCCACTTTCAAATAATACACTCTTAGCTTTTTTGAATGCTTATACTAGCGATGATTATTTACACATGAATTTCAATAGAACACTGGACACTGGTGTGACTACTGATCCCCAGAGTATAAAGATTTATTTGAATGAAATCGGTGGCACGTATTGTACTCCAAGTGATGTGTCTTACAGCGGTCATGAGTTGATTCTTGGTGTTACCAATTGTTTGATATCTAGTACGGACTTGGTTTCTGTGGAATACACTGGTGGTGATTGGATTAAGGACTTGAATGGATATCCTATACCAAGTTTTGGTGCTGAGTCTGTGGTTAATAATGCTACTGGAGATCATATATCTCCTGTGGTTACTATTTCTAACCCTACTTCTGGCTCTTATAATTCAGCGTTTGAACCTTTAGTAAATTGGGGTGATGCTAGCACTTGTTCTTATAGTTATGATAACAATGTTTTTACAACCCTGGCTTCATGTGATGCGAGTCTAATCCCAGCTCCATCAAGTGACGGTGCTTGGACGCTGTATCTCCATGGAATAGATAGCAGTGAGAATACTGGGTCAGCATCAGTGTCATTTAATTACGATATAAACGGACCTTCAATATCGAGCGTGAATGCAAGTAGTGGTGACGCGTCAGCTACGGTTACGTGGAGTACTAACGAGGTATCTTCGTCTCAGGTGGTCTATGGTGCGACTTCATCGTATGGTAGTAGCACGTCCGTTTCTGATAGTGATACTGGTGTGAATAGTCACTCTGTATTGGTAAGTACACTTAGTACATGCAGTACTTATCACTACGCGGTCGTATCTAAGGATTTGACAGGTAATTACGCCACATCTACTGATAGTACGTTTACAACAACTGGTTGTGTGACTGGTGGTGGTTCAGGTGGGTCAGGAGGAGGTACTTCTTATAGCGGAGGAGGTACGGGATTTACTAGTCCATTTGGTTTGGTAAATGGAGCGCCCATTGCCTCAACTACTGTGCCATGCGGTGATTATATTACTTCAGCAATCTACTACGGTAGAAAAAATGATGTTAGCGAGGTGACCAAACTTCAGTTGTTCCTTAATGATTCGGAGGGAGAGAAGCTTGCGGTTGATGGAAAGTTCAAGCTTACTGACAGGAATGCGGTCAAGAGATTTCAAAATAAATATAAATCAGAAATATTAACACCGCTTAATCTAAAGTCAGCTACAGGAGATGTTGGTGGGGCAACTAGAGGCAAGATCAATAAGCTTCATTGTGGAGCGAGTAGTATGACCTGTGCATACTTTACTCAAAACCATAAGAAGGGAGATGTTGGAGGCGAAATATTGAACATCAAATCGTTTCTTAACACTCAGGGTGAGTCGCTCAACTTACTTACAGCATCATTTGATCTTAGCTTAGAGCAAGCGGTAAAGAGATTTCAGCAGAAGAATAGTCGGGAGATACTAAGTCCACTTGGACTCAGTCTACCTACTGGTCTATGGTACGAATCTACCCGTAAATACGCCAATAGTTTGCTAGATTGCGGTGGAGCACCAATCTCTAGGTAGGGGTTCAATAATTTTGATTTTTTAATCAAAATGTGATATTTTTGGGCGACTTCTACTGAAGTATTGCGCATATAGCTCAGCTGGTAGAGCACACGACTGATACTCGTGAGGTCCTAGGTTCGAACCCTAGTGTGCGCACAGAATACGTTACTAATACAAAGCCGATTGTTTTCTTTCTTCTCAGGATTATAATAGAAGTATGAAATCCTATGTTCTCAAAGACTCTTTCAATATTATCTCGAATTCCGAGCTAGCTTCTAAGTCATATACTATAAGGGACTTACCAAAGGAGGATAAGCCTCGTGAGAGGATGTTTAGATATGGAGCAGGAGCTCTCTCCACTCAAGAACTTATGGCAGTTGTTTTAAATACTGGTACCACTAAGGAGGATGTGCTCTCCATGTCTCGTAGGATCCTTAAGGATTATGGAGAGCTTGGACTTCGGGGTAAGGTAGATCCAAAGAAACTGGCTTTAGACATGTCTATACCTATCGGTAAGGCCATGCAGATTGTTGCTTGTGCTGAGCTTGGAAGGAGGTTTTTTGAGAAGAATGGTAGGCCAACCCTCCGCACCGCAAGTGATGTGTTTGAGTATCTCAAAGACATGAGGGATTTACCCAAAGAAAATCTCCGCGGACTATATCTCAACCAGCACTTTAAACTAATTCATGATGAAATAATCTCAATAGGCACAATAGACGCGAGTATCATTCATCCAAGAGAAGTATTCCGTCCTGCTCTCGAGTATGGTGCGGTAGCACTAATCCTTGCGCACAATCATCCTTCTGGTACAGTAAATCCATCAGATGCGGACGTGGCTATAACAGATGATTTGATTGAGGCAGGTAAGATTATGGGAGTGAGGTTGCTTGATCATGTGATCATAGCAGGAGATAAGTTTCAAAGTGTTGATTGTGAGTATGGTGACTAATTAGATAAAATAAATTTATGAGAAAGAAATCAAAAAAATATTCATTGGTCCCAAGTTTTAAGGTGAATGCTAAGAGTGGTGTATCTATATACCGCGTGCTTCGCGACGAGGCGTCCTTTACTGATCTCTTGGTTGATAAGTATGAAAAGGATGTTAAAGAACTCTTAAACGCAAAGCTCGAGAGGCTTACTCATGTCTACAAGGTGCCTGAGAAGGAGATTAAAAGAATCAAAGAGCTAATATCAGAAGTAGAGAAGGTGAGCGCAATAAAGTGCTAAGTAGGGCCAATTGACAAAGTAGCTACTTTAGCTATAATAGCTACTATGATAAAAACGCAAACCGTATTTTCAGCCAAAGAAGCCAAGAATAATTTTGGGCGACTTCTCGATGAGGCACGTGTTGCTCCTGTAACCATAGAGAAAAATGGTCGCAAAGTAGCAGTTCTTGTTTCTTTCAATGATTACGCAGAAGAGCATGCAAGTCCTAAATTGCTAAAGGAGCTAACATTATCCAAAAAATCAGGCAAGGTTAGTTCTAGTAAACTAAAGAAAATGATTGGCATCTAATCTATGGATTATAGCTTCTCTAGACACGCAGTTAAAGAGTTTTTGAAATTTGATAAAAAGCTGCAAGTACGAATATTGAGTAAACTCGAATTTTTCTTGTCGCAGGATAATCCGCTTGAGTTCGCAAAGTCTATCATCGGCGCCACCAATACTTACAGGTTTAGAATCGGGGATTATCGTCTTATTTTTGAATTACTAGATGAAGAGATTTTAATATTAAAGATTGATTCGAGAGGCAGTGTTTATAAATAAACAAATAATATGAAAATAATCTGGAACAAAGTAACTTGGTATTCAAAGCTTCTTGCGGTCATTGTACTTGCTTTCGCTATCTGGCTTGGGTTCTATTTTAAGTTTGAGTTTAAGAAGGTTGAGGAAATTGAACCTATTATAAATATTGATTCGTGGGATAGAACTTATCCTATGAGTAGATATTTTATAAGAGAAGCGAATCTGGTTGGATACTATTCTACTATAAAGATGATAGATCGAGGGGATAATGTGATTTATTGTGACACTTTTAAAGTAATTTCGAATGATAGCAAAGGAGATTCATTAATAAAATACTATATAAAACAAGTTAAACACGGAAATAATATTAATGGATTGGACAAAGATGGGCATCTCCTGTTGGCTATTAATTTAAATGAAATCTCAAATGATGAAAGATATATATTAACGAATTCCAATGAAGATAATAAAATTGCAGTAATGGTGAAAGAGATAAATTTTGACGGACCACCTCATGATTTATCAGCTTGTTCTTCTGTCGTACATCTTAAATTGGTAAAAAAATTAAATTGAAATTTATAAAATGAGTCTTTACATCATTCCAACCCCAATAGGCAACCTTGAAGACATAACTCTTCGGGCACTTCGGATTTTAAAGGAAGTGGATTTGGTATTGTGTGAAGATACTCGCGAGACTAGAAAGCTTCTCAATCATTATGATATCAAGACTATGACGGAGGCGTATCATGCTCAGAGTAAGTTATCAAAGATTGATTCGATTATCGCGATGCTTCGAGATGGACGCAGTATCGCGCTAGTCTCAGACGCAGGGACACCTGCTATATCTGATCCTGGATCACTACTTGTGAAGCGTGTGAGGGAGGAATTACCTGATTTAAAGATTGAGAGCTTGCCTGGACCATCAGCACTTACTTCAGCATTCGCGGCGAGCGGGGTGGTGGGCGGAGAGTTCACATTCCTTGGCTTTCTTCCGCATAAGAAAGGTAGAGAGACTTTGTTTAAGGAGATTGCTCGGTCAGAGAGGCCGTACGTATTTTATGAATCACCTCACAGACTTGTTAAGTGTATTGAATCATTAGAAAAGTTCATGCCAGAGAAAAGGGTGTTCGTTGCTAAGGAAATCTCAAAGCTATTTGAAGAATATATAGTTGGTACTCCAAGAGAGGTGTTGGAGTTTCTTGCCATGCATCCAGATAAAGTAAGAGGCGAATTCGTGGTCATAGTATCCTAATTGTGGTATAATACGGGTTATGAAAATAAATAGAATACATGCGGTTTTGGGCTTCCTGCTTTTGATTATGCCGCTCTTAGGCTTTGGTCACGTATTTA
>CAZCQK010000003.1:6564-18929 GCA_964500855.1 uncultured Candidatus Saccharibacteria bacterium
GTTTTGGGCTTCCTGCTTTTGATTATGCCGCTCTTAGGCTTTGGTCACGTATTTAACTACGCATTCTCAATGCTTTGCGGAGTCACTATTTTATATTTCGCAATGCGCTCCATCCACATCGAGTACCGCAAGAAGCATAAGAGGTACACTAAGCATGATACCTTCGTAGAAGGACGACCAAGACGCCAAGAGAAAGTAGAAGAAGTGGTAATTACTCCAGAGGTAGAGAAGGTTCAGGAAGTGGATTCACAGGATAATTTATAGAGTAAAGTAAAGCTTTGTTGTATAATTGGTCTAAGTTCTATGATTGAAGACCCTAACAAAGTTGTTTATTTCGCTGAGACTGATGCGCGTAATCGTCGCACTCGTTTTGGTATCAAAGTTAAGGATCGTTCTCGTCATACCTACATAATCGGTAAAACTGGAATGGGTAAATCAACTCTTCTTGAGAATCTAGCCATTCAAGATATTCAGGATGGTCGCGGATTGGTGTTCATTGATCCTCACGGCAAGACTGCTGACTTGCTTCTCGAATATGTACCAGAGCATCGTATCAAAGATGTACTTTATTTCGCACCCTTCGATTTGGACTACCCAGTCTCCTTCAATGTAATGGAGGATGTGGGTGCTGATAAGCGTCATCTCGTAGCAGCAGGGCTCATGGCTGCGTTCAAGAAGATTTGGGTAGATGCGTGGAGTGCGCGAATGGAATATATTCTAAACAACATAATGCTTGCTCTACTTGAGTACCCTGATTCTACTTTGATTGGTATCAACAGAATGCTTGCTGACGAGGAGTATCGCAAGAAGGTGGTGGAGGCTGTGACTGATCCAGCTGTTAAGTCATTTTGGAATGATGAGTTTGCTAAGTATGGCCCAAGATACATGCAGGAAGCAGGAGCAGCTATCCAAAACAAGATTGGTCAATTTATATCTAATCCACTCATTCGAAATATTATTGGTCAACCTAAATCCACTTTCGATATCCGTCAGATGATGGATGAATCTAAGGTGATAGTTATTAACCTCTCTAAAGGAAGAGTAGGAGAGGCCAATGCTAACCTTCTTGGTTCAATGTTAATCACCAAGATATATCTGGCTGCGATGAGTAGAGCTGATCTTCGTGAAGATGAGCTCAACAAGCTTCCCAACTGCTATCTATTCGTGGATGAGTTTCAGAACTTCGCCAATGAATCTTTCGCCGACATTCTATCTGAAGCTCGTAAATATAAACTCAATCTTACAGTAGCCCATCAGTATATAGAGCAGATGACTGATGAGGTCCGAGCTGCGGTCTTTGGTAACGTAGGTACCATGATATCCTTCCGAGTCGGAGCTTATGATGCGGAGGTCTTGGAGAAAGAATATGCGCCAGAATTCACTGCGCAGGATTTGGTTAGTCTTGGATTTGCGCAGGTATATCTAAAGCTCATGATTGATGGGGTATCATCTAGACCTTTCTCAGCGACGACTCTACCTCCAATACCAAAATCAGGAGCAAACTTCAGAGACGAGATAATCAACCATTCACGTTCTATGTTCTCTCGTTCTAGAGCGGATGTGGAGAATGAGATCATGTCGTGGCATCAGGAGATGAGAGAATCCACTGACGCACAGTTCGTCGAGAAGCAAGCCAAGAAAGGTAGACTTTCTCCGATAGACCAAGCTCTCTTTGCTGTGACTGGCAAGCCACCTGTTAAGGTGAAGGATGTACCAGAGGAGGTTAAGAAGGACCCTGCGTTTCAAAGAGAAAAGGATTTGAGAAAGGCAGTATCACTTAGTTATTTGCGTCAAAATCACGCCAAGCAGAAGGATAAGAAGGCTCCAAGTGAGGAGCACTTAGCTGACTTACGTGCCACTTTAGCTATGATTACCAAGGATGAGTCTGGATTAGAAGAGAAGGTGGATATCAAGGAGGCTGAAGCTCCAAAGCACGAGGAGGTAAAGACTGCGCCTAAGATTGAAGAAAGGCAGGCTCAGAGCGCGCGGAAGGAGGTACCTGAAGACGTCTTGAAGAGAATACTAGAAATAGAATGATAGTCCTGTTACTGCTTGCGCTCATTATTCTCTTTGGTATTGTTGGGGCTATTGGGCTTATAAGGCACGAGGAAGACCTCAATCCTTATGATTTCACCATAATCGAGTCACATGAATGATATGAATCAAAAGAGGCGAGTGCTAATATTTTCTCTCGTCTACTATCCGAATTTTATTGGGGGAGCAGAGGTGGCTATTAAGGAGATAACAGATCGCCTGTTGGATATCGAATTCGATATGGTCACACTTAGGCTTGATAGCAATCTCCCTAAGGTTGAGAAGATTGGTAATGTGACCATCTATCGCGTTGGATGGACTCGTGATAACAAGGCTTCTCCCGATTCACTTCCTAAGTCACTTCATTTGAATAAATATGCCATGCTCTTTACTGCATGGTGGCAAGGTTTGAAACTCCAGAGGAAAAATCATTACGATGTTATCTGGAGTATGATGGCAACATATAACTCCTTCGCTGCGCTGTTTTTTAAATTTACATTTCCTAAAGTGAAGTTTCTCCTTACTCTCCAAGAGGGTGATCCAATACCGTTTATTAAAAGACGAGCTAGACCACTGTGGCCACTTTTCAAAATGATTTTCACAAAGGCTGATACCATTCAGGCTATATCAAAGTATCTTGCTGATTTTGGTATTGAGATGGGGGCGAAGTGTCCTGTTGTGGTTGTGCCCAATGCGGTTGATATAACTTTGTTTACTAAGGAGTATCCGAGTGCTGAAATAGAAGAGATAAAAAATAAATTAAGAATAAAGGATGGTGATGTTTTACTTATTACTACTTCTAGACTTGTATCAAAGAATGCGGTTGAGGATATTGTGAAATCAATGCCACTTCTGCCAGAGAACATAAAGCTTGTTATCGCAGGACGGGGATACATGGAAGACTCGATCAAAAAGCTCGCAGTAACACTCGGAGTTGATTCTCGAATCAATTTTATTGGATGGTTATCACATGCCGAAATGCCTAAGTACCTTAAGGCTTCTCACATATTCATACGAACACCAATATCAGAAGGGTTTGGTAATTCTTTCGTTGAAGCTATGGCTTCTGGGCTCCCATGTATCGCTACTCCAGTTGGTGGTATATTGGACTTCATTACTGATACCAAGACTGGGCTTCTAGTCCCTGTGCGTGACCATAAGGCTATCTCGGATGCTGTGCTTAGACTAGTTAGTGATTCTGACTTGGTGCTTAATATCAAAAGAAACGCACTCGAGATGGTAAAATCAAAATACGATTGGGAAATCATCGCGAAAGACATGAGAAAGATATTTAATAACATCTAGTTGAAACGCGCATTTATTTAAGGAATAACATGAACTACAAGGAATACTTCAAGGGTAAAAAAATAACAATGCTTGGGCTTGGGCTTATCGGTAAGGGGTTTATTAACCCTGCCTTTCTGGCTTCCTGTGGGGCTGAAATTATTGCTACTGATTTAAAGACTGAGGAGGAATTGAGACCAACAATCGATAAGTTAAAGATCTACCCGAATATAACTTTCCATCTAGGAGGTCATAAGTTTGAGGATTTTGAGAATGTGGATTTGGTAATAAAGAATCAAGGTGTGCCACTTGATTCGCCGTACGTTGCCCATGCTAAGGCTTCTGGTGTACCAGTTGAGATGGATGAAGCATTGTTCGCAAAATTGGCTCCCGAAGTCACTATCATCGGTGTTACCGGTACTAGAGGTAAGAGTACTGTCTCAAATCTGATTTATCATATTATCGCGAAGGCAGGTAAGAGAGTGTTCCTGTCTGGTAATTTACCAAACAGCGCAGTGTTACCACTGCTTGAAGAAGTAAAAGAAGGAGACATTGTTGTTTTGGAGTTATCTAGCTGGCAACTTCAGGGATTTGGAGAAGATAAGATCTCTCCTCATGTGGCTGTGTTTACCACGTTCATGCCAGACCATATGAATTATTATGGAGGTGATTTGGATAAATATTTTGATGATAAAGCAAATATTTTCAAATATCAGAAGAAAGGGGATTTCTTGGTTGTGGGAGAAGATGTGGAGAAGCATAAAGCTTTTAGCTTCGAGCTTAAAGCTTCTAAGATAATTGCTAGGAGAGAAGGTGTTCCAGAAGATTGGAAGAGTAGTTTGCTTGGAGAGCATAATAGACTAAACATCGCTTGCGCTATCGAAGCATGCAGGGCAATTGGTATTAGTGATGCGGATATAAAAAACGGCGTAGAATCATTTGAAGCCGTAGAAGGGAGGCTCCAGTTCGTAAAAGAAATCGGAGGAGTAAAAATTTATAATGACAACAACGCTACAACACCGACAGCTACTATTGCGGGATTACTAGCGGTAAGTGCTAAATCACAAATTACAAACAATAAACCAAAAGAAAAAAATATAATTTTAATTCTAGGAGGGTCAGATAAGGGATTGGAATTGGATGAGCTCGTAGAAGAGGCTGGCAAAACATGTAAGAAAATAATCCTTTTGCCCGGTTCTGGTTCAGAGAAGCTAAAAGCTAAAAGCCAAAAGCTGGAAGCTTCAATTATTGGGGTGCAAAACTTATCTGAAGCGGTAGTAAAAGCAGTGGAACAGGCTGAATCAGGTGATGTGGTGCTGTTCTCTCCTGCTTTTTCCTCCTTTGGATTATTTAAAAATGAATATGATAGAAACAATCAGTTCAAAGAAGAGTTGGAGAAGCTTCGGGACTCAAATGAATAAATAAGTCCTACATGGTATTATGGTTATATGGACATAAGTAAGTTAAAAAAGCTTTATTTTATTGGAGTTGGTGGTATTGGCATGTCTGCTCTGGCGAAGCTTTTTAGGCATGATGGGGTAATGGTTGTGGGTAGCGATACTGGATTTGCGGATAGAGAGGGTTTGGAGAGATCTGGAGTCATCGTCATGGATGGTTATGACGAATCACGAATAGACGAATCCTTGGATGCTGTGGTCTATACGCTCGCAACTCCAGGTGATAATGAGGAGTTACAAAAGGCGACTAAGCTCAAGTTACCGATATTCACCTACGCAGAAATGCTGGGGAAGGTCTCTTCTTTGAAGGATACTATTGCCGTAGCAGGTACGCATGGTAAGACTACGACTACCGCAATGATAGCGCATATGATGATTAACGCTTCGGTCAATCCGTCTGTGATTGTTGGTTCGCTTATGAGAGATCCTAGAGACCCTACTTCTCGTACCAACTTTATCCACGGTGATTCAAATTACTTGGTAGCAGAATCATGCGAGTATAAGAAATCTTTTCTTAATATAAATCCCAAGATTTTATGTATTACTAACATTGATGCAGATCACCTAGACTTCTATGGCAATTTAGAAAATGTGATAGAAGCATTCAAGGAATTTGCTTCTAAGCTTTCAAGTGACGGAGTCTTGGTTGCTGATTTTGATGATGTTAATTCGAAGCCTGTTATAGAGAGTGTAAAGTGTAAGGTGGTAAATTGGAGAGAATTTTATAACAAGGATATGAAGCTCATGGTCTACGGAGATCACAATAGATGTGATGCGGCCGTGGCGTTAGCTGTGGCTTCTTTGGTTGGTATTGATATAGCGCGCGCAAAGGAAGCGTTGAGTACTTTCTCTGGTACTTGGCGTAGGTTTGAAAATAAAGGCGTGACTTCTTCTGGAGTCATGGTGTTTGATGATTATGGTCATCATCCTCATGAGATACAGGCTACCTTAAATGGAGCAAGGGAGCATTTCCCAAACGGTCAGATAGCAGTCGCGTTCGAACCTCATTTGTTTTCGCGTACTAGAGAGCACTTTGATGAATTCGTATCCGTGCTTTCAAAATTCGATAGAATATATTTACTACCTATATATAAAGCTCGGGAAGAATTTGATCCGAGTATTTCAAGTCAGATGATTTGCGATGAGATTAGAAAGGTAAATCAAAACGCATTCTTTGCTCATGATTATGATGAAGCTAAGGATTTGATTGAGAAAGATTTATCAGATGGTTGGGTCTTGATAACTATGGGTGCAGGAGATATTACCAATCTAAGTAGTAAGTTGGTAAATGCATAAAAACACCAAGAGATTACTTATAGCAACAGGTATCTTCCCACCTTCGATAGGTGGGCCAGCTACTTATGCCAAGATGCTCGAAGATGAATTGCCAAGATACGGGGTCACACCCACCGTACTTGCCTTCGATAGGTTGCTCCATTTACCAAAAGGCATAAGGCATCTGGTTTATTTTTGGAGACTTTATAAATTAGCCAAGGATACTGATTTAATCTACGCTCAGGATCCCATCTCAGTTGGTGTGCCTGCTTTGTTCGTGAGTTATTTATTAGCTAAGCCACTTTATCTTCGAGTGCCTGGAGATTATGCTTGGGAGCAGGCTTGCCAGAGACACGGAGTGACTGATCTTCTCGATACCTTTCTTGAAAGGCGTGATTATCCGAGTGCTGTCATGAGATTGCGCAGGCTTGAGAAGAAAGTGGCTAACTCTGCTTCGAGGATTATTGTGCCAAGTAATTATCTAAGGAATGTTGTTTTGAAGTGGGGGGTGAGAGAGGATAAGATATCTGTTGTAGCCAATTCTTTTGATGGTAGTGTGCCTAGTGAGAGTAAGATAGTCTTGAGATCTGAGCTTGGATTAAAGACCAAAACAATAATAAGTGCAGGTCGCATGGTGCCTTGGAAGGGATTTGCTACTTTGATATCTGGTCTGTCTGGTTTACTCAAGGAGCAAAACATCTCTTTTTTGATTGTGGGTACTGGGCCAGATGAGATAGCGCTCAAATCTCTGGTTAAGAATCTCGAGCTTGAGAATAATGTAACATTTCTTGGGTCTCTTGATAGGATAGACTTAATGAGATACCTCAAAGCGTCTGATACGTTCGTACTTAATACCGCATATGAAGGATTTTCTCATCAGATACTTGAGGCCATGATGTGTGGCACTCCTGTTGTGACTACTTCTGTTGGTGGCAATGGTGAGCTTATTGATGATGGAGTCCACGGATTTCTGCTACCGCTTAATGATATGGAGATGTTTAAGGAGCGTATAAAGACTCTTCTCAATGATCCAAACTTGGCAGAAGCGATGGGGCTTAAGGCTCACGAGAGAGCCACTTTATTTACCAAAAACACTGCCCTTGAGAGATTGGTTAGTCTACTACCATAATGAATACAAATAGCACAAAGGTTCTAATGATCTCTCGTGATAGTAATGCTCTAAGGAGTGATAGCGAAGTCTATGCACGCCTACTTAAGTACTCAACTCTATTTGAACTCTATGTGGTTGTGGTCGGTAAGGTTACAAAATCTAATTTTAATAATGAGAATAATCTAAAAATTTATAACTCCACCTCTAGATTCAAACTAGTTGCTCTGACTAAATCCCTTATGATTGCTTTTAGGGTGGGCCAGACTATTAAGGGAGATAACTTGTTTGTGAGTTCTCAAGATCCGTTTGAAGCAGGGCTCGTATCCCTAGTTATCTCAAAGCTTCTTCGCGCCAAACTCCAGATCCAGATACACACTGACTGCTTTGATCCTTACTTTAGAAAGCATAGTGTTAGAAATTTTTTTCACTATGTTTTGGCTAGAATTATTATTCCGCAAGCTGATATCCTTCGAGTTGTTTCATCTAAGATAGAAGCAGATGTGCTTGAATTATGTAAGGGTATTAAGCCACCTAAGATAGTAGTGCTCCCAATCCTTCATGATATCAAGCGAGTAGAGGGTGGTGGTGTGCTCAAGTCCAAATTTGGTAACTTCACTAAATTGGTACTAGTAGTAGCGAGACTAGAGAAAGAAAAGAATCTTTCACTTGCGTTACTTGCATTCCAAAAGATGTTGAGGCTTTATCCTGGTATCGGGCTTATAGTGGTTGGAGATGGTAGGGAGAAGGATTGGCTTATAAAGTACACAAGGCACCTAGGTATATCAGAGAGCGTGGTATTTATGGGGTGGGTTGATAATGCATCCAATTTAATGATCGAAGCAGATCTGCTTTTAGTCACTTCGTTTTATGAGGGTTATGGTATGACTATTGTTGAGGCGTTGAGTAATAACTGCCCTGTAGTTTCGGTGCCTGTTGGTATTGCTCCTGATTCTGGTGCGGTGATTGCGGGTTATGATGCGGGTGAAATAGCACTAAGAGGTGTAGAATTACTAAGAGATGGATCCAAAGGAGAATTAAATCCGAATCTCAAGATGAGTGAAGGCGAGTATTTAGATAAGTATAAAGAAACATTCATTATATGAAGCTTTTGATAATCACACAGGCAGTAGATAAGCGTAACCCAGTACTAGGGTTCTTTCATGGTTGGATTGAGGAGATTGCTAAGCACTTTAGCTTCGTTACTGTTATTTGCCTTGAGAAGGGGAAATTTGATTTACCTAATAATGTTAGAGTGCTGTCACTAGGTAAAGAGGCAAACAGTATGGAGTATTCGGTATTAAGTAGAAGGTATAGGGTATACAGGAAGATTAAATATGCATTTAATTTTTATAAATTTATATGGCAAGAGAGGAAAAATTACGATGCGGTCTTCGTGCATATGAATCAAGAGTATGTGATCTTGGGTTGGAAGCTGTGGCTTATTTTATCCAAGCGGATTTATATGTGGCGCAATCATCATGAAGGTAATTTGATTACTGACCTGGCTTCACTATTCTGCAGGAGGATATTCTGCACCTCGAAGTATTCTTACACTGCTAAATTTAAGAAAACAGTTTTGATGCCTATTGGAGTTGATTCGGCTATTTTCCACACCATTTCCCATATGGAGAGAGTGCCGAATTCTATTTTGTTTTTGGGAAGGATGGCTCCAGTTAAGCGACCTGATTTATTGATTGAGGTTCTAAGAGATTTGGAGGATTCTGGAGTGGCCTTTTCTGCTACACTCATCGGTGACCCGAAAGACGAGGATATTAATTATTATGAATCCCTCAAGAGTTCGGTTAATGTTTCCAACATATCCTCTAGAGTAAAGTTCGAGAAAGCGATTCAGCATGATCAGACTGTAGAGGCGTATAATAAGCATCAAATATTTGTTAACCTATCATCTAGTGGCATGTATGATAAGACTATAATCGAAGCCATGATGTGTGGAGCCATAGTACTGGTTTCAAATAAGAATCTAGTCGGAGAGATAAGTGATAAGTGTATATTTGAGGAAGGTAATAGAAGTGAACTAAAGGAGAAGCTGGCCACACTCCTCGCTTTAAGTGAAGTTGAAGTGGAGTCTTTACGACTTGAGCTCAAGAATTTTGCTCTTAAGCACAGCCTCCATCTATTAGGTAATAGACTGTCTCAAGTAATAAACAATGATTAGAAAGATTATAGATCAAAGATTGTTCAGATATTTGGTTGCTGGGGGTACCGCTGCTTCGGTCAGTCTTTTAACCCTGTTTGTGCTCACGCATTACTTTAAGTTATGGTACATGCTGTCCGCATTCTTTGCTTTTAGTGCTGGATTTGGGGTGAGTTTTGTTTTGCAAAAAGCCTGGACATTCGGCAAGAAGACTCTCGAAGGCATTAAAAAGCAATTGGTCCTGTACCTTCTAACCTTCATCATTGGTAATGCCCTCAATATGTTGTTTATGTATCTTTTGGTTGAATATTCTGGACTGCATTATCTTATGGCACAGATAGTAAGTAATGGATTGATTGCTTTCGGTAATTTTTTTGTTTACAAGTATTTTGTTTTTATATAGGTATGAGTAATCTGATTAAAAAAATAAAACAACTAAATCCTGAGGTTGTGATAGGTATCACTGCGCTCATATTTTATGTACTAATTTTTGTTTTTAGTAGATTGAAGTTTCCTAATGATGATCAGTTTATACTGTATCGTTATATAGATAACATCGTCTCTGGAAATGGTTTCGTCTACAACGTAGGTGATAGAGTCCTCGGTGCCACAACCCCACTCTTTACTTTAGTGTGCGCATTTATGAAGTATTTGTTGCCTAGTGTATCAACACCAAGTGTTGTTTCTTTGGTAAACATAGTATTGCTGGCCCTCTCATCTGCTCTGTTCTTTAGGGTCTCGAAAGTGTTTTTGGGAAGCAAATTGTCCGCATTTGCTTCGCTCATATTTATTCTCAATCTTTCAAGGACTATTCCTGAGGGAATGGAGACTCCGTTATTTCTCTTCACTACCTTTGCTTTTCTGAACTGTTTGTTTGATAAAAGGTTTCTAGCCTCATCGGTATTCCTATCACTCGCGGTTCTTACTAGGCCGGACGCTTCTATTATCGCCCTTCTTGCTTTCATTTATTGGATAAGTGAAATGCCACTAAAGAAGGCTATGCGTCTCACTTTAATCTCCATTGCCATTGCTTTACCGTGGCTTGTTTTTGCTACTATTTATTTTGGTTCATTTATGCCACAGTCATTGGCGACCAAACTTCATTCACATGATATTTATCACTTAGCATCACTTCAGGGACTGAAGGTTCAGGTGGCACATATAAGCAAAATCTACTGGGGTAAAATATTTGATCCTGATAATATATTTCTTCAAATATTACTCAATTTGCTACCAATTCTTACACTCATCGCTCTTGGTGTTAGAAGGATGCTTGATAAGAAGGGGCTCATCGTTGTTGCTATTCCAGTTTTCTATTTGATGTCTTTTAGTTTATCTAATCCGATTATATTCCCGTGGTATTTGAGTCAGATGGAGCCATTTTGGATACTTATATCAATAGTTGGTCTAGGTGCTGTTTATAATCAAATAAATAAAAAGTTATTTATTGCGCTCGCTTTGCTTCTTTTGATTGGTCCTGCTTATTATTTCACTAATGCTTTGGTTTCTGGTTATGAGGGTAGCAAGGTTGCTGCCTTTAAGGTGGGAGAGTTTATTAAATCAGAGATGAATCAAGGGGATAGCGTAGGGCTTGCTGATATCGGTATTGTGGGGTACGTTAGCGGGGCACAAGTGGTTGATTTTATTGGACTTGTGAGTAGTGATTCGGTCTATTATTATCCTGTTTCTGATGCTTGCGTTAATAAATCTGAACTGTACGTCATACCTCCGAGGCTTGTTTTTGATAAGAGGCCGGATTGGATTGTGGCAGGTATTAATACCATGGAGGATTGTTTCTTATCATCAAAATGGTTTAAGGATAATTATAGACTTGCGAAGGTCATATCAGGAGCTTATATATGGAAATTAAATAAATAACATGTCTTACGTATATCTTATACTTGCCTTTAGTTTGAATGCTTTAGCTAACATTATGCTCAAGCTTGGGGCTAAGAGTGGGTTTGATTTCTCAACTCTGAATCCTTTTAAGGTTTTGATTAACAATTCTTATTTTATTGTTGGATGCTTTTTCTTTGCTATTAACTCTGTGTTTTATTTCTTGGCACTGAAGAATCTACCTCTATCTGTTGGGTATCCGATTATGGTGATTATGAGTTTCGTTTTAATCAATCTATACGCCTTGTTCATCCTCAAAGAGACTTTCACTCCTTATCAGGTGCTCGGATATGGATTTCTTATAATTGGACTTTGGTTAATTGTTTCTAATCAAAACTAGTATGAAATCTTTTGTTGAATTAGACACATCATCATTCGCAGAGTCGGTAGTTATTTTGGATATTGATGGTACCTTAACTGCTGATGGGTTAGAGCCTGACCTCGAAGCGATGGAGAAGGTCGGAGAACTTGCTTTGGTAGCTGATGTTTTGCTTTGTTCAAATGGTCGAAGGGATAGGACTAAGAAAATAGCTTCGAATTTAAACGTGGCTTTTATACACACTTCTCATAATAAGCCGAGTAGGAGAGTGGTAGAAGAACTCATGCTTGATGGTAGAAAGGTGTTTGTTATAGGAGATAAGCTTCTTACTGATGGATTGTTCGCATCAAATATAAACGCCATATTCGTACCAGTTAAACGCATTACTGGTGGGGAGGATCTATTTACTAGGATTATTTATGGAGTCGATAATATTTTAATGAAAGTATTAAAGCCACTTCTACCCATGGCTCCGTTTATTTCTTTACTCAGACCAGCTCAGTGGCTGAAGAATGTTTTGGTGTTTAGTCCAATATTTTTTGCTTTAGAAATATTTGATTTTAGATTGATTGGAGAGGCTCTTGTTGCTTTTGTTACATTTTGCTTCGTTTCAAGCACGATGTATATCGTAAATGATATAAGGGATATAGATCAAGATAAATTACACCCAGTAAAAAGGTTTAGACCGCTTGCTTCATCTACGGTGACTTTAAGGGGAGCTTATAGGATGATATTTTTGCTGGCCGTGATATCTATCGTCTTACTTTCTTTCCTGTCGAGGATTGCTCCTATGATTGGTCTTTATGTTATTGTTAATTTGTTTTATTCATATAG
>CAZCQK010000003.1:19029-30282 GCA_964500855.1 uncultured Candidatus Saccharibacteria bacterium
CATGAAATTTTTTATTACAGGAGGGGCGGGGTTTTTGGGCATCAATCTAGCAAGGCATATCTTGGCTAAAGGGCATGATGTGGTGATCTATGATCTTGAAGAGTTTAATTATCCAGAGAAGAATAAGGTGAAAGCTATTGTTGGAGATATTCGAGACTTTACGAAGCTTAAAGAAAGCATGAGGGGAGTTGATGTGGTTATTCATACTGCTGCGGCCCTACCCCTTTATTCTCCAGAGGATATTCGATCAACAGATATAGATGGCACTCGTAATACACTAGAAGCAGCGTTATCAAATGGAGTTAAGAGATTTATCCATGTATCTTCTACTGCAGTCTATGGTATACCCGATCACCATCCGCTATTTGAGAACGATAAGCTTGATGGAGTAGGTGAGTATGGGAAGGCAAAGATATTGGCTGAAGAAATGTGTGAGGAGTATAGGAATAAGGGAATGTGCGTGACTATCATTAGACCCAAGTCATTCGTTGGTCCAGAGAGGCTTGGAGTGTTCGCACTGTTTTATGATTGGGCGGCCGATGGCCATGGGTTCCCGATGATTGGATCTGGTAACAATAGGTACCAACTCCTTGATGTTGAAGATCTTTGTGAGGCTATTTACGCTTCTGCTACTCTTGATGCTAATGTGACCAATGATACCTTCAATATCGGGGCCAAGGAATTCACTACCATGAAAGAAGATTATCAAGCGGTACTTGATAGAGCGGGGTTTGGTAAGAAGATTCGCGGATTTCCTGCTACTCCAATGATCTGGACTCTACGAGTATTAGAGTTCTTTCACCTGTCACCACTTTATAAGTGGGTATACGAGACTGCCTCTAAAGATAGTTTTGTTTCAATTGAAAAGGCTGAGAAGCTTCTTGGGTACGCTCCCAAGTATTCAAACAAGCAGGCTCTTATAAGAAACTACGAATGGTATTTGGCCAATAGAGATAACTTTAAAGGAGAGAGCGGGGTATCTCATAGAGTTCCTTGGAAGCAAGGAGTGCTGGCCTTTGTTAAGATATTCTTTTAATTTATGGAAAAGCGAACTTATTTTATAACAGGAGTTGCGGGTTTTTTAGGGAGTCATTTGGCAGAGGCATTATTGGCTGAAGGACATAGGGTTATCGGGTGCGATAATTTAATTGGAGGTTATATGGATAATGTGCCTTCCGGAGTTGAGTTCCATGCTGTCGATTGTAGAGATAGATCTTATTTAATGAATATCATGAAGGATGTGGAGATTGTATACCATTGCGCCTGCACCGCTTATGAAGGCCTCAGTGTTTTTTCTCCTAATCTTGTTACAGAGAATACTTATGGGATTACGGTGTCTGTTATTAGTGCGGCAATTGCAAATAAAGTGAAGAGGTTTGTTTACTGCTCAAGTATGGCTCGTTATGGTACTCAAGACACGCTTCCTTTTGTTGAGGATATGATTCCTAAACCTCAGGATCCATACGGTATAGCTAAGTATGCATCTGAACTTACAATTAGAAATTTATGCGAAGTTCATGGTATGGAATATGTGATTGCTGTGCCACATAATATAATCGGTCCTAGACAAAAATATGACGATCCTTTTAGAAATGTTGCTTCTATAATGATTAATTTAATGTTGCAAGGGCGTCAACCTATCATCTATGGCGATGGGGAACAAAAGAGATGTTTCTCTTTTATTAATGATGTTGTAAATCCGCTAGTAAAAATGGGATATCAGGATAATGTTGTAGGAGAGGTTATCAACGTCGGTCCCGATGAAGAATATATAACCATAAATGAACTAGCTAAGATTTTGGCAGATTTACTTGATTTTGATCTTAAGCCAATTTACATGCCTGGTAGACCACAAGAAGTAAAGCATGCAAGTTGTAGTGCTAATAAAGCTAGAAAAGTATTGGATTACAAGACTAGCATATCTTTAAAGAACGGTTTGTTAGATATGATAGATTATATAAAGAATAGAGGAGTTAAACCTTTTAAATATCACTTAGAGTTAGAAATTATTTCAGACAAAACACCAAGGACTTGGAAAGATAGGTTATTTTAAAATATGTTTAGAAATAAAAAAGTTAGTGTAATATTTCCTGTTTATAACGAGAAGGAAAATATAAAGAATGCAATCGAGCAATTTTTTCTGGAGCCATCTGTGGACGAAGTGATTGCGGTTGATAATAATTCTACTGATGGAAGTGCTGATGAAATTAAAAAAACACGAGCGGTTTACATACTCGAAAGAACTCAAGGATATGGAGCTGCATTACAGGCAGGGTTAAAAAAAGCGACTGGTGATATTTTGATTACAGTCGAGCCAGATGGGACTTTTAGAGCAAACGATCTTGAAAGATTTTTAATATACAGTTCTGATTATGATGTGGTGTTTGGTACAAGGACATCTCGTACTCCAGTATGGTCAGGTGCCAACATGGATTTTTCTATGAGGATTGGTAATTGGTTTGTTGCAAAGTTGCTAGAATATTTAAATAATGGCCCGTCTTTTACTGATGTTGGTTGTACATATAAGCTTATCCATAGATATGCATATGAGAAAATAAAATCAACCTTGAAGGTGAATGGTAATTGGTTTTCACCAGAATTTATGCTTAGGTGTTTGGAAAATAATCTTTCAACAGTTGAGATTCCTGTATTTTATGGTGTGCGCATCGGAACATCAAAAATTACAGGCAAAAAATGGCCTGCTATAAAACTCGGATTTAGAATGATAATTTTTATTATCACTGAAAGATTTAAAAGGTTATGGTCAAAAACGACTCTATGAAAAAATATATCAATAGCATGAGCTCATGGCCCATACCATTTGTTTTTTGTGCTTTGTTTCTGATTTTAAGGCTCCCTGCGCTTCATATGCCGTATCATCAAGATGAGTATAAGTGGGCTATGGCTGTTGGGTTTGAGGACTTCTTTTCTGCTAGCATCCCACACCCTCCTTTGACCAGGTTTCTTTACCTTACTCTAAGTCTATTGATTGGTAATGATTATTTAAGACTGATGCCTATTATAGTGAGTTTAATTACTCTGTGGATTTTGTTTAGCTATGCCAATCGGTTTTATTCTAAAAGAGTTGCTGTTATCGCTTCTACTTTTTTTGTTCTTATGCCGTATTCGGTACTCGGATCTCTTCAGATTGATATCGACGGAGCAGTATTACCGCTCTTTACTATAATTACAGTTTATGGATATTTCTTGTGGAAAGAAAGTGGTTTTAAGAATCTGGATAAGTTGGCAATAGTTATTCTCGGCCTCCTCGGAGGATTCCTTTCGAAGCTTAGTTTTGTGATTGTTCCTGTTTCTCTTGCTGTCCATTGGTTATATGAAAGGTATTTTGCTGATTTTAAAATTTCAGAGGTTGTAACTTTTATTAGGCTCAGGTATTTATGGTTTATCGTTCTACTTGGGGCACTACCTATTCTTTTTTGGCTTTCTAATCATGTATTCTTGTTTCGATATGTTAAGAACTTTATGCATATCGGAGGGCGAAATTATTTCGAGCTATTCTTTTTGACAGCAAAGGCAATAATATATTTATCACCTGTGCTAGTTATCTTGCCTTTAATTGGTATCAAAAAGTGGAAGGGTGTAAGTTTTTGGTACCTGTTTGGAATCATCAGTATTTTGTTTTATGCGGTAATTTTTGATTTTAGTCATCGCACTCTCGATAGGTATTGGGCTGTGATGGTGCTACCTTTGATAATGATTTCTTCTGTTTATCTCTTGGAATTCATTAAGTCGATTAGTAAAAGAGATTGCATTATCCTTGGCGCGACTACTATCTTGATTACTGTGTCTGGCATGTTTATTTTTGGATTAAAGCATTTGGTTTTGCCACTTAATCCGAAAGCGGATTTTATACATGCTCTCGCAACACTAAAGTGGAACATTTTGATTCCAATTTCTGGCGGGTCTGGTCCGGTCGGGTTTTATTTATCTCTTCTTGGGATTGTGTTCTTTTGGGCTTTGACGGTGATTGCCTTTGTTCTACTCATTAAATCTAGAAGAGAGGGAGCGCTCGCAGTTCTTGCGATTTTCTTGTCCTATTCTTTGATTGTTAATGCTGAATATCTGTTCGGCTATTTTTATGGCTCTTCGACTCAAGTGCTAAATACTTTGGTAGGAGAGGTGAGGGATAATAAGGGGGTGGTGAAGGTTATGGATTATAACGATAGTGGAGCATACGAATTAATTCAGATGGGTAAGTACTACCAGAGGTTCTATGCTGATCCGGCATTTGTTGAATCAAACAAACAGAAGTTCGATAATTTCAATGGTTATTTTATGGTCTTGGATTTCCCAATGATTGATAAGAATTCATACTATTCTCAGTACTTAAGTAATTGCAAGGTAGAGTATCAATCAAGTGATAAGTACATCAAGGGCTACATCTACAATTGCACTAACTAGCCAGAGCGTCCTCTTTGTTAAGTTTATTATTAGCTGCCGTCCAGTAGGTTATCAAACTAACAAATTGGTTTAGTATCTTGGCAACAATAATACCAAGAAGACCAAAATAAATTATTGATAAAAATAGTAAAGCAATCTGCATTACTGGATTGATTATGTTTATTACGTACATTTCTTTTATTGCCTTTTTTGAAATCAGTACCATTGATGGGAGATATGCCGCGAGCATTATCAAAGATAAGGAGTAGATTTGAGCGTACATGATGGAGCTCTCGTATTTCGGGAAGAATATTCTATAAAATGTAGGTGCTATTAGTATAAATATTATTGAACAAATGAGAGATATTAAGACTAATTGAGTAATTTGTTTGTGAATATTTGTTTTGATATCCTTGTGACTTTTTTCTGTTAGTTTAGGAAGTGCGATGTTTATTACTGATTTGAAAAGCCCAGTGATCTTGTCTGGAATGATTTTGGCAAAATTATAGATTGCGAGGTCTGTGGCGCCGAGGTAGTGGAATATTAAAATGCTATCAAATCTGATTGCTATAACATTTAGAATATTTATAAAGCTTAGGTGTTTACTATATTCTAGGTTACCACTATCTTCTTTGTTGTTGGGAGGAATTTCTTTGATTGCTTTGAAGTAAAGATATGTATTAAGTAGAGCGTTTGAAATAAAGTAAGTAAGTATCAAATAGAATGGGTTTTGACTTACAGAAATAGTGGCTAGCATTGATATAAGGTATATAACATTAAAAATGTTATTGAATGTGAAAAATCTTTTGAAATCCTTCTTACCAGTGAGGTAGGAATTATATACATTCATTGAATTAACAACCGGTAGAAGTAAAGCTACTACGATAAGAGATTCTGCGAATATATTTGCTTTACTTAAGAAGTAATATGCACTCATTAATATTGCACCAAGAATGGCAGGTATACTCCATTTCAATTGGGTCTTTATTGAATCAAGCATTGGTTTATCAAATCCACTTGCGACTGATTGGGTTATGGCGGGACTCATACCAGTGAGAGAGAAGGCGGTAAGAATAGATGCTACAGATAGAATGTATTGGTACATACCGTACGCGTCTTTGGGTATGTAATGAGCAAATGCAATCGATAAGATAAATGATGTGAGTGAAGAAATGAAAAAATTGAGGTTGAGCCAGAAGCCCCCTTTAGCAAGGTAAATCATGTCTACTTTTGTATACTTTTCTGCTTTTTTGAGCGCCGTGTAGATATATTGCTTAATGGGTCTCATTGATTTGTTATGGTATATTATACGATATGTCAAAAATAACCAAAATTTTCAGAAGGTTTGTGGAATCGGGTTTCGGTATCGGTTATATAAAGAGGGTTATATCAGTAAAGTATAATAACTACCTTATTCTGAATAAAATTAAGAGGTCTAAGTCTGGCCCAGATTTTAATTACGAGATAAGTAATAGATATGAGCTCCAATCGCTTCTTGCTGGACCGGCTCTCATAAATGACCCTGAAGTTAAGTTGCTTGCTAAGTATGCAAGGCTCGCTAAAGGAAATATTGTTGAAATAGGTATTGCTTATGGAGGATCATCTCTTTTGTTTTTGCTTTACAAAATACTAGGTGTAAAATTGTTCTCTATTGATCCGTTTGTTCAGGATTCTATGGGCAAGTTTCAGGCAACCCAATCTAAGTGTTTTGGATTCGTGTCTAAGGCACTTAAGAATGTTGGTATGGGGGAAAGGCTTCAAGATTGGAATCTTATCCCAGATTTTAGCTTCAATGTTATTAAAGATTGGAAGCAGGATATAGATGTAATATTTATTGATGGAGATCATCGATACGAAGAAGTAAAAAAGGATTTTATTGATTGGCTTCCATTTGTTAAAAAAGATGGATTTATATTATTCCACGATTCTTGCAGACCAGATAATCTAAGTCATGATGGTTATGATCATGGTTGGCCTGGGCCAAGTAAATTGGTTAGAGAGCTTAAGTCTGATTCAAGGGTAAGTCTTGTTGAGCAAGTGTTTTCGATTAGTGTATTTAAGAAGAATGAATAAGAGAAAGATTCATTTTGCTTATACTGTCCCGTTATCCAAATCAATTTTGAGAAGGGCTTTAGATAAGTTCGTTCTGGCTTTCGGAATCACACCTATTTATAGATATGGTTTCGATTTTTTGATTCCTTGGCAGAGACCAGTGAGGTCTCCTCATTGTATTTCTTATCATCTGCTTCATAAATTTAGATCTAAGTATGCGGTCAGGTTCTATAATATTTATGAGCATATTTTACCCAAGATTGCCCCTCAGGATATTTTTATTGGTCAACCACTACCCAAGGGAGGGTTTAGTGAAGTAAGGCCAGATACGGACGATAGAGAATCTGTATCGTCGAAAGTTATAAGGAGTAGAAATTCTAGTAGCAACTATTTGATAATGCCGTATACGCATGATCCTCTATACGTGTCTTGGGTCAAGGATTTGCTAGAAGATCATAAAGGAGGAGTTATTTTTGTTGGAGGTAAGATATGGGAAAGGGATTGGCATAAATCTCCATTTAAAGATGTGGATATAAAGAGAAAGATTCATGTTGAGATGGGGATTGATCCTAATGATTATCCCGTTGTTAAAAAAACTTTTAACCCGAAAGGTAAACGAAAGTATTTATACATCGGGCACACTGCATGGTATAAAAACACTAAAGAGTTGGAGAACATTGCGATTAATATGCCTCAATACGAGTTTGCGCACATTGGAGGAGGGGATATCAAAGGGTTCAAAAAATTATCTGACTTCGCTAGTCTCACTCCAGAGTTTATGGCAAAAATCGCTTCTGAATACGATATATTTATTAATACCAGTACAGGCGATGCTCAAGCCACAACCATACTAGAGCAGATGTGTTTTGGAATGGTTGTTGCCTGCACTCCTGAGACAGGCTATGATCACGATTCTTTGGTATTTCTTAGTACTAATGATACTTCGAGGAATGTTAAGATTCTCAGTGATTTGCAAGAAATGGATGAGAGTGATTTACTTCTTATTGCTAAGAGGAATCGCGAGAATGCAATAAAGTTTCATTCTTGGGATATATTTACTCAAAAAATAATGAAATTTATTGAAGAATGAAAAAGCAATTAATCAAAATCTATGAGTTTCTAAGAAAAAGGTGTTTATTTATTAAGAGGCAGTTTGTTTCCCCAAAATTACCTGTTAACAAAGACGGTAAAACTTATTTAAATCTTGGGTGCGCTCTCAATTCTGGCAAGGAGTTTGTAAATATAGATGTTGAGCCATATCCTAATATTCATTACATTCAGAACATAACAGACCTATCAAATTTTAGAAGTAATTCTGTGGATATGGTTTATGCGAGTCATGTTGTTGAGCATATACCAAGAGAAGAACTCAAGAAGACTCTCTTAGAATGGAAGCGAGTACTAAAGGACGGAGGGAAGTTTAGATTTGCTGTTCCTGATTTTGACGCTTTGACTGATATATTTATCAAAAGTGGCAGAAATATAAATCTGGTGCGTGATCAGGTGATGGGTCAGAATCCTCCTTATCATAATCACTATACTCTATGGAACTTTGAGTTTGCTCGAAGCTTACTTAGTGATATTGGATATAAGGATATAAAACTTTGGGATTATAAAAATGTTGACCATCATGAGTTCGTGGATAGGTCTAGCCGAACACTAAATGTATCAGGAGTTGATATTCCATTTAGCTTAAATATTGAGTGCACGAAATGAAAATAGTCGCAATTTGCCCCTTCAGTCTCGATAGATTAACTGGAACTCCGATTAGGGTAAAGACTACTGCTCGCGCACTAAGTGTCAAAAATGATGTGACTATCCTCTCTACTTTCGGGGAATCTGGTTCGAGGTATGTGGTACGAGAGCTTGGTAATACGAGACTACTCGGCTTTACCTTTAAGTCAGTTGGCGCCCTAAGAAGCATTAAGCCAGATGTTTTACATGTATTTACTACTGCAGGGGTATTGGCTGCTTTGATCTATAAATTATGTTTTAAACCAAGTACCAAAATTGTTTTTGAGTCTCATGGGTTTGCTTGGTATGAGCTCAAAGGCCAGTTCTTTATTAAAAGATTTTTGTTTTTGTTGCTCGATATAGCTGGTCTATTGTTTGCTAATCGCATTATTGCTATGAGTCATAGTCAGGCTAATTTTTTAAATAAGTTTGTTTTAAACAAAAATAAAATTCAGGTTATATGGGGATCTATCAACAGTAAAGTAAGCTTTTCACCAATGAACAATCAAAATAAAAAGTTGGTTGGATACGTTGGTAATAGCTCATGGTGGCAGGGTCTACCGCTTATAATAGATTCAGCCAAGATCTTATTAAAATCTCATCCTGAGATACGTTTCAATTTGGCAGGGTTTGACTTCAGTGATAAGGATAAATTTCCTGAATTGGGTAATGTGAGTTACTTCGGTAAGGTCTCAAGACAGGTTCTAGAAGAGTTATTAAATACATCAAGTGTGCTTCTGTCTCCACGGGTGCCTGAAAGGGTTTCTGAACTACAGTTTCCTCATAAGCTTGCTGAGTACGTATCAGCATCTAGGCCAATAATTGTTTCTAATGTTAGTGACCAGTCAATGATAATAAATGAGGCCAAGTGCGGGCTCGTGGTCCGCGAATTAAATGCAGAGAACCTAGCACAATCTATTGTGGATCTGTTCTCGCTTGGAGAAAGTGAAAGGGAGTTGATGGGTCTAAATGCGTTTAAGTATGCCGAGAATCACTTTGGATTTGATGTATTTCAATCTCATATAGAGACCTTATATGATGGGTTATCTAGCAGAATGGCGTAATTTTTTGGTTTTGATATATTTAGGGCCATATGAATAACTTCATCAAATCGGCCCTCAAATGGCTTATATTCGCATTACCAGCAGTAGCCTTATTAGCACCATCTAGCCTTTTCTTCCCCTTTATAACTGGTAAGAATTTTGTTTTTAGGATTGCTGTGGAGCTAGCCTTCTTTTTATTCCTTGGGTTAACGTTTATTGATGCTACTTATAAACCGAGATGGAATATTCTATCCAAGGTATTTGCTGTTTTCGTAGCTATTATGTTTGTGGCTGATGTTTTCGCCATAAATCCTGCATCAGCACTCTGGAGTAACTTTGAAAGAATGGAGGGATTCGTAGCGCTTGCGCACCTTTTTGTTTACTTCTTACTTATGGTAAATGTCCTCCGAGATAGAAGCGATTGGTATAAGATGCTTGATTCGTCTATTGCTGTCTCAGTGTTCATGGTTTTCTATTGTTTTCTTCAGCTGTCACATGAAGCGGTAATCAATCAGGGAGGGGTACGTGTTGATGGTCAGCTTGGAAACGCAGCGTATCTTGCTGTCTACCTTCTGTTTCATGTTTTCTTCTTGGTGTATCTGGTGTTTTCTCGAGGTCTTAAAGATAAGGGGATATGGAACACGGTTGCTATTGGAAGTGGAGTATATGCAATCTATTATTTACTTCGAATCTCTAGTGCTCCTAGCGTATCATTTGCTTATTCAATATGGTCATCAGTCAGTCACAATAGTCCAACTCACTTAGGTTATATCTTACTTTCGGTCGCATTCATTCTGTTTGTTTATTCTGTGTTTGTGAAATTATCCAAGGTGTCTTCTAGAGGTCTTGTTTTAAATAACGCAGTTATTTACACACTCCTTATATTAGCTCATCTAACAATTCTGTATTACACAGCAACCAGAGGAGCAATACTTGGTCTTATTGGGGGTGTGTTTGTTGGAGCGGTTTATGTGGCGGTATTTGAGAAGCAAAATCTTCTCCTAAGAAAGATTGCATTTGCGGGCATCTCAGTTGTGGTTTTGATTGTTGGAGGATTCTTTGCGGTGCGTAATAGTAGTTTGGTTCAAAACAGTCCTGTACTCTCTAGATTTGCAGATATCTCTTGGCATGATAAGTCTCAGGCTCGTGAATATGTGTGGCCAATGGCTATCAAAGGATTTTTAGATCACCCGGTGCTCGGATGGGGACAAGATGGATTTATCTACGTGTTTGAGAAGCATTATGTACCTGAGATGTTTAACCAAGAGGCATGGTTTGATCGTGCGCACAATGCTTTCTTGGACTGGCTTATTGCTGGAGGACTCTTTGGTTTCCTTGCTTATGTATCACTCTATATATCTGCATTATATCTAGTATGGAAGAGTAGTTTGATAACAAACAAAGAAAAGGCGGTATTGGTGGGTCTTTTGGTCGCTTATGCTTTTCAGGATCTGTTCATCTTCGACAACTTGATTAGCTATATGTTGTTCGCATTGGTACTTGCCATGATAGCTTCTCTAAATTCTTCTTATAATGAAGAGGTTAAAACACCGATATCTCAAGATGATTCAGCTTTACCTGTGCTGTTCTCTTCACTTGCGGTGTTTGCTATTGTTGCACTTATGATTAATTACAATGCTTATAAGCAAAACGTTACCTTGATAAAGGCTATGTCAGAAAGTAAGGATGCGAGTGTGATGCTTGAAGCATTCAATACGGCTTTCAACTATAATTCCTTTGGTACCTACGAAGCTAGACAGCAATTTTATCTCACAACATCAAAGGTGGTGACTCTAGAACAACTACCAGCTGATGTTAAAGGAAAGTTTGCGCAATTACTCGTAGAACAATTCGATAAGCAGATAGCAGAGACTCCAAATGATGCAAGACCATTTCTTCAGTACGGAGACTTCTTATCTCTTATTGGAGAGTCTGATAAGGCGATAGAATTAATAGATAAGGCTAAGGCTTTATCACCGCTTAAGCAACAGATATTGATGACAGAGTCTCAAGCGTATTTCCG
>CAZCQK010000004.1:0-29052 GCA_964500855.1 uncultured Candidatus Saccharibacteria bacterium
ACAAATCCCTCCAGATTAAAACAAAACCCGCTTTCAAGCGGGTTTTGTTTTATATTATATATTTATGATTTTACTTAACTTACAGTATTCACATTTCTTATCTTCACACTTAGTACCAACGAATTCAAAGTTATATATTGATTTGAGTGTTTTGATGACTAACGACTCTATATCCCGCTTATCCTCATTCGTTAATGCGAAGCTCTCTGAAAGAACTTTACCTTTATCGTCAGGCACAAGGAATGTTAAGGTCCCTGATCCGACAGTAGACTTGGCTTCTGAATTCTCAATTAGAAGCTTATAAAACTGAAGTTGTCTCCATTCATTACCTGTATCAGACTTAGTCAGTCCCTTGATAGCGTTAGCACTCATCCGCTTCTTGGTCTTGAAGTCAATAACCTTAAACACCCCATCTACTTCCCTTGCTAGATCAATCTTACCAGTAACAGTTACCTCGAAGTCTTGGGCATTTAGCATAAATGAATACGACTTTTCTATATGAGCCACCTCTCCTTCTCTAAATGGCACAAAGTCCTTAACATAAGCATTTAAATACTCATTGGCTTTCTCGAGAGCAAGCGGTATCTCATTTTGAGCAAATGGTTCATTCATAACACTCTGCTCGATAATATCTTTTAGGTCCTCTCTCTTTGGATTTTCGTGAAATCTCTTGAGTACGTTGTGACACGCGGTCCCAAGGTTACTACTAAACTCCGGCACATCAGGTATAAGTAGAAGGTTTCTAAAGAAGTACTTCCACGGACAACTAAGATAATTATTCAAAGCCGAAACAGAAAAGTTTCTTTCGAGAAATGCTTCTCTATATATCTCTATGTTTTCTTCTTTGAGTCTCTTTATATTCTTTGATAGATCAACCGTAACCTCCTCTCCTTCTTTACGCAACACATACTTAGGATCAATCTCATTCAATAACTCTGCCGGAGCACACTCTTCTCCTTTCGAGCCTGTGAGTGAATAAGATATGGTTACCGACTTACGAGCTCTAGTTATAGCCACATAGAGAAGTCTCCTCTCCTCCTCTAGTTCAGAATGAGCACCAATCCCGGGTATTTCTAACAAGTCTCCTCTCTTACCAGATCCACCGAATTTCTTGGCTGTTGTATCAATAATAAACACATCATCATACTCGAGGCCTTTGGACCTGTGCACAGAAAGTAACTCCACTGAAGCCTTCCGTATAACTCCCTGTGAGAGAGTCGCCAATTGATGCTTCTTTAAGAAATTAAGATGATGGACCAAGTCCTCAAGCCTCGCACTTCGCTTTTTAATAGTGAGCTTCCTTGCTTCATCAAAAACAGATCGGAATACCTCAAATGCCTCACCATTAGTGTTTGAGTATATTTCTTCTCGAATACTTTTGAGCATTTCAATAAGAGGAGTCTTCTTAGCGCTCGCAATCAAATCCTTTATACCAGTCTTATCATCACCTAGAATAATATCGGTAGCATCCTTTCTCTCCTTGCGTGCCGAACTAGCAATTTTTAGACACAGAGTAATAGGCTTAGAGAAATACCCCATGTAGATTGCTTCTAAGAGCTTCCCATCATAAGGGTCAGTCAGGGCTTCAAACAGAGACATCAGTCGCGCATATTCAAAGCTATCAAACAAAGACCTTTCCCCCGCAATCCTATAACTAACACCGAAGGCATCAAGATATGGTGCTAGATCATGAAGTGTTTGATTATGCCTTGCAATTACAGCCACAGAACCATCGAGGTCTTTGATACGTCTTGCTGTTTCTGCTAATTCACTTTCGTATTCTCCGTATTCGATAACTTCGATGTGCTTCTCAGGATACTTAACATTGGCCGATAGCTTTTGATGATCTCTACCATCATTTGTGATAAGACTGTGGCTACCGTCTAGAATAGTCTTTTGGGACCTATAATTTTCTTCTAGGGTAATCTTCTTGGCGCCTTTGAACTCGCTTGCGAAATTATAAAAGTGTTCTAGCGAAGCTCCTTGAAATCTAAATATAGACTGCTTATCATCCCCCACAACAAATATATTAGGAGGGTCAATCTCCTTATCGTCTTTAAATAATTTCAGTATCTCGTTTTGAGAGCCGTTGGCATCCTGATGTTCATCCGCAAGAATAAACTGAAATCTCTCCCGCACCTCTGAGCGCATGACTGGATTTTCTTTGAGAGCGTTTATGAGCTCAATTATTGCATCATCAAAGTCATAGAGCTTTCGCTTCTCTAACTCATCCTCATATTCTTCGAAAAGAAGAGCAAATTCATCAAGCCTCTCTTTGTGATCATTTTCACTTAAAATTTTCTTTAATTCTTTACTATCAACAAGCTCTCTCTTTAGGTCAGATATTCTTCCTGAAATCTTACTGATAGTTACCCCGAATTCTGAAACTCGAAGTTCTCTAAAACTATTTTTGGATAATATGTATTCTATTATTTCTATCTTATCTGCATCACTTGCAGGCATTCTCTCGCCAATCTTTTTGAAATTTTCTGGATATAATCCTCGAATATAATTAGCAAATCCATGAAAGGTAAAAATATTTACCTGAAAGCTCGTATCCCCGATGAGTTCCCGAAGCTTCTCTCGCATAGCTCGAGCTCCTGATTCAGTAAAAGTCAGAGCCAGTATCTCATCAGGCTTCGCATTACCAATCCTCAAGATATTAGCAATCCTCAAGGTCAACACCGTGGTCTTACCAGTCCCAGGACCGGCCACCACCATAAGTGGCCCGAATATCGTATCCACAGCCTCCTTCTGCTTATCATTTAGAGCCTTGTATTTACTTTCGAATGCGTTTTTATCCATTACTTGATTATACCAAACAAAACAGAGAGGCTATCCTCTCTGTTTTGTTTCAATTAGTAGTTTCTGAGTCTTGCTACCTTTGAGTGGTTACGGATCTTATCGAGTGCCTTGGCTTCAATCTGCCTAATACGCTCACGAGTCACGCCGAACATCTTACCTACCTCTTCGAGTGTATGCTGGATACCATCAAGTAGACCGTGACGCATCTCGAGAATTCTCTGTTCCTTCTCTGATAGGTCATGAAGTATTTCGCGCACCTGATCAGCGAGAATCTTCTGAGAAGTCTCTTGGTCAGGAGATGGAATCTTATCATCAGCAATAAAATCACCGAAAGTAGTCTTATCATCTCCATCGTCACCAACAGGAGTATCGAGAGATACTGTAGCCTGATCTATCTTTTCAATCTGATACACCTTATCAACATCGAGACCCATCTCAACTGCAATCTCCTCTGGTAGCGGATCTCTACCCAGGTCTTGAGACAGTCTTCTCACTACCTGCTTATACTTAGCAATGGTCTCCACCATGTGCACAGGCACACGGATGGTTCTAGACTGATCTGCTAGAGCACGAGTGATTGACTGCCTAATCCACCATGTAGCATAGGTCGAAAACTTATACCCCTTAGTCCAATCAAACTTATCAACAGCCTTAAATAGACCGAGATTTCCCTCCTGAATCAAATCGAGAAGTGTTAAATCAGGTGACCTTCCCACATACTTTTTAGCAATAGAAACCACCAATCGAAGGTTAGCCTTTGCGAGCAAGTTCTTCGCCTCCTGATCTCCTGCTTGAATTCGCTTCGCTAGATCCTTCTCTTCAGCAGCATGAATAAGTGGATACTGACCAATCTCCTTGAGATACATCTGGATTGAATCATGGCCCTCGCTCTTGGTAGTGCCGTACTTTTTCAAAAACTCATCCTCATCAGGATTAACTTCAAGCAATCCTCCTCCCTCGAGTATATCAACGCCACTTGTTGAGAATTTCTCATAAAGTGATTCTAGAAACATCACATCCTCTTCAATAGTCGGAAAGTCCTTTAGGATTTCATCATAAGTAACAAATCCCCTCTCCTTACCGCGAAGTAGAAGTTGTTGAAGTCTAGTCTCCTGATCATCCTTCTTAGCAGACTTCTTCAAAGCAGGCGCTTTAGCCTTTACTGGCTTTGGTTTCTTGGCCACCACCTTCTTTACCACTTTCTTGGCTTTTGGTTTTGACTTCACTTTAGCTTTTGGCTTTGATTTTGTTGCTTTCTTTGTCTTTTTCATAAAATTTGTTTTAGTTAATAAAATATTTACTTTTATGTTGCTTTGGATAATCTAGAAATCTTTTCTGAAAGTTCTTGGCATAACCTGAGCTCTCTATCTACTGACTCACTATCATGTATTGCCTCTGCTTTTTTCAATCTCTCCATTGCTCTCGCAAACTGATCCTTCAATACATCATCCTCAAGCTTTCTAAGTAACACTCCGCCGACCGTTTCAACTTTATTATCAAAGCTATAGTGCATATCAATCTCAAACAATAATGCACTCTTCTCCTCCTCTCCAATATCCTTATCAATAAGACTTGGTATTATCCTTCTCAGTTCTGATTCAAATTTACTCACGTAATCACTCCCGTGACTCTTAAGCCACAACAAGAATCCAATACCCTTCATCACGTTCTGCGAATCCTTGTGTTTCGAGAGTGGTTTAACGGGAGCCTCAACATAATCCTCGCTTATTCGAGCCATCTCTTCGCGTAGCGCGTTCTCCCCCACACCAGAAGCGAAGCTAATCTTCTGAAGGAACCTCGACTGATCTATCGAACTCGCAACTGATTTCACAAGTGGTAGAAGCTTCTCCTTTAGGACTTTATCGCTAGCACCAACCGATGATTCAGATTTCATCACTTCAATAAAATAATCAACTATATTTTTTGAATTCTCGACGGCATCCTTCCATATTTGAGGATCTTTAACCACAGCATCAGCAGGATCAAGACCATTTGGAAGTAGCGCAATCTTCACATTAAGTCCAAGTGATAGTGCTAATTTCCACGCACGGAATGTAGCATTCCTTCCAGCATTATCAGCATCATAAGCAATAACAACAGTCGGAGCCAACCTCTTTATCATCTCAAGGTGGTGAGCGGATAGCGCTGTACCAGATGAAGCCACGGTGTTACTTATTCCTGCCTGATGAGAGAGAAGGAGATCCATCTGGCCCTCAACCAAAACAGCATAGCCATTTTCTCTCATTGAATTCTTCGCGATATTAAATCCATATAGCACACGTGATTTATCAAAGAGGATCGTATCGGGACTATTTAGATACTTTGGTTCTTCATCCTTTGCTATAACGCGACCAGAAAATCCACACACCATAGAAGCAGTATCAAATATTGGAAACATAATTCTACCTCTAAAGCGATCATAACTCTCCCCTCCTTTCTCGTTTTCTTTGGCTAATCCCGCATCAAGGATTTCTTGCTCAGTAAAACCTTTATTTCTCAAATATTCTTTTAGACTTCTCCACTCTGGTAGAGCGAATCCTAGTTTCCAATCTCGAAGTGTTTCGATACTAAGCTTCCTATCTTTCAAATAAAGCAATGCCACTTTATTATCTCTTAGATTAGATTGAAAAAACTTCACTGCTTCATTCATAGCCTCGAACAATCTTTCCTTTGGATCCTTCTCGGTTCTCTCGTACTTATCGAGTGTTACACCTGCCCTATCAGCAAGCATCTTAAGTGATGCCACAAAATCCACACCCTCAAACTCCTGAACAAAACTAAATATATCTCCCTTAGCCCCACACCCAAAACAATAATAACTTCCCCTATCAGGAGAGATATAAAACGACGCCGTCTTCTCATTATGGAAGGGGCACTTAGCCTTGAAGCTTGCGCCGGATTTCTCAACATCGATATAACCACCAATCACATCAATGATTGGTAATCGCTCTTTTATTTTTTGAACTGTAGAAGAGGACATTTATGGTTTTGGCCCACAGCGGGCAAGGGCCCGCTGTGGGCTATCTACTAACCCCTTACTTCTTCTCCTTCTTCGTCAGCAGACTGTATTTCAGACTTTACCTCTGCAATCATCTCCGCCTTGCTACTACCAGCAAATCCAGAACCGGCAGGAATCAATCTTCCGAGAATAACGTTCTCCATTAGACCCTTTAGCTTATCCTCTGCTCCTTCAACAGCAGCCTGAATAAGTACACGAGTAGTGTGCTGGAAGCTCGCAGCAGACAAGAAGCTCTTTCTTGATAGTGATACATCAGTGATACCAAGTACAACTGACTCACCCTTAGCCTCCTCCTTACCTTCACTCTTGGCCAACTCGTTCTCAGTCTGGAACTCAGATAACTCAACAGTGTCTCCAGCAATAAGAGAAGTTCCTCCTACTGACTTTACCTTCACTCTTGAGAACATCTGACGAACGATAATCTCGATATGCTTTCTTGATACTGGCTCACCCTGAAGCTCATAAAGCTTCTTGATTTCACCAATGATGTATTCCTCTGCCTTCTCTTTACCAGCGTACTTGAACAATTCATCAATATCAGCTGAACCGTCAGTGATAACATCACCCTTCTTAACAGCGTCTCCAACCTTCACAAGCGGAACACGGATTCTTGGGATTATGTAATCGGGACTATCTTTCTTAGAAGTTTTCTTTGTTGATTTCTCACCAAGGTCAGGAGTGATAGTTATAACCTTCTCTAGATCCTGCTCCTTAATCTCAGTAACAACACCATCCACTCGAGCAATAATAGCAGGGGTCTTTGGTCTTCGTTTCTCAAACACTTCCTCAACACGAGGTAGACCTTGGACGATATCTCCACCGACAGACGCAGCACCACCGGCGTGCTTTGTGTTCATCGATAGCTGTGTACCCGGCTCACCGATAGCTTGCGCAGCAACAGTACCAACAGCTTCACCGATATCAATCAATCTATTCTTACCGAGATCTACTCCGTAACACTTAGCACAGATTCCTTCATGAGACTTACATGTAAGTGGTGATCTAACGAACACTTCCTCAACACCAGCCTTCTCAATAGTCATCGCATCCTTATCAGTTAGTAGATGACCCTTATCGAATAGTTTGTTGCCACTTGCATCCACAACATCAGAAGCAAGCACACGTCCCTTAATACTCTTTGATAGAGCAATCTCGATTCCTGATGCTGATTCCTTCTGAAGCTTAATACCTTCCTTAGTACCACAATCTTCTCCTGTGATTAGCACATCCTGAGCAGCAACGAATAGTCTTCGTGTGAGGTATCCAGCCTTAGCGGTGTTTAGCGCTGTGTCGGCGAGACCCTTACGAGAACCGTGAGTGTTAACGAAGTATTCAATTGGGTTAAATCCTTCCTTAGTTGATGAGAGAATTGGAAGCTCCATAGTCTCACCTGATGCGTTTTGGATAAGTCCCTTCATACCTGCCATCTGAGTGATTTGAGCAGTAGAACCACGAGCACCAGACTTCAACATGCTGTACACAGAACCCTTCTTATCCAAGTTCTCAAGTACCACCTTCTCCACCTGACTCTTAACTCCGTGCCAAATCTCAACATTCTTTCTGATTCGCTCTTCTTCTGATAGAAGTCCGTCGTTATACTGATTTACTACTTCGTTTGATCTCTTGCGAGCATCGTTAATGATTGTTTTCTTCTCTTCTGGCACAGTGATATCATCGATACCCCAAGTTACACCTGATACAGTCACATACTTGAATCCGAATTTCTTAATCTTATCGAGAATTGGTGGCAAGTTATCGATACCGTACTTAGCCATGAAATCCACCATAAGAGAGGCCATGGTCTTCTTATCTATATCCTTGTTGATGAAAGGATAGTCGTCAGGAAGAAGCTCGTTAAATAGAATTCGTCCTACAGTTGTCTCGAAATGCTTACCTCCAAACTCCTTATACTTCTCTCCTTCAGGAGCAAGTACTCTAATCTTTGATCGATATGAAACCTGACCGAAGTTACGAGCTGCAACAGCAGAAGCGAATGATTCGAAGAACTTACCTTCTCCAAGATCTCCTTCAGCAATAGAAGTCATCCAGAAACATCCGAGTACGATATCAAGCTTATCAACTGATGCGATTAGGTTACCGCTACCTGGCTTTAGAATGTTCTTATCAGCAGCCATGATGTTGCGTGCTTCAGCCTGAGCCTCAGCAGAAAGTGGAACGTGAACGGCCATGGTGTCACCATCGAAGTCCGCGTTGAAGGCAGTACATACGAGTGGGTGTACACGGATAGCAGATCCTTCGATAAGGACGGGACGAAATGCCTGAATACCAAGTCTGTGAAGTGTTGGTGCTCGGTTTAGAAGCACGTACTTCTCCTTGATAACATCTTCAAGTATTGCCCATACCTCAGGTATTCCTTCTTCGATTAGTCTTGATGCACCACGGATGTTATACGCTAGCTCTTGCTTTAGAATCTCTGCAATTACGAATGGTCTAAACATCTCAAGAGCCATGTGCTTTGGGAGACCACATTGGTTTAGATCAAGCTCAGGACCAACCACGATTACAGATCGTCCAGAATAGTCTACTCGCTTACCAAGAAGGTTCTGACGGAAGAGTCCTCTCTTACCTTTGAGGTTATCAGAAAGAGACTTGAGAGCACGTCTTGAAGCAGCGCCAGCACCAACGAACGCTGCGTTACCATGTCTCTGTGAACTATCTATAAGAGCATCAACAGCTTCTTGGAGAATTCTTTTCTCGTTTCGAAGAATAACTTCAGGAGCATTTATCTCCTTAAGCTTTCTTAGTCGGTTGTTTCGGTTGATTACTCTTCGGTATAGGTCGTTTACATCTGATGTTGCGTGCCTTCCGCCATCGAGAGCAACCATAGGTCGAAGTGCAGCAGGGATAACAGGTAGAGCAGTTAGAAACATCCACTCTGGTCTTATATCAGAAGCAATCATGTTACGGATTACTCCGAGTCTCTTGCTTATCTTTTCTTTATCTTGAGAGTTAGCATCAGGAAGCATTTCTTCAAGCTCCTTGGCAATCTTAGCCAAGTCAAGATTCTTCATGATGTTATAGATTGCCTCAGCACCAATTGAAGCTTCGAATACAGTACCGTACTTCAAAGCGTACTTATGGTAGTGAACTTCATCTAGCACTCGTCCAGCCTTTAGACCTTCAATCTCATTCTTAGCAGTCATCAAGAGGTCTCGAATAGCATCCTTAGTCTTATCGTCCTGAGCATTCTTAACCTTAGCCTTGAACTCGCTATCGAGATCATTAAGGACTCTCTCCTTCTCAGCTTCGTTTACTTTGGTGATTAGATATCCTGCGAAGTAAACCACCTTCTCAACATCAGCAGAAGAAATTCCCATAACAAGAGAGATTCTTGATGGTACGTTTCGCAAAAACCATATATGAGCAACAGGAGTAGATAGCTCGATGTGACCCATTCTCTCTCGTCTTACGATTGAGCGAGTGATCTCAACACCACACTTCTCACACACGATACCCTTATATCGAATACCTCGATACTTACCACAGTAGCATTCATAATCTCGATCTGGACCGAAGATTTTCTCATCGAATAGACCGTTCTTTTCTGAACGCTGTGTTCGATAGTTCATTGTCTCTGGCTTTGTGACTTCACCAAATGACCATTCTCGAATTCGCTCCGGAGAAGCTACTTTAAGTGATATATGGTCAAACTTTTTTGATTCTTTTTTTCTAAACATAGTAGTTTTATTAGATTAAGTAATTATTTATTTTGTTTGACCGTCATTTGCTTCTTCCGACCTTTGAAGTGCTACGTCTAGAGCAAGACCACGAAGGTTTGCTAGAAGTACGTTGAATGATGCAGGTGAGTTTGATTGTTCTATCCTATCTCCACGAACGATTGCATCGAATGTTGCTGATCTACCTGTAATATCGTCTGACTTAACAGTGAGCATCTCGCGAAGCATGTATGCTGCTCCGTGACCAAGAAGTGCCCACACCTCCATTTCTCCAAATCTCTGACCTCCTCCTTGAGCCTTACCTCCAAGTGGCTGTTGAGTAATAAGTGAGTACGGACCGATTGAACGCATGTGAATCTTGTCCTCAACCATGTGGTGAAGTTTAAGAATATACATGTATCCAATAGCAATATCCTTCTCGTATGGTTCTCCTGTTCTTCCGTCTATAAGCTTTGTTTTACCTGTTCTATCGAATCCAGCCTTCTCAAGCTCGTCCTTAATCTCAGTATCAGTCGCTCCGATAAATGGAGGCACGATAGCTTGATAATCAAGGCTCGCAGCAGCAAGACCGAGGTGAATCTCGAGGATCTGACCGAGGTTCATACGGCTAGGTACACCAAGCGGTGTCAAAACCATATCGATTGGAGTTCCATCTGGCATGTATGGCATATCTTCTTCAGGAAGTACGATTGAGATAACACCCTTGTTACCGTGACGTCCTGCAAGCTTATCTCCAACAGAGACATTTCTAAGCTGTGCAACTTCGATGTGAATTCTTTTGATTATTCCGCTCTCAAGCTTGTCTCCCTTCTCTCGTGAAAATACCTTAACAGAAATTATTCTTCCTCTCTTACCATTCTCCATTCTCTTTGATGTATCCTTCACATCACGACTCTTCTCACCGAAGATAGATCTAAGAAGTCTCTCTTCAGGAGTTAGCTGAGTCTCTCCCTTAGGAGTAATTTTACCAACGAGGATGTCTCCAGGGCGAACCTCTGCTCCGATTCGGATTATTCCCTCTTCGTCTAGGTTCTTGAGCTTACTCTCACCTACGTTTGGAATATCAGGAGTTGTTACTTCCGGACCAAGCTTGGTATCACGCACGTTAACTATGAACTCTTCGATATGAATAGAAGTAAACTTGCTGTTCTTAACCAATCTCTCTGAGAGTACGATAGCATCTTCATAGTTCTGACCTGACCATGTCATGAAGGCTACGAGTACGTTCTGACCGATAGCCATCTCACCGTTTACAGTAGTTGATGCATCAACAAGAATATCTCCTCGCTTTACCTTATCACCAACTGAGACCTGAGGTCTCTGGTGGAAAGCCGTGAACTGGTTGGTCCTCTCGAACTGAGCAAGGTTATAAGACACTTCCTTACCCTTTGAATTCTTTATAACAACCTTCTTTGCGTCTGCGTGCACGATAGTTCCTTCATCAGGAGCTGTGATTACACGTCCAGTGTCTAGCGCCGCCTTCTCCTCAACACCTGTCGCAACTAGCGGAGCTTCCGGAACAACACATGGAGTAGCCTGCTTCTGCATGTTACTTGCCATGAGTGCTCGGTTTGCTTCATCGTGGTTTAGGAATGGAATCATTGATGTTGCGATTGAGAATGCTTCATTAGTAGCAACGTCTATATAATCCACCTCATCTCTACTTACGATAACTGGCTTTCCTTTCACACGCGCTTCAACTTCATTATCAACAATATGACCATCCTTATCTATCGCAGTTGCTGCATGAGCAATCACATAACCCTCTTCTTCAAGAGCGTTCATGTAAGACACGTCCTTAGTAACCTTTCCGTTCTTAACTTTCGCATAAGGAGCTTCAATCATTCCAAAGTCATTGATTCTTGCGTATGAAGCAAGGTTAAGTACGAGACCGATGTTTTGACCTTCAGGAGTCTGGATAGGACAGACGCGGCCATAATGAGATGGATGCACGTCACGAACTTCAAAGCTTGCTCGCTCTCGTGTTAGTCCACCAGGACCAAGGGCAGAGATTCTTCGAAGGTGCTCGAGCTCAGTAAGTACGTTCTCTTGCTGCATGAACTGTGAGAGCTGGTTTGTGTTGAAGAATTCTTTGATACGAGCCTGAAGAGGACGAGGAGAAATAAACTGGATAGGAAGTGTTGCATCAGTATCGATAGTAGACATTCGGTTCTGAATATTCTTCTTTATCTGAGCCATACCTACTCTTATCTTCTGCTGAAGGAGCTCACCCATATACCTTACTCGTCTACTTCCCAAGTGATCAATATCATCAGCCTCCATCTCAGGGTTAGCATTTAGGTGACCCAAGTGATTGATTACAGTTACGATATCATCAAGAGAGATAGTCTTGCGAGCAAGATCCTTCTCATCCATAGGCTTATCGAAACGTCGGTTGAATCTGTGTCTTCCTACTGGCGATAGATCATATCTCTCCTTGTTAAAGATTGCGCTTACGAATTCTCGTGCGTTCTCTGGAGTAGCCATCTCACCGTCTCGTAGTCTCTTGTGGATTTCTATGTATGCTTCATCGACTGTCTTTGCGTGATCCTTAGCAAGAGTTGCTACCATATGCTTCTTAGCATCTTCGCTATCCTTAAATGCAGCCAAGATATCTTCATCGGTCTTCATACCAAGCACACGAAGGAGTGAGCTCACAGGGAACTTTCGCTTCCTGTCTATTCTTACGAATATAGCACCATCAGACTCAGTCTCAATCTCAATCCAAACACCTCGAGCAGGAATAATCTTTGCACCAAAGAAATTACGAGACTTGGTCTCGCTAGATGTGAAGAATACTCCGAAAGATCGTGCGAGCTGTGGCACGATTACTCGCTCAATACCGTTTACAATAAATGTTCCTCGCTCAGTCATCACAGGAAAGTCCGCCATGAACACTTCTTGCTCCTTCTCAGTGTTTAGAATCTTGTTCTTGAGCTTCACCATCATCTTAAATGGTGCTTCGTAGTTTATTTTGTTCTCCTTTGCGTATGTCTCATCGTACTTAGGAGCTCCAAGTTCGAAATGACCAAAAGAAAACTCAAACTTCTTGCTTGAGTAATCAGTGATGTTACCGAATTCATCAAAGACCTCCTTAAGACCAGTCTTAAGAAGCCAATTGTATGAATTGATTTGACCTTCTACGAGATTAGGGAGTTCGACTAGTGGCTCCTTAAAGTTTTTAAAAAATTTCTTGTGCTTGGTGTTGGCAGAAAGTCCCAACGCCTGCACCTCACCCTTATCCGCAGTCTTTTGTGCTGACATATGATTACGCGCTCATACCAAGAAAATTTAGAAACATCCCAAAGCACCTCCTCCTTCAGTAAGGTGCCCTAGAATCTTTTTCTCTTAGTAGATGAGCAAGATATTATTACTAACTTCTTAATAATTGATGACTTGACAAGCCGGTCAAAACACAATCTTGCTTGAATACGCGTGATTATACTAAATTGACCAAATACAGCAATGTTGACAAGTAGCAATTATTTATGGTGTGATGAGTTTCGCCACTCTTCTATCTTGGCGTGATCACCGGAAAGGAGGACTTTAGGGACCTTATACTTCTTACCCTTATACTCCAGGACTTCTGGTCTGGTATAAACATCACTTGAGGCCACTCTCTCCTCCTCGCGAGAATCAAAGTTACCCAAAACTCCTTCCACCTGCCTCGAAATAGAATCAATCATAATCATGGCAGGTATCTCTCCACCAGTTAAAACATAGTCCCCGATAGAAACCTCCTCCATCTTAAACACCTTTTTTATACGAGCATCTATCCCCTCATATCTTCCACAGATAAGTATAAGGTCGGTAAAATTATTTGCTGACTTCTTAGCATAATCAGTCGTAAACTTCTTACCCATAGGAGAGAAGAACACTATTTTAACTTTGGGCTTCGAGCTTTTTGCCTTAGGATTTTTTTTAAGCTTTAAGCTCTTAGCACTAAGCTTTGCGATCGCCTTCTCTATGGCCTTGAGTACTGGCTCTGCTTGAATGACCATACCAGGACCACCTCCATACGGCTTATCATCCACTCGAAGGTATGGCTTATCTTTCTTACTTTGAACCTTGGTAGGCTTTACGAAATCCCGAGGATTATAGAAATCCACCTTTATCCGCTTCTCCTTTATGGCACGAGAAAGTATCGACTCCGATAAGTAGGAGCGGACGAGGTCGGGAAATAAAGTGATAACGTGAAAACGCATAGATAAGGCTTAGGAGCTCGGTGCTTAGAAGCTTGAAAGCTTTTATTTACTAAGCCAAAGACTTAAAAAGAATCATACAGAAATAAATAAAAAAGAAAAGCCCGCGTTGCGGACTTTTCTTCTAAGCTCTTAGGCACTAAGCTTCTAAGCTGTCTAGATATTCAAATCTTCCATTGCTTCGTCCACAGTTCGCATTGCGTTTGACTGAGGAGCACTAGCACTTCTTGAATAAGATTCGTCATGAGAACCTCCTTCTGGCTCATTGATCTTGAGGTTAACACGAGCATTGTTCTTCATACCTACTACCCGAAGGAGAGTTCTGATTGCCTTGGCTGTATTACCTTGGCGACCAATAACCTTTCCCATATCACTTGGATCAACTGAGAGAGTAAGTAGTACCCCCATCTCATCAACTGTCCTTCCAATAACTACTGCGCTTGGATTATCTACTAGAGCTTTTACTACAAAATCGAGAAACTGAGCGTCTTTTTCCTGCATGCTGAAATATCTAAAATATAACTAATAGCAGTTCAACTTTACTGCTCCCCTAACTATACCACAGATACACAGAAAACAAAACACCGAGCAAGGCTCGGTGTTTTGTGGATTTAGGCTTTAGCCTTCTTTTCCTTTGGAGTTCGTCTTGGTAGAACGTTTATTTTCTTACCTTCTGTAATCTTTTCTGTTACCAAGAGATTGTGAACTGTTGGGGTTGGCTTTACTCCCTTTGAGATCCAGTGGAGTACTCGCTCCTTATTTATCTCAGTATTATCCTTACGAAAATCATGACTTCCCAATACCTCCAAGAACTTTCCAGTCTTGGCGCTGTTCTTAGAATCAGTCAAAACAAGCCTGAATGTTGGCTCGTGCTTGCGACCTGTCCTTTGTAATCTAATCTTTAACATGCTGGGATATTAACAGATATTCATTTTTTGGTCAATTGCTACTTAGCCACAGCTTCGGCTTCTTTGAATGATATAGATAGGAGCTTTGAGACTGCGTCTTTGCCCATTGTTACTCCATAGAGTATGCCCGCTCGGCTCATGGTCTCGCGGTTATGAGTAATAACAATAAGCTCAGAATGCTCAGCCAGGTTCTCAATCATGTCTCCATACTTACGGCTATTAGCCTCATCAAGCGCTGCGTCCGTCTCATCAAGGATAACAAATGGAGGTGGGTTAACCTGAGAAATAGCAAACAGAAGCGCTATTGAAGTGAGCGCCCTCTCTCCACCCGAGAGCATCATGAGTCCCTTTATCTTCTTGTGTGGTAGCGATACTTCAATCTCAATCCCTTCTTGGACCAATGTAGCTTCGGGAGAAGCGAGGGTGGCCTCATCATCGTCAACATCTTTTTTCTTCTCTTGTTTTAATAGCTTTAGACTCGCATGCCCTCCACCAAACATAGTAGCGAAGTAACTACCGAATGAAGCATTAATCTTCGCAACTCCATTTCTAAATTCTTGATTTAGTCTCTCTTCAAGCTCCTTTATGAGAGCCTTGAGATCAACTGATGCTTGCTCCAAATCCACCAACTCCCGTGCCAAGAACTGATCTCTCTCCTCAGTCTCCTCACACTCCTTCACAACCTCGTTACCACCAGATACACCCATCTCTTCAAGTCGAATCTTGAGTCTCTCTATATGCTTCCTTTGATCATGCTGATTATGTCTCTCTTCTTCATGACTCAAACTACTTGAAGGTAAGTCTATATCATTAAAGTGAAGCACCTCAAATCCAGCTAAAGCAGATAATTCCTGCATGTCAGACTTTAGAGCTTCTTCATCAGAAATAACTTGCCTCTCCTCAACATTTATTTTATCTAGATGGGCACGTACTTCGTTTTGCCTTGCGATTATCTTAAATATTTCTTTCTCTGCTTCTCTAGTATCGTCTTTAGCTTTCTCAAATTCCCTCCTCTTTGATTCATAAAGTGCCAAGTATTCATTCACAGAGGCACTAGCAGAGACCACAGACTCATCAAAGGTTTTTTTCTGTTCTTGAAGCCCTTTAAGCTCTGACTTTAGATTATCTATAACTTCTGATGATGTTGCTTGCTTATGTTTAGCAACAAATTTAGCAAACATTTCCCTCACCTTACTGAATGCATGACGCAGACTCTCGAGCGAAGGACTACTTTCTGCTTCTTCTATAGCAATCTTAGAATCATTGACCAAAGTCTCTACTTCCCAAAGTGGCACGAGTTTATTACCCGCTTCACTTAGCATCTTTTCTTCTCTCTCTACTGCCTTTAGGATGTAACCTATCTGACCTTCGAGCCTTCCAGCATCCCTCATGAGCTCATCTTTATGATTACGAGCTAGTGAAAGTTTCTTTTCTATATCAAGTATTTCTGGAGATACTTCCTTCGGAGCGAGACCTGCTTCCACCATCCTCCGAGCTTCAAGCAGTGCCTTATCCAGATTCTCCAACTCAGATTGAGGAGCGCTCTTAATATCAGATAGTCGAAGCTTAGTCTTATGAACATAATCCTCTTCTCGTTTAAAGTACGCACGCGCCAAGTTTACCAATTCATCTTTAATCTCTCTGGCTTTCTCAAGCTTCTCAACCTGCTTTTTGAGAAACCGAAGATGCGGAGCAATCTCTCTTCTTAGACTTTCTACTTGTTTTATATTCTCTTCAGTCTTCTCGAGCTTTCTCTCACTTTCTTCCTTCTTATACTGGTAGACCTTAATACCTAGCGCATCTTCTATCATTTCCCTCCTCTCTTTAGGATTTGAATGAAGGATTCTATCTGCTTCACCTTGAGAGATTATGTGGTGCCCACTTGATCCGATATGCGCCTGCGCAAGTAGCTCAAGTATGTCCTTCAGTCTCACCTTGCTCCCATTCACATAATACTCATTAGCCCCATCACGGTACACGACTCGCTCGATAGACACCTCATCGAAGTCTACGTTTAGTATTTTGTTCGAGTTATCAAATACGAGCTTTACTCCAGCGCGATTAGCCCTCCCTGCGTCAGTCGAGCCATTGAATATCAAATCCTCTCCGCGCTTACCTCGCATGCTCTTAAGCGACTGCTCACCCAAAACAAATCTAAATGCTTCAGCAACATTGCTTTTACCAGATCCATTAGGACCGACTATGGCTGTGATAGGAGTCTTGAATTCCAAAACACTCTTCTTGCCGAAAGATTTGAATCCATTTATCTCAAGACTCTTTAGATACATGTATACATTGTATCAGTGTCCCCTCTTTTTCTAAAGAGGGGTGTCATTCTTATGACGGGGTGTTCTGAATTTAAGAGAACACCTCCCCTCGCAGACTCGGTACTCCTCTTTTTAAAAGAGGAGAATAAGAAATTACCAGCCTTTCTTTTCGAGTCCTATTCGGGCGGCGTCTTGTTCTGCTTCTTGTTTACTCTTACCACTACCTGAGGCAATAAGACTTTCTCCGAGAAATAGTCCGACAGTAAATTCCTTATCATGATCTGGTCCTGATTCTTTGAGAGTTTTATATGATGGAGTAATGCCCACAGCTTCCTGAGACTTCTCTTGGAAATAACTCTTGGCATCAATCCAAAGTCTCTTCTCCTCTATCTCCGCTGTCTTAGGGAGAAGTACTCGAGAGATAAATTCTTTAGCACTTTCATAACCAGAATCAAGATATATAGCTCCGACCACAGATTCGAAAGTATTGGCCAAGATATACTGCCTTGCACGACCTGTATCCTTAGACTCTCCTTTAGAAAGAAGCAAGAAATTATTAAAATTAAGTTCAGTAGAAATACCAGCAAGCATTACAGAGTTAACAAGTGCTGATCGAAGGGCGGTCAATTCTCCTTCAGGCTTTTTGGTATATTTCAAAAATAGATAATCAGTCACGACGAGTTCAAGTACAGCGTCCCCAAGGAACTCCAACCTCTCATTATGCTCCAATCCTGTATTCTTATTCTCATTTAGATAAGAACGGTGAGTAAAGGCCTGCTTCAACAGGACCTTATTTTGGAAAGTCACACCTATGCTTTTTTCTGCTTCATTAAAATCCATTGTTATTTCCTAGAGGAAAGTATTTTGATTGCCTTTGTAACAATCGGGAGAATATCATCATAAAAATTAAGGTCAAGTATTTGAGCTACCTTAAACCAACGAGCATCATCGAGGCCTCCTGAAGGGCCGAGGGTTAGATCTTCGTACTTAGACTCAGCTAAGTAGTAGGATACATGCTTGCGAACTTTACCTTTCTCAGGAAGAGTAGCTACATATTCATTCTCTCCAAGCTTATCTTCACACACAGTATCAATCCCAATCTCCTCCTTCACCTTTCTAACTAGCGCGTCCTGATCTGACTCGTCTTCCTTATTATGCCCCTTTGCCAAGGTCCACTTACCGAATACATCATGAACTAACGCTATGTATATCTCACCTTCGTTATAGGCACAGACCACAGCTCCAACAAGCCTCTCAACAGGCAGACTCTCTAGCGGTACATCTTCGACTTTCTTGCGCTTTGATTCTTGTTCTTTACCTGGCTCACCGAGCTCTTTATACACAGCACCGAGCACTCCGTTTACGAATTTACCTGAGTTCTCCCCACCATAGGTCTTTGCTAACTCTATAGCTTCATTGATAGCAACCTTTGGTGGTACTTCGAGCCTATCACCGAAAAGAAGCTCGTAGAGTCCGAGTCTTAGAATATTTCTATCTACTGTTGCAATCTTTTCTAGTGGCCAATCAGGAGCCGCCTTACCGATAATCTTATCCAGATCCGAATGCTTCTTAATAACCCCCGAGAGGAGTGTTTTCATAAATGGCTCATCCCCAGCACCTGAAGCGAATTCTTCAGTATTACGGACCAAAACATCACTTAGATCAGTTGCTACTTTGCCGTTGAAATCCCACTCAAAGAGTGTTTGCATAACGACTGATCTTGAAAGGTGCCTGTTTGCCATCGATGCTTGTTGCTTTAGCTAAAGCAGAGAATTAAAGATCAAACCAAAATAAATAAACGAAATTATTTCTTAGCTGCCGACTTAGTCTTCTTAGACTTCTTTTCTACCTTTACTAATGTGTTTACTACTTCTTTACCATTGTATTTACCGCAGTTCACACACATCTTGTGAGGAAGCTTTGGCTGTCCACAATCCTTGCAAGAGACAGCTCCACGACCCTTCAAGGCGTGGTGACTTCTACGGTTGCCCGTGTGAGCTCGAGTATGTCGCATTCGTACTACCATAATAAGACTATTTTACACACTTCCTATTATTTTGCAATATTTCACTACTTAGAGAAACCGTTTACAGAAACTCCTCCGATGAGCCTCAGATAAGCCGTGGGTCAAGATAGCTTCGAGATGAGCCTTGGTACCGTACCCCTTATGAACCTCAAATCCATACTCTGGAAGCTTTTTGGCGAGACTATCCATCCAATTATCACGAGTGACTTTAGCCGCAATTGATGCGAGAGAGATTGCGGGTACGAGCTCATCACCCTTTATTATGGTCTCCTGCTCATAAATAGCCGGCGCCTTGAGTCCTCCATCAAGTTTTATTAAAACTTCACTATGAGAAATTTGGAGTTTATTTATTACTCCTTCCATACCGTTTCTTATAGCAGAAACAATACCAACAGTATCTATCGCGGAACTCGAGACCAAAGCCACAGCGAAATCAAGCTGACCCTTCTTCTTCAAATCTTTCATAATCAAAAAAATCTCTTCCCTTCTCTTCGGTGATAGCTTCTTACTATCCTTTAGATTTTCGAAAACCTTAAAATCAAAATCCACACTAACCACACATGCTCCAACAGCAACAGGTCCAGCAAGTGGTCCTCTACCCGCTTCATCTATTCCAACAATATATTTCTTAGAATTTTGCATAAAAATCACTCTCTCTCAAACCTCGTGTATAATAGCTTCATGAGCAAATTTGTCCATCTGCATACCCACTCACATTACTCACTTCTTCAGGCATTGCCGAAGATTCCTGACATGGTCGAAAAGGCCAAATCTCTTGGCATGGACGCGCTAGCCCTAACAGATGCCGGCAACATGTACGGCACCATCGAATTTTTCAAGGAATGCAAGAAGCAAGAGATAAAGCCGATTATCGGCGTTGATTTCTATGTCGCAGCCAGAACAAGAAAGGATAAAGAGCCAAGAATAGATAACAGAAGGACGAGACTAATACTACTTGCTAAAGACATGACAGGCTATAAGAACCTCCTCAAGCTCGTCACCTACTCCAACTTGGAGGGATTCTATTATCGACCAAGACTAGATAGAGAACTCATCTCAAAGTATAGCGAGGGGCTAATCGCCATTTCCCCATCATTCTCTGGAGAGATTGCTCAAGCAGTACGCAATGCCAACTTCGAATCCGCACTTGAGTGGCTAACATTCTATAAGAGTGTTTTCGGTAAAGACTTCTACATAGAACTAACAAGTCATCCTGAGATAGAAGACCACAATGAGCTCATGGATAGACTCTACCAATTCGCAAAGGATAACGATACAGAAGTAGTAGCATGTCATGACGTGTATTACTTAGAGAAAGATGATAAGAAAGCGCGCACCACACTCCTGTCAGTCCAAAAGGCTTTTGGATCAAGCAACCAAGACGATGATGAAGGCGACTTCTCTTTCATAAGTGGTGAAGAAGCCGAAAAGTTATTCAAAAAATACGGAGACGCAATCTCAAACACAAGTAAGATTGCTGATCAGTGCAACCTCGAGATACCACTTGGCAAGTGGATGTTCCCAAACATTGATTTACCAGAAGGCGTTACTGCTGACCAAGAGCTGAAGCGCATTGTTTATGAAGGATTTGCCAAAAGACATGTGGAGAAAAGTGAGGCCAACATTGCTCGAGTCGAATACGAACTCGGAGTTATCCAAACCAAAGGCTATGCGCCCTACTTCCTTACCGTGGCAGACCTCTTGAAGTACGCTCGCGAAAACGGCATCCTATCCAATATTCGTGGTTCGGTTTCTGGATCCATGGTCACCTTCTTAAGTGGTATTACCAACATAGATCCAATAGAATACGAGATTCCATTCGAGAGATTTCTCAACCCTGATCGTCCTTCTGCTCCTGATATCGATATGGACTACGCCGATAACAGACGAGATGACATGGTGGAATATGCTAGAAGAAAGTACGGTGATGATAAGGTGGCTCAAATAGGAACTTTCGGTACCATGGCTGCAAGAGGAAGTGTGCGAGATATTGCCCGTGCGCTTGGTTATGATGTGGCAACAGGTGACAGGATATCCAAGATGATACCAATGGGTTCTCAAGGATTTCCAATGACTATCGAGAAGGCTCTCGAAGAAAATCCAGATCTCAAAGCAATTTATAAAAAGGAAGCAGATACTCGCAAGATAATAGACATGGCCAAAAAAATAGAAGGCTGTGCGAGACACATCGGAGTACATGCTGCCGGAGTAGTTATTTCTCCAATCCCTCTCATTGATATTGTCCCTCTCCAGCTAGACCCGAAGAGTACTGGTGAAGAAGGTGGCAAGATAATTACCGAGTACGACATGTACTCAATCGATGAGGATAATGCAGGGCTACTCAAATTCGACTTTCTCGGTCTCAAAAACCTATCAATAATCGCAGATACTCTGAAGCTCGCCGAAAAGCTCAAAGGTGTAAAAGTTGATTTGGACTTAATACCAATAGATGATAAGAAAACTTTCGAGATGCTTGCTCGCGGTGAGACTGCTGACGTGTTCCAACTAAACGGTGATGGGATGACCAAGTTCCTCATAGACCTGAAGCCAACATCAATCCATGATATCAACGCCATGGTAGCTCTCTACCGTCCAGGACCAATCCAATTCATCCCAGAATACATCGCCCGCAAGCATGATCCATCAAAGATTAGCTACCTAGACCCAGCTCTAGAAGAAATTCTCAAAAAAACATACGGAATCCTAGTCTACCAAGACGACCTTCTCATGATGGCTCACAACCTTGCTGGTTATTCTTGGGGTGAAGTAGATAAGTTCCGTAAAGCAGTAGGTAAAAAGATTCCCGAAGAAATGGCCAAGCAAAAGGAGAAGTTTATAAAGGGGTGCGTTGAACACTCCAAATGGACCGAGAAAAAAGCGACAGAAATCTGGGGATGGATTGAACCCTTCGCTGCTTATGGATTTAATAAAGCTCACTCCGTATCATACGGACGCGTAGCCTACATAACAGCATACCTAAAGGCCAACTTCCCTGCCGAATACATGAGCGCGGTACTAACTCACGAGAGCGGAGACGTAGAGAAAGTAGCTGAATCAGTAGCAGAGTGTAAAAGAATGAAAATTGAAGTTCTACCACCAGATATCAATGAGAGCTTCGCAGGATTTACTGTTATAGAAGGCAAGGACGGAGAGAAAGACCGCATCAGATTCGGACTAACAACAATCAAAAACTTCGGAGAAGGAATAGCCAAAGCCATAATCGATGAGAGATCAAGTAACGGTAAGTTCAAATCTTTAGCAGACTTCCTAGAGAGAGTAAGAGATAGAAATCTAAACAAAAAATCTCTTGAGGCATTAATCAAATGTGGTGCCCTTGATAACTTCGGGGAACGAGGTCAGCTACTCAATAATCTAGAAGGATTACTTGAGTTTAATAAAGAAGCATCCAAGGGTCCCGCCGCTCAAATCTCTCTATTTAGCGACGTCATGCAAGGTGGATCAAAACTTATTCTCAAAGAATCCAAAGAAGCAGAACCAAATGAGAGACTGGCGTGGGAGAAAGAACTTCTAGGACTCTACATCTCAGGCCATCCACTAGATAAGTACAGAGCCAAGATGGAAGCCAAGGGTATATCAATCCAAAGGACTTTAGCCACCACTCGCCAAGGCCAAAATCAAATGGTAGTTGGTGTTGCCGAAGAAGTTAAAGAGATAAGAACAAAAAAGGGAGACCTCATGGCCTTCGTAAGATTAGCTGACTTTACCGGACCGCTTGAAGTAGTACTTTTCCCAAAAGTTTATGAGGATGTGAAAGCCTTGGTATCAAGTGATAAAGTGCTTGCTATCGAAGGCACCATGTCAAAGAGAAACGACGAGTGGAGCATGCTCGCAAACAAAGTCCGCTCCATCTAATACAAAGCTTTACATAAAAGGCAAATTGATATAAAAATCAATCATGTCCTGTTCCTCTGCAACGCCACATGTTCGTCATGTGGCAATCAACCATGGGTCATCGGTCCTATATTGTTCTCTCAATGAACCAAGGACCTATGCTCATGTGGCAAACTATTTTGGAAATAGAAAAGAACAATTCGCCTCAGGAGGTATTGGAGTCATAAAGGGAAGCGTCCAAAATGATTTGGGAGCAACCTTCCATGACACGATGCCCTCAGGAATTGAGTTCACCCATTTCCAGTGCTAGATCAATCTAGTGTGCAAGCGTCTCCACCATGGGGCGCTTTCTTTTTGGAGGTGTAATTTTCTTTAAATTTGGTATTATTGCCCACATGGAAAACAAAGATAATCTTTCGCATAAGAGGCACACTCTCGCTCACCTACTAGCTGAGGCAGTACTTACTCATTACCCAAAGGCCAAGTTAACGCTTGGTCCAGCCATCGAGAACGGCTTTTATTACGATATAGACTTTGATGGAGTAAAAATTGGTGATGAGGAACTAAAGACAATAGAAGAGACTATGCGAGCGAATCTACCTAAGTGGGTTGCGTTCACTCACCAAGAAGTATCAAAAGAAGATGCCAAAAAAATCTTTGATGGAAACATCTACAAGCACGAACTAATAGATGAGATAACTTCTCGAAGCGAAGCAATCACACTTTACACATGTGGCGGATTTACCGACTTATGCCGAGGTGGTCACAGCGAAAATCCAAGCAAAGAAATAGATCCGAAATCATTCAAGCTCTCTCGTGTCGCAGGTGCATATTGGCGTGGAGATGAGAAGAACAAGATGCTTACTCGTATCTACGGACTAGCATTCGATACCGAATCAGAACTTCTAGCCTACGAGACTCAGATAGAAGAGGCCAAAAAAAGAGACCATAAAGTCCTAGGTCCTCAGATGAAAATATTCACAATCTCTCCTCTCATTGGTCCAGGTCTACCTCTAATGCAACCGAAAGGAATGGCAATCAGAAAAGAAATTGAAGATTACCTTTGGTCACTTCATAAGAACAAGGGCTATTCTCGAGTATGGACTCCTCACATTGCCAAAGAAGCACTTTATGAGACTTCAGGCCACGCCGCTAAATTCGGTGATGAACTTTTCCGTGTTCAAGGTAAAGAAGATAAATTCATTCTAAAACCAATGAACTGTCCTCACCACATGCAGATATTTGCTGATAACCAATTCTCATACCGAGACATGCCTATTAGATACTTCGAACCAGCGACTGTTTATAGAGATGAGAAGTCGGGTCAACTCGGAGGACTAACAAGAGTAAGATCAATCACTCAAGATGATGGTCACCTATTCTGCCGAAAGGATCAAATAAACCGAGAAGTATCAACCATAGTATCAATCATCAAAGAGTTCTACACAACAATGAATATGATTGAGGGTTACTGGGTACGACTGTCTTTGCGTGGTGATGATAAAAGCAAATACCTTGGGAGCGATGAAGTCTGGGACATGGCTGAGAAAGCGCTTCGTGATGCCTGTGAGAGCGAGAGACTGCCTTTCGTACCCGCCAAGGATGAAGCCGCATTCTACGGTCCAAAACTAGACTTCATGTTCAAGGATGCTATCGGACGAGAGTGGCAACTAGCCACAATCCAATGTGACTTCAACCTACCTGAGCGATTTGATCTCTCGTTTACTAATGATAAGAGTGAGAAAGAGAGACCGGTAGTTATCCATCGCGCTATATCAGGATCTCTCGAGAGATTTATGGGAGTTATGATTGAGCACTATGCAGGATTATTCCCTCTCTGGCTCTCTCCTACTCAAGTCACAGTCGTACCAATAGGCGAAAACGAATCTGAATACGCAAACAAGTTCGCCGAGATGCTAAAAGCAAATGATATAAGAGTCGAGATAGATCAGAGCAATGATTCATTTGGCAAAAAAATCCGTAACGCAAAGACAGCAAAGGTTCCATACATAGCAGTAATAGGTAAAAAGGAAGTGGAAGAAAACAAAGTCACACTAGAAGGTAGAAACGAGAAGTTCGTACTCTCTCTCGATGAAGCGCTAAACAAGCTAACAGAAGAAATAAAATCTAAGAAATAATTAGCAAGAGAACCAAATCCCTAAAGGCACTTTTCGCACCTGCGAAAAGTGCCTTTGGTTTTGTGTTTTATGGTAGTGCAATCTTTTCGTCTAGAGTTGCTGTGACGACGAAGCGAAGTTGCTTCGAATCACCAAACAAGTCGCAAGTAGATAAGGTGAGCATCGGAGTAGTCTTACTAAAGTCCACATACTGCTTATCAGCTTCAACAGTAGAGACCGTAGTTACTCGGTAGACATATCTCATAGTATCTGAATCAACGAATATCATGTCCCCTTTCTTCAAGTTCTCAATACCATTTAGAGCTTTATAAGCTTTGTTGTGCACGACTGCCCAATTACTGCTGTGACCAAATATGAGCGTATTACCAAGACCAAGAAGTGGCGAATCAGGATAACGCACAGCTCCCTTAGTAAGATACTCGTCGAGCACTGTATTATCCTTTGTTGTTGGATTCTCTACCTTGATATCAACATCAATACCAGGAATAGAGACTCGTCTTGGCTCTTCTCCAACAAATTTGTTTTCGCTTGATTTTGCGCTTGTGATTGTTTCTCCTGCTCCACTAACACTCTCGAGAGTTCGTAGTTCGAGGTTATCGAGCGCACTGGTGCTATCTCTCAATTCACTAGGCACCAATCCAAGAACAAACAAAAAAGTAAAAGTCAGCAAAAAAATGACCCCAAAAATAGTTACGAATCTGATGGCTGGATCTGTCCAAAAACCCTTTAGTTTTTTCATATTTTGTATTATACCAGTCATTATTAGATGAGTCAAATACCTATTGACATTTATAATATAAAGTAATATAATAGCCAAGTAATAAATATTTGACCCATATGTCATCAGACCCACACATTCATATAGAGAGCGACAACGGAGGCAAAGGTAACGTCTTTGTGCGCATAGCAATCATTATAGGAATACTATTTATTCTATTCCTTATTGCTATTGGTATTGTTAGATTCGTACCTAAGATTCTTTCATCATTTGGTCATGCCAACGTATCTCTTACTTCCCTATTCGGTAATGCATCATCAACACCACAATCAACAAATCAGAGTGTTTATGACCCAAATCAGCAGTCATACCAAAACAATCAAAACACCGTAAGCGGTAACCAAGGCGCTACTCTCACAGAACCAGCCCGGACTCAAACAAACTCAAACCAAAACCCAAACCAAACCAGAACAAACACAACTTACAGCAACAGCACATCAAACACTCGTAGCACAAGTACCTATACATACCCTACTACTAGATCAACAGGTGTTGGGGACCTTGCTATTAGCCTTGTAAAGATTGGAAGAGTGCTACCTAATGGAACATTTGAGTCAACAAGTAACTTTAACGCAGGTGATAGAGTAACAATCCAGTTCAACATCTCGAACGTTGGCAATGGATACTCAGGACCATGGACACTAAGCGCTAGACTTCCAACTCAGATATCTTATGAGCAGAACTATACTTCAGTAACCGAGCCATCAATCGCTCCAGGATCATCGTACAACATGACCCTTGCCTTCGACTCATTCGACTCAACACAGAGCTCAATCCAGATTGTAATAAATGGTAATGACACCAATAAGTCAAACAACACACTCATAACCAACGTCACAGGAAGTGGTACCAACTACAATTATAACAATAACTACAACAACGGTTGTTATTATCAGAATGGTACTTATTACTGTAGTAACACAAGTTATAACTATAACTACAATTATAACAACAACTGTTACTACCAAAACGGTAACTACTACTGTAACAACAATAATTACAACTACAACAATAACAACGGTTGCTACTATCAAAATGGTTATTACTACTGCTCAAACAACACAAGCAACACTCCGGATCTCCAGGTTCGTATTATCTCAACAGGTGTAGTAAATAAGACCACAGGTCAGTTCACATCAACAAACACAATAACCCGAAACGACAGAGCAGCTGTCCAAGTCGAGATAAGGAACATTGGTAATGTAACTACCGGTAACTGGAATTGGACTGCCAACCTCTCAGGAGTAAATGGCTCAAACGGTACATTCTCATCAGGAAGCATGAATCAAATACTCCCAGGTCAGTCATCAGTCTACACAGCCACATTCGATAATCCTCAACCAGGTCAGCAGACTATCTCAGTCCAAGCGAACGAGGCTAACGGTACATACGAAGCATACACAAGTAACAACTATGCTTCCCAAGGTATCTACATCAGCTACTAAACAAACCACTAAACAAAATCCCCGCTTACGCGGGGATTTTTGTTGATTATATATCGAGATTGGCCATCTTGGCGTTTGATTGAATGAAGGCTTTACGTGATGGCACGTCGTTACCCATAAGCACATCAATCACCTTATCCGCAGCCACAGCATCTTCTACTGTTACTTGCTTTAAAATTCGATTGTGAACATCCATAGTAGTCTCAGCAAGCTCCTCAGCATTCATCTCTCCAAGACCTTTGTATCTTTGAATTGTTACTTTCTTACTTGCAGTTTTTGAAGCCTTTGCTTCCTCCTCTTCCTCAACCTCTGCTTCTTCACCTTCTGACTCTCCTGATTCTGAAGTATCTGTTACCTGAATCTTATTTGCTACCAAGAACTTATCTTTCTCTTCTTCGAGATAAAAGTAGTGAAACTCCTTTCCGAGCTTTAGCTTATAAAGCGGTGGTTGAGCGATATAGATAAATCCTCCTTCAATAAGCGGTCTAAAGTACCTATAAAACAAAGTAAGAAGGAGTGTGCGGATGTGAGCACCATCAACATCGGCATCGGTTGCGATGATTATCTTGTGATACCTGAGCTTTTCGATATTGAAGGTATCCCCAATTGCCGTGCCAAGGGCTACTACCAAGTTGGTGATCTGCTCTGAAGCAAGCATCTTATCGAGTCTCGCTCTCTCTATGTTTAGAATCTTACCTCTAAGTGGCAAGATAGCTTGAGTGCGTCTATCACGACCAGTCTTGGCTGTACCTCCAGCAGAGTCTCCCTCCACAATAAACAATTCAGATTCAGAAGCATTCTTAGACTGACAGTCAGCAAGCTTTCCTGGAAGAGTCATTCCTTCGAGCGCTCCCTTTCGCAAGATAGAATCCTTGGCTGCCTTAGCTGCCTTTCTCGCTTTCATCGCAAGGAGAGACTTGTTTACTATTGCTTTAGCATCATCAGGATTCTCCTCAAGGAACATTGAGAACGCTTCACCGAAAACAGAAGCCACGGCTCCCTGAGCTTCCATACTTCCAAGCTTTGCTTTAGTCTGACCTTCGAACTGAATCTCCTGAAGCTTCACAGACACTACCGCAGTAAGTCCCTCGAGCACATCATCACCAGTGAAAGTATCACCTTCATCTTTTACTGTTCCACTTTTCTTGGCGTATGTGTTTAGTGTTCTTGTTAAAGCAGTCTTAAATCCTGTGATATGCGTACCACCTTCTGGGTTATAGATATTGTTAGCAAATCCAGTAATACGACTAGCTACATCATCAACATATTGGAGAGCAATCTCCACCGACTCCACTCCCTCCACTTTCTTCTCTACATAGAAGATATTCTTGTGAATCGGTTTTTGGACTTGGTTATTAAACTTAACCAAAGAAGCCAATCCTCCTTCAAAATAAAATGTATATGATGGTAGATCTAGCCCGAGTTCTCTAAAGTACTGAACATCGAATGCATCAGGAGATTTCTCGAGTCCTGTGGCGTCAATCACTGCGATTTTAAGTCCGCGTACCAAGTAAGCCTGCTGACGCATGTGAGAGACGATGCGCTTATAATCATACTCCTGCTTACCGAAAATTATTTCATCCGGCTCAAAAGTAGTGACAGTACCGTTTAGTTTTGAGTTCTCGAGCTTTTTTACCGCTGACTTCCTCTTGCCTGTATTATATTCCTGGAAGTAATGCCCTCCGTCTCGAAACACATCAACACGACAATATGTAGACAAGGCGTTAACAACCGAAGCACCCACTCCATGAAGTCCACCTGATACCTTATACCCCTCACCTCCGAACTTACCACCCGCATGGAGAGTAGTCATAATAGTCTCAAGAGCAGATACCTTGGTCTTCGCATGCACATCAACTGGGATACCTCGTCCGTTATCAGTTACTCTTACTCTGTTATTTGGAAGTAGTACTA
>CAZCQK010000005.1:0-2838 GCA_964500855.1 uncultured Candidatus Saccharibacteria bacterium
GTGTTTGATAATCTTACTCTAAGGGATGCTTCGATAAGCGCACAGACTACCGTGTTTCTAGTTTATCTACTACTTTGCGCTATCTCGATAATATTGCTCCATATAATAGAATCAAGCGAAAAGGGTAAGGTGGGTTATGGCAAGTCTCATTTCTGGACCTTTATGCTCATGCAGTTTACTATCGGATCACTCTTTAGCATGTTCTTTGTTTTTTATTCTAGAGGTGTATCTATTGCGACTAGTTGGCCGTTTCTACTTCTACTTATTTTGAATATGGTTAGTACTGAGGTGTTCAAGAAATATTATTCTCGACTAAGTCTTCAGGTGACTCTACTTTTTATCGCTGTTTATTCTTTCTTTATTTATGTTGTGCCTGTTTTAATGCACGAGATGAGTATTAGAGTATTTGTTTTAAGTGGAGTGCTTGCAGTTTTGAGTATCGCGGTATTCGTTCATGCTCTTATTTTGATCTCGCGAGATAGGGTTAAGGAGTGGAGGGTCCGAATCATAATCGGAGTATCTGTTGTTTTGGTACTTATCAATACTTTCTACCTGACTGGAGTGATACCACCTGTGCCACTCGTGATGAAGAAAGTTGGAGTCTACCACTCTCTTGCTTGGGATGGGGTTTCAATGTATGTGGTAAGTGGCGAGGCTAAGCCTTGGTGGGGATTTCTTGATTCTTATCCTACTTATCACCATGCTCCAAATGATTCTATTTATGTGATTGCTGCTGTGTATGCGCCGACTGCTCTAGCAACAACAATCATTCATGACTGGCAGTATTTTGATCCCTTAACCAATAGCTGGCAGAGTACTGCTCGTATACGCGTGCCTATTGTTGGCGGTAGAGAGGATGGGTATCGTACTTATTCTATGAAGCAGAGTGTTCAACCTGGTAAATGGAGGGTAGATGTGAAAACAAGTTTGGGCCAAATAATAGGAAGAGTGAGATTTGAAGTAGTACCAGATAATGAATCTTATGAAATAATAAAGGATACGTACTAACATGAGCACGAGAGTAAAACAGGCAAGAATGTATCATCCGTTCCCAACCCTACGCACAAGGAAGCATATTCTGACTTTTCTTTTTATTATTCTTGTTCCTCTTGTTCTTTTGATTGTGTTTTCTTATGTTGCGGAGATTAGCTTTGCGAATTTGATTGAGAACTTGGGCATATCATTATGGCGAATGTTTATTGCTACTATTATATCGGTTATTTTGGCTTGGGTTTCTGCTGTTGTATTTTATCGTGGTAGAGCAGGAGACGTAGCACTTCCGATTTTTGATATTCTCCAGAGTGTACCTTCGGCAGCGGCACTACCTGTTGCTGTTATGTACTTTGGTGCTACATCGAAGGTGGTTATATTCTTTCTTGTTATCGCTATTATTTGGCCAGTATTCTTTTCTATTATTAGTTCACTAAAGCTCATTAGAAAGGATTGGTATGAGGCGGTCTCCATGACTCGGATTAAGGGATTTGATTATCTTAGATATTTTCTCATTCCTGTGACTATTCCTGGTCTCGTTACGGGAGCCATTATCGGTATGGGAGAAGGTTGGGAATCATTGGTGGCAACTGAGATAATTGCTGGCACGGAGTCCGGACTTGGTCACTTCTTCTCGGCATTTTCTAATAATCCATCTGTAACCTTGTTTGGAATACTCTGCGTTCTAGCGATTATTTTTGCGCTTAATAAGGCTATGTGGCTACCTCTTCTCGAGTGGAGCCATAGAAGCATGGAAGAATAATATGAGTAAAAACATTATAAAATTAGAGAATGTTTACAAGGTCTTCAAGGAAGCGGGGCGCAAGGAATTTTCTGCGCTGAGGAGTATTGGTCTAAACATTCATGAAAAGGAGTTTGTGGTTCTTCTTGGTCCATCTGGATCAGGTAAGTCCACCTTGCTTCGCATCGCATCAGGACTAGATAACCCATCATCAGGAAAGGTTATTTACGGAGAAAGTGTAAATAAAGAAGCGATGAGTTTTGTGTTTCAGCAGAGTGCTGTATTCCCTTGGCTTTCTGTGTTTAAGAATGTTGAGCTCGGTCTAATTGGTCACGGAGTCATAGAGCCAAGTAGGAAGAAAATGGTTACTGAGGAACTCAAAGAATTCGGTCTTCACGATTTTGCTCATGCTAAGCCACACGAACTCTCAGGTGGTATGAAGCAGAGAGTAGGACTCGCTCGAGCATTCGTCACTAATCCCTCTATTATATTTCTCGACGAGCCGTTCTCTGAATTAGATTTTTTTACTGCTAGAGAATTACGCAAAGAGCTTTTGAGGCTTTGGAAGGAACATAACGCAACGGTGATTATGGTAAGTCATAACATCGACGAAGCGATTGAACTTGCGGATAGGATTGTTGTGCTTTCAAGTAATCCTGGAGAAATAAAAGACGTTGTGGTAAATGACCTTTTGAGACCGAGAGAATCTAGGAGCAAAGAGTTTTTTGATATGCAGGATAGACTATATAAGTTGTTCGACTAACTATGACCTCGAAGCAAAGTAAAGTGGTAGTAGTAAACAACAAGATGCAGAAAGGTTATAGGTATACTCTCGTAGAACCTATGGGTAAGAATTTTGATAAAGAATTCAAACCAGATTTAACACCCAAAGAAATGCTTCATCTTGGAGTATTTGGTGGGGTTTATATGAGAGACTGTGCTAGTGAGTATCCTTCTTCTTGGTTTAAGGGCGCTAAATTTGCTTCTGGTAAAGAGCCTGATAAGAATGTGAATTTCTTCAAGGTTAATGCTAGTCAGTCACTTTCTGTATGGAGGAAGAATGGTTGGATATATAAGGATGATCCAAGGGGTTGGTTTGAGTGGTA
>CAZCQK010000005.1:2938-5607 GCA_964500855.1 uncultured Candidatus Saccharibacteria bacterium
CAGTATATGGATTTCTAAAGCATGTAGAATGCTTTGAAGGCGATTTAAATGATTTGAATTCATTTGAGAGATTGAAGTCCGTAGTAAATCCAAACAGTACTTTCTACCTCTCTATCTCGCCATCCTCATATGCTTCGGTTATTACCAATCTAAGCAAGAGTGGGGTTGCTGATTCTAATTCCAAAATCCTTATCGAGAAGCCGTTTGGTCAGAGTCATGATGATGCTATAACTTTGGGTAGACTTTGCCTCAGTCTGTTTGGAGAGAATTCTATTTATCGAGTAGATCACTATTTGTTCAAAGAAAAGGCGCTCAAGATGCCTCGACTTGATATGAGTGAAGTAGAAGAAATCCATGCTTTGATGATTGAATCATCTCTCGTTGGTAGTCGTGGCAGTTTCTATGATAGTACGGGAGCATTCCTTGATGTTGGGCAGAACCACTTGCTTATGATGCTTGCTCTCACATTCTCTCTGGGATTAAGTAGTGAAGAAAGGGCTGAGTTTCTAAGAGGAATTCGATTTGGTGATGAATGCACTCGGGCTCAGTATGAAGGTTACCAAGAAGAAAAGAATGTGAGTAAGGAAAGTGTTACCGAGACTTACTTTAAGGTGCGCCTTATGTACGAGGATAAGACTATGTTTATTGAATCGGGTAAGGGTTTTGGTCAGAGCATGACTTTGATTAAGGTTAAGTATAAGAATGGTCAAACTCAAATCATAGACTTTAGTGAAAGCTTCGGAGGCCTCAGTGCTTATGCCAACGTGATTATTCAGGCTATTTCTCAAAAGAGAAATATGTTCGTATCCTTTGATGAAGTTTTGGAGGAATGGAGAATAACTGATTTGGTATTAGATGGACTTCGCAAGAGTCCTCTTAAGGTGTATCCTAAAGGAATATTATTTGATAATAATCCTTTGGTATGGCTAAAAAGCAAACAGTAACTGTATTTGGACTAGGTAGAATGGGAGGGCAGATAGCGCGCAGACTTTCTAAAAAAGGTTTCAAGGTACTTGCATGGAATAGAAGTGAAAGCCCTGTCAAAGAAATTCGCAAATCAAAGATTTATGCCACCACATCTTTAAGTGATGTTATGGATGAGTCAAGAAAGCAAGCTAGCATTTACTGGCTCATGCTCCCACATGATACTTTGGATGAATTTATTTTTGGTCAATCGGGGATTTTGAAGTATTTGAAGCGAGGGGACGTGGTCATAGATGGTGGCAATTCCTTTTATAAAGAAACTATCGAGAGATCAAATAAATTAAAGGCCAAAGGAATTTATTATTTTGATTCTGGGACTTCGGGAGGAGTGTGGGGAGAGCGCAATGGGTTCGCTCTTATGGTCGGAGGACCGAAGCCGAAGTGGTCTTTGGTAGAACCAATCTTTAGAGCCCTTTCAGCTCTAGATAATTATGCTTATTTGGGTAACTCTGGTGCAGGACACTTTACCAAAATGGTCCACAACGGAATAGAGTATGGAATGATGGAAGCTATTGCTGAAGGTTATGCGGTGCTCGATGCTTCACCGTTTAAACTTAATTTGAAGGATGTTACTCGAGTCTATCAAAAGGGTTCGGTGGTTAGGAGCTGGCTTATAGATCTCTGTCGTAATATTTTTGAAACAGAGAATGTGAAGAAGACTAGCGGATTTATAAATGCGACAGGAGAGGGAGAGTGGACAGTAAATACTGCAAAGGAGTTTGGTGTGGATGTGAGAGTGATTGAGGATGCGCTCATGGTTCGCAAGGAATCACATGATAAGCAAAATCAAAATAAATTCTCCAATAAAATCGTAGCACTTCTCCGCAAGCAGTTCGGCGGGCATGGCCTCGGAGGTAAGTAACACCCGGTTTCAGCAAATCATCCTTTTAAAAATAGGGGATAGAAAGTGATATAATTGGAGCTATGGAATACATAAAATCAAAAGATTTCAATCAAGGAGCAGAGGATTTGGCTACTGATATAACTTTGGCTTTAAGAGATGGTAAGAAGGTGTTGTGGATACTAACAGGTGGATCGACCATTCCTTCTTCGGTTGTGGCACTTAATCTAATCAAAGAAGGAGTGAATGATCTAAGTAACCTAACAGTAACACTTACTGATGAACGTTATGGAGAAGTAGGGCATCCTGATTCTAGCTGGCAGAAACTAATAGACGCAGGATTTGATTTTGATTCTCTAAATCAGGTGCCAGTTCTAACAGGGCTCCGGTTTAGTGAGACCGCGAGAGACTTTGAATCAAAAATTGAAGATTTATTTTCTGACAATGACCTAATCATTGCTCAATTTGGAGTTGGAAGCGATATCCATATCGCTGGCATAATCCCAAACAGTGAAGCTACGAGAGAAGTGGGATTGGTATCTAGTTATGCGACTTTTGATTTCAATCGTATCACACTCTCCTTTGAAGCTATAAAGCGAATTGATAGAGCCTATGTGTTTATATTCGGCCCTTCAAAGGAAGGGGTAGTAGAAGAGCTTAAGAGTTCAAAGGAAAGTCTCGCAAATAAGCCAGCAAATATTTTGAAGGATATAGCTTTGGTAAAGGTGTATTACGATAGATAGCAACCAGACTGAAACTCGCAACGTATAAGTGTTTATAGATAATAAAACAAAAACATGTACGATGATGCATTCGAAAATTCAGTTACCCAAATAAAAAGAGC
>CAZCQK010000005.1:5707-9529 GCA_964500855.1 uncultured Candidatus Saccharibacteria bacterium
GTCCGAACTAGAGAGGCTTTCTAGAGCCTTTGTGCGTGCCATTTCTCCTGTTATTGGTCCGGAAGTAGACGTACCTGCGCCAGACATGTATACCACGCCTCAAATCATGGATTGGATGGTGGACGAGTATTCTAAAATAAATGGAGGTAATGCTAAAGCTTGCTTTACTGGTAAGAGTGTTTCAAACGGAGGCTCAGAAGGGCGCACCGAAGCGACTGGATTTGGTGGAGCATTTATTATGAGAGAATTGGTTCGGAAGTTTGATTTAAATCCAACTGAGTTATCGGTTGCTATCCAAGGGCTTGGTAACGTGGGTAACTACTTCGCTATTAAGGCGTTCGAATATGGATTCAATGTTGTGGCACTTTCTGATTCTAAAGGAGCAATTTATTCTACAAGCGGTCTTAATCCTCAGGATGTAATCGATTACAAGAAATCAAAAGGGACTTTAGAAGGATTTCCAAATACTCTTTACATCAAAAATTCAGATTTACTTGAACTTGATGTTGATATTTTGGTACCTGCTGCACTTGAGAATGTGATAAATGGTGATAATGCTACACGCATAAAAGCAAAGTACATAATCGAAATGGCCAATGGTCCCATCACTCCTTCTGCTGATCAGATTTTGTTCTCTAAGGGGATTATTTCTGTGCCAGATATTCTTGCTAATAGCGGTGGAGTGACCGTGTCTTACTTTGAATGGTATCAAAATATGCATAATGAAAGGTGGACCAAAGAAGAAGTGTTGAATAAATTGGAGCAAAAGCTCGATAGCGCGTTTGATGATTGCTTTGAGATGATGAGGAAGCACAACACGGACATGAGGACCGCTTCTTATATGCTTGCAATCAAGAAAGTAACTTCCGCGATGAATAAGTAGTATAATTAAAATATGAAAAAAGTATTTATCGTTCATGGTTTAGAAGGTAGTCCAAATGGCGGGTGGAGACCGTGGCTTATGGCAGAGCTTGAGAAGCTTGATATATATGCGTGCGCCCTACCAATGCCACATCCCGAGTATCCGTCAGTTGCTGGATGGCTTGATGAGATAGAGAGACATGTTCGAATCAATGAGGATGATGAAATATATTTAGTTGGGCATAGTCTCGGAGTACCTTCGATACTACTCTTTCTAGAATCAAGTGAGGTAAAGGTAAAAGGCGCAGTCTTGGTCTCTGGACCTCTCGTATTGACCAATAATGAGAAGGTAAATCCGTTTCTGGAGAATGGTTTTGATTTTGATAAAATAAAATCACATACTAAGAAGTTTGCTGTAATCCATGGTGATGATGATCCATTGGTACCACTTAGTGATGCTAAGAAACTTGCAGAAAATCTAAACTGCCACCTAGAGGTGATACCAAATGGAGGACATTTAAATGGAAGCAGTGGTTGGACTAGTCTGCCTGAAGTGCTAACACTTCTAGTTAATATGATGGAATAGTAAAATAATTATTTATGAAAATTAAATCTAATAGCGGAAGCAGTATTTTAGGATTTTTGGCAAGCTTGGTGTTTGCTGTTTTGCTTATATGGCTTTCGGTGTTTTTGTTTAATTATTTCTCACAGGCTAAGAGCGATATAACAGCAAAGGATAATGTTATTGAAGTACTAAATCAGGGTACGGGCACAGGAGCTAAGAATGGTGATACTGTCACGATAAATTATATTGGAGCTCTAAGCGACGGAACAGAGTTTGATAATTCGTATAAGAGGAAAGAACCAATCACGGTAATAATCGGGGAGGGTAAGACTATTGCTGGATTTGAGAAGGGGCTACTTGGTATCAAAAAGGGGGAGAAACGAAAGGTGGTAATTCCACCAGCACTCGGATATGGAGAGGCTGGGGTGCCAGATCAAAATGGTGGTTATGTGATACCGCCCAACTCATCATTGGTATTTACTATTGAGGCTATTAGTGTAAGCTCTCATGGTTATCTCCAATAATTATGAGTGATGGTCCAATAAAGTTTGAAATAAAGAAGAAAGCCGGCGCGCTAATGCGCGCCGGCATAATTCACACCCCTCACGGTGATATTCTTACCCCTGCCTTTATTACTGTTGGTACCAAGGCGACCGTTAAGGCGCTTACTCCAAGCGAAATCAAAGAGACCGGTTCACAGGTAGTGTTATCTAATACCTATCACCTTTTCCTTCGTCCAGGAAGTGAAATAGTAAAGAAAGCAGGTGGACTTCATGAGTTTATGAATTGGTCTGGTCCCATGATTACTGATTCGGGAGGGTTCCAGGTATTCTCTCTTGGAGAAGCGATGGGTAAAGGTATCTCCAAAATCACTTCTCATGATGATGAATTGAGAGAATCTCCAAATAAAGAGGACATAGAGCCTGTGGCTCGAATTACTGACGACGGTGTTTACTTTAGGTCTTATATTGATGGAGTCGAGCATTATTTGACCCCTGAGAAGTCTATCGATATCCAGCATGATTTGGGAGCAGACATTATTATTGCTTTCGATGAGTGTACTTCGCCTCACGCTTCTTATGATTATCAAAAGCAGGCACTAGAGAGGACTAGTAATTGGGCTAAGAGATGCGTTGCGCACCACCTTGCTAAGCCAAATCACTTGAAGCAAGGATTGTTTGGTGTTGTTCAGGGAGGGAAGTTTGAAGATCTTCGAAGGCAAGCGGCTAAGGAGATAAGTGAGATGGGGTTTGATGGATTTGCTATCGGAGGTTCGTTCTCGAAGGATGACATCGGCACTTCTGTTAAATACGTGAATGAAATATTGCCAGAAAATAAGCCGAGACACCTCTTAGGCATTGGAGAGCCTCTTGATATATTTATTGGAGTCGAGAATGGATGCGACACCTTCGACTGTGTGACTCCGACTCGTAATGCCCGCAATGGTGGACTCTATACCAAAGACGGTCGCATCAATATTTTTAACTCAGCATTCAGAGAAGATTTCACTCCTATTGAATCAGACTGCGGATGCTATACCTGTAAGAACTTTACCAAGGCTTACTTATCACATCTATTTCATGCTAAGGAGATACTAGCTAATACTCTAGCCTCGATTCACAATGTTTACTTTATTGTTAATATGGTAAAGCAGATAAGGCAATCAATCCTTGATGATAATTTTGCTGAGTATAAAGAAAATTTTCTAAAGCGTTATTATAAGAGCATATGAGTATCTTCGAATTAAAAAGTGAATTCGCTCCAGCTGGAGATCAACCAAAGGCTATCAAGGCTCTAACTGATGGAGTCAAGAAAGGTCTAAGGCACCAGACGCTTCTTGGTGTTACAGGAAGTGGTAAGACCTTTACTATTGCTAATGTGATTCAAAATATCGGTAAACCGACTTTAGTCATTGCGCATAACAAGACTCTCGCTGCTCAGCTGGCTTCTGAGTATAAGGAGTTTTTCCCTAATAATGCCGTTCATTACTTCGTATCTTATTATGATTACTATCAGCCAGAGGCTTACATATCTCACAGTGATACATATATAGAGAAAGAGGCTCAGATTAACGAAGAGATAGATAGACTTCGTCACGCGTCTACTCAGGCACTTCTTACGAGAAAGGATGTGATTATTGTGGCTTCCGTATCGTGTATTTATGGACTTGGTTCGCCTCGCGAATACGAGAAAGTAAATATGCGAATAGAAGTTGGTCAGAAAATTTCTCGCAATGACCTCGCGCGGAAGTTTATTGGTATTCACTTTGATAGAACTACTGCTGATTTAAAGCCTGGACTATTTAGAGCACTGGGTAATACTCTCGAGATAATGCCAGTAAATGATAGGGTGGTATTCAAAATCGATTTTAAAGGTGATGCTATCTCAGAAATATT
>CAZCQK010000005.1:9629-14868 GCA_964500855.1 uncultured Candidatus Saccharibacteria bacterium
GGTAAGAAAGAAGGTGAAGCACCTGATACCTTGCTCTCGTATTTCCCGCACAAGGAGGATGGTAGCCCTGACTTCCTTACTGTGATTGATGAGTCGCATGTATCTATACCTCAGATAGGTGGTATGTACGCAGGTGATGCGTCGCGCAAGAAGAATCTTGTGGACTTCGGATTTAGATTACCTTCTGCTAGGGATAACCGACCTCTTAAGTTTGATGAATTCGAGGAGAGAGTGGCGGAGACTATCTACACATCTGCTACTCCGTCAAAGTATGAGAAGGAGCATTCCTTGCAAGTGGTGGAGCAGGTCATAAGGCCAACAGGACTCTTGGATCCTGTGATTCTCGTGAGACCAGTGACCGCAAAGGGTGCGTATAATGGCCAAATCAAGGATTTCATAAAGGAAGCCAAGGATACAGTAGAAAAGGGATTTAGAGTTATTGCTACTACTCTGACTAAGAAAATGGCGGAGGATTTATCCGAATTTCTCAAGGATTTACCAGCAGGTAAAGATGGTAAAAAAATAAAAGCAGAATATCTTCACAGTGATATTGATACATTGGATAGAATTAGAATACTTACTGAATTTAGAAGAGGAAAGTTTGATGTGCTTGTTGGAGTGAACCTTCTAAGAGAAGGACTGGATCTGCCTGAGGTTGCATTCATTGGTATTCTTGATGCTGATAAGGAAGGATTCCTTCGATCTGAGACTTCGCTTATTCAAATAATCGGACGAGCTGCGCGTAACGTAGAGGGACGAGTGATACTTTATGCTGATCACATGACCAATTCACTTCAAAACGCTATTGGAGAAACAGAGCGCAGGAGAAAGATTCAGATGGAATATAACGAGAAGCATGGTATAACTCCCAAAACAATTCTCAAAAGTATAAAGGATATCACTGAGTCACTCCAGAGTGAGAGAGATAAGGCTCTTTCTGAATTGATTAGTGTTGATGGAGTATTGTTCGAGCGAGACCCGATGAAATTTATTAAAATGAAGGAGAAGGAGATGGAGGAAGCTGTTAGAGAATTGGATTTTGAGACCGCTGCCATGCTTCGCGATGAGATACAGGTACTCGTAGAGAAATCAGGGGTCTCAATAGGTAACTTCAAGCCAAACAAAAAATCAAAAAAGCGAAAATGAAATTTATAAAAAACATCAAGAAGAGAATTGAGAATGCAGTAATAGAGAGGCGCAAGAGGCAGAAGTACCTCAAGGCGACTTCAAAGCTCGCAAGTTATGTTGAGGACCTTCATAATCAAAGCGATGATGAAGGAGCTCTCGAGATACTAAATACCACATGGCAAAAGGAGCATCATTTCCTTCAGATTCCTCATTCTGAAGCTCGATTTATTTCGCTTTTGGTAAAGGCTCTGAAGTCTCCTAAAGTTCTTGAGCTCGGTACGTTTAGAGGATGGAGCGCCGTGTTTATTGCCAGGTTTCTTGATGATGGGGCTTCATTAATTACAATTGATCATGATGAGCGCATCAAGGAGGATGCAATTGGCCTGTGGCAGGTTCTTGGTCTTGGTGAGAAAATTGAATTTAGAAAGGAGAAGGCGCTCGATGCTCTGCGCAATCTAAGAGCCGAAGGAGAGGTGTTTGATTTGATTTTTGTTGATGCGGAGAAGAGTGAATACATGGAGTATGTGGACTTGGCCTTTGAGATTTTGAATGATAAGGGGATTATGCTCGTTGATAATGTGCTTTGGGCGGGGTTGGTAGCTAATAGCAACCCATCAAATAACGGCGCTAAGTATATGAAGGAGTTTAATGACTACGTGTTCAAAAGATTTGGCACCTCAGCTTGCCTCATCCCAGCATGGGACGGGGTGGTGATGATAGTAAAATAGACAGATTGTAATTTGTGTGATAATTGTTAGTGCAATCTTGGTTCATTGATATTTCAGGTTGGTGGTTTTGGCCCCTATCTTGGATTCGAACCTAAACAACATCAACATAGAAAGTAGAGGTTATGGACTTTGAATTGCCGGCAGACTACTTCGTCATTGATAGAATTTTTAACCCTTTGACTCAGAAGATCCAGAGGCTGGTTGGCCTCGACTGTTTCTTTTGGGCTAGGTTGACCCTTGTCCTCGCTATAATCTGTGAGGCTGTCATTATCTTTCTTTTGTCAATGATTTTTTCCGTTCCATTGTTTTCAGTTCTAATGATTTTGGGAACTGCGTTTATGGCAGTTGATCATGTCTATTTCTTGTCTTCCAGGATACGCGGGGTTAAGAGTGTGCGAGATTTCGTGTATCGTGAATTAGAGGAAGGCAGGTCTAATCCTTTGATACTAAACCCTCGTTGGTATAGTAAATTTGTGTTCATCACCATGGTTCAACTGATTATGTTATTTCATGACGGTTTGGGGATGTTGGTATTCATAATAATTACCTATGCTCCATATCAACTGGAATACGTTATCCAGTGCCTCTGTGCTTGCACTCCTCTGCCACCGCAGAAGAGTAAGCTACGCAAGGCGCTTGATTCGTTAAAAGCTAAATTTTCTGAAACATTAGGTGGAGGAGGAGAGGAGTTGCAACCAGTCTGAGTGAGTCACAAGCCCAAACGGACATATCTGTTTGGGCTCGCTCTGTTTATTTTGATAATGATTTGCTCTAGATTTTTGGTCGGTTTTTGTGTTATAATAGCTCGCTATGAAAGAAAATAGTCACAAGCATGTTGCCAAGCTTCCAAAGGATATAGATAAGATAGTGGTAAAGGGGGCGAGGACTCATAATCTAAAGAATATTACGGTTGAGCTACCGCGTAATGCTATGGTTGCTGTCACTGGACTTTCTGGTTCAGGAAAGTCTTCTTTTGCTTTTGATACTATTTTTGCTGAAGGTCAGAGGAGGTATGTGGAGAGTTTGTCTAGCTATGCGAGGCAGTTCCTTCGCCAGATGCAGAAGCCTGACGTGGATGAAATTCAAGGACTTTCACCTGCCATTTCAATTGACCAGAAGTCTAGATCAAACAATCCTCGTTCAACAGTAGCTACTATTACTGAGATATACGACTACCTTCGAATTCTTTATGCTCGAATAGGTAAACCACACTGTCTCGTATGTGATAGGGAGATTAAGAGGCTTTCGAAAGAAGAAATATTTGAAACCATACTACACACTGTCTCATCTATTGATGATACTAAGGGAAGTAAAAAAGTTTTAGGTGTTGAAGTAACAAGTATGACCTTCCAAATTTATTCACCAATTGTTGTGGGTCGCAAGGGTGAGTACTACCAGCTTCTTTATGATTTACTTGGCAAGGGTTATGAGCAAGTTATGGTTGATGGTAAGGAATACAAGTTGCGCGAAAGAATAGATATATCAAAAAACAAAGCACACAACATTGATGTGTTGGTAGATGAATTTTATTTCTCTGAACTTCATCAAAACACAGCAGGGTTTCGCGAGAGATTGAATGAAGCGATTGAAAGAGCTCTCCACGAATCAGAAGGGCTACTTAGAATCAAAACTCCAACAGACAGTCATTTGATTTCCTCTAAGTTCATGTGTCCGCATGACGGCTTCTCTTATCCTGAGATTGAACCTCGATTGTTCTCTTTCAACTCGCCTTATGGTGCTTGCCCTGAATGTAACGGACTTGGTACTAGAGAGTTCTTTGTGAATGAAGCATGTAAGGTCTGTCTTGGAGCGAGACTCCGACCAGAAGCACTCCATGTATACCTTGGTAATAAAATCAATATCGTTGATATGACCTCTATGTCTATCAAGGAGGCTTCGGAGTTTTTTGCTAACATGAATCTAACAGAAAAGGAGCAAGAGATATCTAAGGTTGTTATCAAGGAGATTTTGGCCCGACTTAAGTTTATGGTTGATGTGGGTATCGAATATCTAACACTTGATAGGCGTGCTAACACTCTCTCTGGTGGAGAGGCTCAGCGTATAAGACTCGCAAGTCAGCTAGGTAGCGGACTCGTCGGAGCTCTCTACGTACTAGATGAGCCGACTATCGGACTTCATCAAAGGGATAACGATAAGCTCATCAAGACTCTCCTTCATCTAAGAGATATTGGTAACACCATTCTAGTAGTTGAGCATGATGAGGATACCATGTACGCTTCTGACTTTATTATTGATATTGGTCCTGGGGCAGGAGTCCACGGTGGTAACGTGGTGGTATCTGGTTACTTAGATGATCTAATAACAGCCAAGAAAAATGATTCAGAATCTCTAACACTTTCTTATTTGAGACAGGAGAGTGTGGTAGAAGTCCCTGATGAGAGAAGGACTCAAGATAAGGGTAAAATCAAAATTGCTGGTGGTAAGATATTTAATATCAAGAACATGAATGTGGAAGTGCCACTCGGTAGATTCGTCACTGTGACGGGAGTATCTGGTTCTGGTAAGTCGTCGTTTGTTTATGAGATTCTCCACAAGAACCTTCAAGCGAGACTAGAGCGCAAGTATCGCACAGCCGAGACTTATAACTGTTCATCATTTAGTGGTACTGAGTACGTATCGAGGACGATTTTAATCGACCAATCACCTATTGGTCGTACTCCGCGTTCTAACCCTGCGACTTATACAGGAGCCTGGAGTCATATCAGAGACCTTTTCGCAGCAACAAGTGAGGCACGAGTGCGTGGTTGGGGAGCGGGCAGATTTTCTTTCAACGTTAAGGGTGGTAGATGCGAGACATGTGAAGGTAACGGAATGATAGAAGTAGAGATGCATTTCTTGCCGACTGTCTATGTCACTTGTGATGTGTGTAATGGTAAGAGATTCATGAAGGAGACTCTCGAGGTGAAGTATAAGAAGAAAAGTATTTATGATGTACTTCGCATGACTGTGGAGGAGGCTTTGAAATTCTTTGAGGATATTCCATCTGTGCACGATAGGCTTAAGACCTTAGAAGAAGTGGGACTTGGTTACCTTGAAGTGGGTCAGAGTGCTACTACTCTCTCAGGTGGAGAGGCGCAAAGAGTCAAGATCTCATCAGAGCTTTATAGAAGTCATGTTCAGAAGACTATCTATCTTCTAGACGAGCCGACTGTTGGGCTTCATTATGAAGACGTGCGAAAGCTTATTGAGATTCTCCAGAGACTTGTGAACAAGGGCAATACTGTGATAGTGATTGAGCATAATATGGATCTAATCAAGAGTTCGGATTATATAATCGATATTGGTCCTGAAGGAGGAGATGGTGGTGGGGAGCTCGTAGCTAAAGGCACTCCAGAGGAAGTCGCAAATAATAAGAAGTCATA
>CAZCQK010000005.1:14968-28782 GCA_964500855.1 uncultured Candidatus Saccharibacteria bacterium
ATGAATAGTCAATATCTAAAACAGCATAAATTGCCTGATAGCCCAGGGGTTTACTTTTTTGTTAATAAGCAAAAAAAGATACTTTATATCGGCAAGGCTACAAGTCTAAATGATAGAGTCAAAAGCTATTTTGCTTCGGATTTGATTCAGACTAGGGGGCCTCTCATTGTGCGGATGGTAGAGGAGGCGGATAAGATTGAGTTTCGTAAGACTGCATCAGTCCTTGAAGCACTTCTACTTGAAGCAGATCTCATCAAGAAGTTTAAACCAAAGTTCAATACCAAGGAGAAGGATGATAAGAGCTTCCTCTGCGTAGTTATCACCAAAGAAGATTTCCCGGAGGTATTAACAATAAGAAAAAAAGATATTGTAGATGACTCGCGCAGAGAATTTCCAAGGTCCTCGGGTCGCTCAGAGTTGTTGCTCAACCAGACCGTTGGAAGATTCTCCACGCTCGCCATCTACGGACCCTACACAAACGGACTGCAGTTGCGTGAGGCCTTAAAGATCATTCGGAAAATTTTCCCATATCGAGATCAGAAGTGTCATGTTTGTGGAGATCCAAAAAACAAATCATGTAAGCCCTGTTTCAATAGGCAGATTGGACTCTGCCCTGGGACATGTACGGGCGAGGTGTCAAAGAGAGAATATGCCAAGACAGTAAAGCATCTCAAGACTTTCTTCTCTGGGCGAATAGATTTGCTTACTCGGGATCTGGAGAAGGAAATGAAGTCTCTTGCTCGGGATAGGAAGTTTGAGGAAGCGGGAACTTTAAAAAATAAAATTTACGCCCTAACACATATCCAAGATGTCGCACTCATCAAGGACGATAGTCTTAGAGCGGATTCGACCGAAAAGGCTTTCAGAATAGAATCCTATGATATAGCGCATATGGCGGGGCAGAATATGGTTGGAGTCATGACTGTGGTTACAGGTGGCATAGCAGATAAGGGTTCGTATAGAAAGTTTAAGATAAAAGGATTTGATAATGCTAATGATGTGGGTGCTCTAAAGGAAGTGCTCATGAGGAGGTTAGCTCATGGGGAGTGGCCTATGCCGGACTTGTTCGTAGTTGATGGAGGAGTAGCGTCCAAGAATGCTTTCGAAGAAGTGCTCGGAGAGCAGAAGATTGGTACTCCAGTGCTTTCAGTTGTGAAGGATGATAGGCACCAACCAAAGGCAGTACTCGGTGATCAAAAGTTAGTAGAGCAGTATAAGAAAGAGATACTCCTTTCAAACCACGAGGCTCATAGGTTCGCTATCGGTTATCACAAGAAGCTTAGAACTCGCAAATTTCTCTCTTAGGTTTTAATAATTTTTGTTTGAAGTATAATTACTTCATGAAACGCAAAACAAAAGTAGCAGTACTTCGTGGAGGACCATCAAGTGAGTATGAGGTATCACTTAAGACTGGCGCCGGCGTACTAGCCAACCTTCCTGAACATTACGAAGGCATTGATGTTTTGATTGATAAGAAAGGAGTGTGGCATATAGGAGGTGTGCCGATTGAGCCGAGCAATCTCTTGAAGAAAGCTGACGTAGCCTTTAACGCCATGCATGGTGAATACGGAGAGGATGGTACAGTCCAGAGACTTCTTGAGAGTCTTCACATACCATTCACTGGTTCAGGATCACTCGCTTCAGCAATAGGTATGAACAAGCACTTGGCCAAGAAGCGATTCGTCGATATGGGTATCAAGACTCCTGTGCATCGAGTGATTAAGAGGGAGGACTATAATGCGAACACCGCAAAGGACCTGTGGCTCACCTTCACTCAACCATCAGTCATCAAGCCTGCGACCGCTGGTTCTTCGGTAGGTGTTACTCTCGCTCATTCGATGAAGGATATCGAAGAGGGGCTCGAGAAGGCCTTCAAGGTAAGTGATAAGGTCCTAGTCGAAGAGCTTATAAAGGGTAGGGAGGCTACTTGTGGAGTCTTGGAGAAGTTTCGTGATAAGGATCATTACGCTCTCATGACTGTCGAGATTGTGCCTCAGAAGCATCAAGCCTTCTTTGATTATGAAGCTAAGTATAGTGGAGAAAGTGGTGCCACTGAGATATGCCCAGGTAACTTTTCTAAAGAAGAGACTGCTGAGATACAGCGTCTTGCTGTGCTCGCGCATCAGGCTATAAATGCTTCCCACTACTCTCGTTCTGACTTCATTGTGCACCCGAAGCGAGGTATTTATTGCCTTGAAATAAACACCCTTCCAGGCCTCACCCCTGCGTCCCTTTTACCCAAGGAGATGAAGGCTGTAGGCTCATCTTATGGTGAACTGCTAGACCACTTAATAAAGCTAGCCCTAGAGCATAAGAGGTAAATTTAATGGAATCTCCAAATCAAAATCTAGAAAGAGGGCCAGCCGATGTGATTAATTTATCGGAGTTGGATAATGACAAGTTTCAAAGATTTAAAGAGTCTGTAAATGATTATGCAGGTAAAGTTGATTTAATTGTGCATCCATATTATGCAGAAAGACCTGGAAAGGCGGGAACACATCTTAGAACATATAGATTTGGATATACTCAAGATAGTTATAAGCATGTGAAGCAAGGGATACATGATATGTTGATGAGATATCAAACTGATTTTGTGGTACATGATGAGTCAAGGTTGCCGATTATTTTGGAAGAAAAACAATTTGCTTCAGAATTAAAATCTGTCATGGAGAAGGATGGAATACCCACCCAGAAAGATGTTTTTATGATAACAACAGAAAATAGTAAATCACAACCAGTTTTCGAAAATTTTGAAGATCATTTTGGTTTTAAGGGAGAAGGAATGGTTGATAGATACAGGTCTTTAGCCTTATTACTCCATCTTGCCCATATAAAGGATTTGAGAATAAGTGGCGGTTATTTGACATATGAAAAAAGCAAAATTGATGAGGAAAAACTTATATTAACCAGATGTGTTGGTATTATTCTAAAGAATCTAAAAGCGTGTTCTAAGACGTCTGTATCGGATATGAAGGTCTCTTTATCAGAATTTACTTTTCCAGAAAACACAGCCACAATATTGGCAAGAGATATTAAGGGTGAGGGTAATCTTGGTGATGCAAAACAGCCGGCCTAGCTAATTTTACAAAAAAAGCCATTTCGTGTAATATACCCCTATTGATTTAGAGGATTACTGCCTCTAGATTATTGATAAAGGGCCCTTAGCTTAGTTGGTAGAGTGAGCTTGGGTAAGGGACCCAAGTGCAAGGCCGGAGTCTGACGAGACGAGGCGGGGTCACAAAATTTTCTTCAGAAAATTATTTGTGACACTCATTTGCAAAAATGAGGCGAATAGATCAAAATTTGGTTGGAGTGTAAGATAAAAAAGAATATATACGGGCCCTTAGCTTAGTTGGTAGAGCGCCTCATTTGCACTGAGGAGGTCAGCGGTTCGAATCCGCTAGGGTCCACAAATAAAACCGCCGCAAGGCGGTATTTTTATTTGTGGACCCGTAAAGCAAAGCATAAATATGCTTTGCGGGCGGATTCGAACAGCGGAGCTATGTTTTGATACCAATCAAAACAAGCGAGCTGGTGCCCAGACCGAGCCTTGTGACTGACAAGGCGAGAGTCGCGGGAGAAATTCCGCTAGTGAATTCTGATCACGCATTTTACTAAGACTGGCTTTGCTATAGCCAGCCAATAATTTTTATTGTTTGATATTAAGCCATTTCTCTGGTAGTATTGGGATGAATTTTGACCCGCTGGGTCTACTCAAATATTAATAATTAATATGAATATGAAGAAAAATTTTGCACTCCTTTTACTGGCTATCCTAATATCTCCATCAGTAGCTTTTGCATCATGGTGGAATCCATTTTCTTGGAATATTTTTCATTTTTTCCAGAAGTCAGATGACAAGACTCAGATTCTGGAAAATCGAATAAGTGAGCTCGAACAAAAACTGGCTAGTACTACAAGTTCAACAAATCTTAGTAAAAATATTGAGAAGGATTCAATGCCGATTGTTACACCTAAATCTGCAACCTCTGAATCAATAAATATCACTAAAACTGTACCGCAAGAAAATGTGTCTTCTGGAGACATTGCTCAATTAACAACTGATTTGGTTATAAAATTTAAGACACTTAATGAACAGGTTAAGGGCGTAATTAGTAAGTATGGGTATTCATCACTGAATGGATTAAGTGGCACTGATTATGTACAAGCGGATACCCTGAATTCCATAACAAAAAAAATATCCTCAAGTGTTTATGATTTGGAATCAACTAGCCCTTCTCAGGAAAATATTAATTTATACACAACTCAATATAATAATCTATTCTCATCTTTTAAAGATTTGCGAATATCTAATATCAGCCAAACTCAAAATTATACAAGTAGTCAATCTTCATCTCAGAATCAGGAAAATAGTGCAAGTTGCATAAAAGCAAAAAATGACGCTACTGATGCATACAATATTTATATTCAGGCACAAAATAATTTACAACAACAAATTAGTAATATTTATAGTAGGTCAGGTACAACGAGAGAACAGGCAAATCAAGAGGTTGAGGAGATATCTCGTGTTGGCAACGCTAATCTTGCTGTGCTAGCAGTTAAAGCGAATTCAGCTCAAACTCTCATGAGTTCTGTTTGCTACAATATTGTCCCAACATTTGTGCCTCCAACTCAAACAAATTGCCAGATTTATGGAAATAGTGCTAGTTGCACCACTTACTAATATAAAAATTAAAATACTATGATAGACGAAAGAGAATTGACATATATACAAATTGTCATTGGACTTATCTTTATTACTGAATTAATTAATCTTGTTCATCACTGGTAGTATTAATTAAGTGGCAATAAGAGTTTAATTAAGTCTATCATTTCCCCAAAATATAAGCCAAATACTCCAACTCTCTCTTAAATTGGTTCCAAAATTGAAAGTCAAAGTCCACCAAAAGTATAGACCTTCACATAAAGTGACAGGTAAGTAATATTGACAAATCCGAAATCTGATTTACTGTGAAGATAAATCGTCCTTTGACTTCAGCTTGGGGCTGAACAATCTTGGACACGGACAACACTCACTCCAACATACATGAAATTGATTCAACGTCTCCTGGCCATGGCTATCATCGCCTTGGCTTCCTGCACGAGCACTAAAACTGTGCAGAACATTCCTCTCGAAGAGATGAACCCGATCGAGAGGTCTGAGGTTATCTATCAAAGGAAAAATATTAATTCCAACTTTAGTCACGTCGACTACGTCACTCATGGTGCGTGGCACCAGCGATACATGCTCTACCTTCCTCGACCAACAGGCGATAAAAAGTGGGAGTTCTCTGCTCATGAGGCAGGGAAGGGTGTGTATGTGAGGGATCGTTATGGTCCAGCGCACTTTGTTACGCGTGATAGATACAAAGTGATTTGCGACTGGGCTCACTCCCACGGTCTCGAGGTCCATCGGTTCGTTCACATGGGCGAAGTCTACCATCCGGTGGTCATCGACTAGCTGATTCCGAACTGAAGTCATGCGCATGCGGGAACACCCGCATGCCTTTTTTGTTTTTGCAACTGTGGATAAATGTTGGACATCCGATGTCCAACATGAAGATGTAGACAATACGGTTTGTTAATGTATCTTTATGGTAGCTTCTGTTGGCACGGTGCCACAGGAAATCAAAAGGAGTCCTTTATGCAAAAATTTATAATGCAAGAAGACATTCCTCGTTGGTATTCTATGTATTGGAATAATGGACTCTTTTTTGACATCCATCGGCAGTTCTTGGAACGTGCAGAGTATGTCGATTTTGGTCACGCATTTCAATCGAGAGTAAAGGGGGATAGGCAAGAGCTTTTTGACAGCATTGAACCTGTGGTTGGGAGGGAGACCTTCGGCATCAACCAGGCACTGGTTTTGGAAAAGCAAAACGCCAACTGGCTTACCTACAAGGTGAACATACCTCTCATTAGATTATTCTCAGGGATAGTTTGCGAGCGGTGTAGTGGAACTCGTTTTGACAACGGAAGAGAATGCATTTACTGCTCGGGGACGGGAAGGCAGGAGATTGTTAACTACGATCTTCTTAATGACCTCGCTCTGTCGCTGAATGCACTTCTTGCTTGCCTGAATTTCCCTCCTGAAAAGGATGTTGATTCGGACCAAAAGCAGTTGTTTACAATAACTTCGTGCTATGGCGTTGGTTCCCATAGTCATTCTGTGGGAGGTTATGCCAGTCCAGTGTTCAGGACGTTGCTTCTCAAAGCTTCTCAATCAAAGCAGGTCGCCATGAAGCTTACTGCATCCGTCGAGGATGCGATGAAGCAGGCGTATAAGCTAATGCATGGATGTATTGAGAAGTATAATAGGCAATGCTTCCGGTGCTTGCTAGATGACGGTCACGTTAATCTAAGCTGTCCTGGCAATGCTTGTGAGATTCACACTGTCCGTGATTGGGCCACGGTGGATGGATATGGGGTGGAAATCACCTGTCACAATCTCGATAGTACTGTTCAACAAGTAACTTTGCTCTCAGGGCTTGCGAGACTGGCGTCATGTCTTGATAATCTCAAAGTATAAATTGACGCAATGAATCGACCCGCCAGATGGCGGGCCGTTTTTTATTTGGGTAACAAGTTTAAAAAAAGCAACTGTGGATAAATGTTGGACATCCGATGTCCAACATGGGGGATGTTGCTTTTGTGAAATAATAAATATGCTAAAATTGGGGAATGGAAAATACTTCTTTTAGATTTGCGAATATTTTTAGAATTTTTACTACTTTGTTATTTGTTGCGGTTGTTGTTTTCGTCGCTTATCGATGGAAAGACTCATCTAATGTTTATGATAGTTTGGTTGGTGAGAGCTGTAATGTGGCTAAGGTCAATCTCCATGGATCACTTTATACCTATAAGCTCAGAGACCCTTACGCAAGTGAGGCCACAAGCACGTCAAACGAGTCGACTACCGACGAAGCTTCATCAGAAGAAATAGTAAATTTAATAGAAAAGGCTAAGTCAGATCAAAGTATCAAGGCTCTCGTGCTTGATGTGGATTCTCCTGGAGGGTCTCCTGTTGCTGGTGAGGAGATTGCTAATGCGCTGAAGCGACTCGGTAAGCCATCTGTAGCATTGATAAGGGATTCTGGTAATTCTGCTGCTTACTGGGCTTCTACGGGAGCAGATCATATAGTAGCTTCAGCTAACTCTAGTGTTGGATCTATTGGTGTTACCGCATCGTATCTTGATGTTTCTAAGCAGAATGAGTCCGAAGGTGTCAGTTTCGAGCAAATATCAATAGGGAAGTTTAAGGACGCAGGTAATCCCAACCTACCATTATCAAAGGAAGCCAAGGATTTATTCTTAAAGCACGCAGAAGAGATTTATAACAACTTCGTCACAACCGTTGCCACTAACAGGTCTCTCCCGATTGAGACTGTTAAGGCTGTTGCTGACGGATCTGATATGACAGGTAGTCGAGCGAAGGATGTGGGACTCATAGACGAGATAGGAGATAGGGCTACTGTTTTGAAATATTTAACAACAAAGGTGGGGGATAACATTACTGTTTGTTGGTAACATGAATCCAAATAATTCACCTTGGCTAGCACAACTTAATCTAAGTAGAGAGGTTAAAGTCATAAAGGAAAATTGCGACTGCGACGTGCTTATTGTGGGTGCGGGTATCGCTGGTATCATGACTGCGTACTTTACCTTGAAGTATACGGATAGAATGGTGACAGTGCTCGAAGGAAGCAAAGTAGCACATGGAGCAACGGGGCACAACGCAGGACAGATTGTTTCTGATTTCGAGAAGAGATTTACTGAGTTAGTCAGAGACTTTGGTATCGATAAGGCATCTGATGCGGAGAGATCTGTGCGATCATCTTGGGTGCTTCTCGAGCAGATGTTCGAGGATGCGTCACTTACGACTCCGCTCTCATCCTTCATGGGTTATAACGGATTACGTACTGTGGAGCATGTGGTGGATGAGATTATATCCAATAGACTTCGTAAGGAGGCTGGACTTTTGATTTATCCTATTTATGTCTCAAGTGAAGTAGCGTCAGATCAGAGATTTGTTGGTGTGCCAAAGGAGTTTTATGAGGTAATAACTGAAGACGATATCCTCTCACTACTCGAGACTGATGATAGAAGTTATATCGCAGTGACTTCTACTAGGAAGGGTTGTGTGAATGGAGCACTTCTTACCGAAGAGCTTGCTGGGTATATGCTGAAGAAATTCGGAAATAGGTTTAGACTCTTTGAGCATACTTCAGTAAAGGTGGTGGAACTAGATAAGGAGTCAGCGAACGTCCTCGTATCAACTAACAGAAAGGATGGTAATCCAGAAGATGAATTCAAAGTTCACGCAAATCGGGTGATACTTTGTACCAACGGATTTGAGAGACTTCATATCAAGAACTTAAGCGGAGATGATATTGATACCAAGTTTCATCATATGATCTCGGGTAACATCGGCTACATGGCGGCATATACAGAGCCACTAAACAATCCTCCAACCGCCATTGCTTACTTCGACCAAGAAGGTTCGAGGCAGGTCTATGGTACGGATGATTATTTCTATATAACAAGGAGGCCTTTCGAAACCGAAAAGAATGAGAGGCATAATCTGATATGCATAGGCGGTCCACAGACGCCAATAGAGCACACTGAGCGTTATAACCGCTACGCACCCTTCGAAGAAGAGAAAGGGAAGGAGATAGATACTTTCCTCAAGCAAACATTTAGAACAAGTGAAAAGAAAGAGTTGGAGTATAAGTTCAAGTGGCATGGCATCATGTGTTATACCCCCTCAGGCATGCGAGTGATAGGATCTGAGCCAAAAAATGAGTTACTCATGTATAACTTGGGATGTAACGGAGTGGGAATCATGTCTTCTATATATGGTGGTCACAAGATAGCCAAGCTTCTAAAGGGTGATAAGTTCCCTCCTTCTGCCTTTGATCCAAAGGTGTGATAGAATCCTTCGCATGAAAAAGTATAAGGTAGTAGTAATCGGTGGTGGTACAGGGACGTTTACTGTTTTGTCTGCGCTTCGTAACTTTGATAAATCAAAGAGCCTTGAGCTTTCGGCTATAGTATCTATGGCAGATGATGGTGGATCGACCGGAGTACTACGTGATGAGCTCGGAGTGCTCCCACCTGGCGACATTCGGCAGTCGCTCGTCGCTCTCTCTAACTCAGGCCAACTCATGAGAGACTTGATGAACTATCGTTTCGATAATGGAGGATTAAAGGGTCACAACTTCGGCAATCTGCTTCTTGGTGCTTTGGAGAAAGTGACAGGAAGCTTCGCAACTGCAGTCAGCAAGGTGCAAGAAATACTTCGTTGTGAAGGAAATATTATTCCTGTAACGCTTTCTTCTGTAACTCTGGAGGCAAAATTAAAAAATGGAAGCACTATAGTAGGTCAGAGGAATGTGTTTTTGGCAGATTTGGTTGAGCTTGATTACCTGCACCTTACTCCATCATCAAAGGCTAATAAAGATGCGCTAAAAGCTATAAAGCAAGCGGATATGGTGATTATTGGCCCTGGAGAATTCTATACGAGTATTATGCCGAACTTGCTTGTTTCGGGTATTGCTAAAGCGCTAAGCAGTACGAAGGCTAAGAAGGTGCTTATATGTAACCTAATGAAGCGTAAACTTCACACTATGGACTTCGGTATTGAAGAATTTGCTCTCGAAATAGAGAAATACATGAAAGGTAAGTTGGATTTTGTGATTTATAATAACGTCACACCTCAAAAGTCTCTAATAAACAACTACGCACTAGAAGGTGAGTACGTAGTAGCTACAAAGTTGGCCAAAAACAACAATGTTAAGCATATAAAATTTGTCGGAGGGGACTTATTGAACAAAAACATACCCAAGAGAAAAGCAGGTGACCCTATCGTGCGAAGTCTAATCCGTCATGATCAAAAAAAGTTAGCAAAAATTATTTTTGGCATTCTCAAATAGTTAGGAAAAATATTTTTAGCCCGCCTAAATAGGCTATGATATATGGATTTTTTGGACCCATATTTTGCGACTCTTGAACCACTCCGTCATGTGTGTCACAGGTACGATTTGGCTTGTTATCCACTGGGACCTGGAGGCAATTTTGGAGTAAAATAGTCTTCGCTGTGGAGATTTGCCATCACAAGCGGACATTAATTAAATTATTATTTTAAACTGTTCTTATGTCTTTATCGATCACAAAAGCCGACGGTACAAAAGAAGCATTTAACGCAGACAAGATCAATAGATCGATAGAGCGTGCATGCGAAGGTCTCATGGATCCTATTGCTATGGTTACTCAGATAGCAACCGAGACTGAGCTTACGCTTTATGATGGCATAACTACTGATGAGATGGATCAGGCTACTATCAATGCCGCTCTTCAGAACGTGAAGGATGATATCGCATATGATAAGGTGGCAACAAGACTCCTACTTAAGACCATCTATCGAAAGGTTTTGGGCAAATATGACAAGGATAACGAAGATTCTCTAGAAGAAAGTCACAGAAAACAGTTCATCAATTTCATTAAAGACGGAGTTCAGGACGGAAAGCTTGATCCTCGGATGGTTTCTAAGTTTGATTTAAACGAACTGGCTTCTGTGCTTGATATTGAGAGAGATGAGTTGTTCCAATATGCGGGACTTTCTACTTTCTTGAATCGATACTCACTTAAGAATATTGATCAGACTCCAAGAGAGACTCCTCAGTACTTCTTTATGCGAGTAGCTATGGGTCTCGCCTTTAACGAAGAGAATCCAAATCTCTGGGCCAAGAAGTTTTATAACAAGATGTCACGATTTGAGTACGTTGCTGGAGGTTCTACCAACCTCGGTGCAGGTACAGTAAATCCTGCTCTCTCAAACTGCTTCCTTCTTGAGATTCAGGATGATATGACTCACATCGCTAAGTCTGTTGCTGATGTCATGCTTCTCTCGAAAGGTTCTGGTGGTATCGGAGCTTCAGTAACAAAGCTTCGTGCAACAGGGTCACCTTTGAAGTCTAACAACGGTGTATCCACTGGTCCTACTCCATTCGCAAAGATTATTGATACAGCTATAAGAGCGATTCAGCGTGGAGGTAAAAAGAAGGGTGCTCTAGCTTTCTATATGGAGAACTGGCACGTGGATTTCCCTGACTTCATTGATTGGAAGCATAATGCTGGTGATGATTATCTCCGAATGCGAACAGCTAACACCGCAGCCTACATCTCAGATGAATTCATGAAGAGAGTTAAGAATAATGAGGAGTGGTACATGTTTGATCCAGCTGAGACTCCTGATCTTTGTGAATTATACGGAAGCGCTTTCAGTAAGAGATATGCTGAGTATGTGGATATGGCTAAAGCTGGAAAGCTTCGTGTATCAAAGAAGATGCCAGCAACAGAGCTATTCCGCAAGATGCTCGTATCTCTCCAGACTACTGCTCATCCATGGCTTACATGGAAGGATACAATCAACCTTCGTGCTCTCAATAACAATACAGGTACCATCCACATGTCTAACCTCTGCACGGAGATTTGCTTGCCACAGGATAAGGATAATATCGCTGTATGTAACCTTGCTTCGCTTAACCTCGCAGCACACGTAGTAAACAAAGAAGTAAACTGGGGCAGACTCGAGGAATCAGTAAGGCTCGCAATCCACCAGCTCGATAACTTAATAGATATAAACGTATTACCAGTACCAGAAGCTGTTAGGTCTGATAAGGAAAACAGGGCGGTTGGACTTGGTATCATGGGTGTGGCTGATGCATTGGAGAAGATGGGTCTCGCATACGATAGCGCCCCTGCTTATGATTTCGTGGACAGGATATTTGAGTTCGTAAGTTATATGGCGATTGATGAGAGTGCTAGCTTGGCTGAGAAGAGAGGAGCTTATGATCATTTCGAAGGATCTCTATGGTCAAAGGGAATGGTGCCATTCGATACCTTGGATAAGATGGAGCAGGATAGAGGAGTGAAGGTAACAGTCACTCGTGAGAGTAAGCACAAGGGACTCAACTGGGACGTACTCCGAGCCAAGGTTAAGAAGGGAATGAGAAATGCCACTCTCCTTGCTACCGCTCCAAACGCAAACATTGGTCTCATAGCAGCAACAACTCCTGGTATGGATCCTCGTTTCGCTCAAGTATTCTCAAGAAACAAGATTTCAGGAAAGTATCTAGATATAAACCATAACTTAGTAAAGGATCTCAAGAACTTGGGATTGTGGGAGAGAGTGAAGGACCAGATTGTTGAGCTTCAGGGTGATATATCTTCTATCTCAGAAATACCAGAGCATATACGAGAAATATATAAGACTTCATTCTCAACATCAGCTTACGCATTCATCGAAGTCGCAGCTCGCGCTCAGAAGTGGATGGATCAGGGAATATCACGCAACATGTACCTCGATACTCGAGACATAGATGAGACAATGAAAATCTACATGACTGCGTGGGAGAAGGGAGTTAAGACCACATATTATCTCCACATGAAGCCAAGACACACAGCAGAGCAGTCGACAGTATCAGTGAACAAGGGAGCTGCTATGGGTAAGCTTGGATTCGGAGCATTGAAGAAAGTTGTAACCAAAACAGATGAGTCAGAACTTCTAGCGGACTCAGCTCCAACCACAATGACTGTTGAGAAGGAAGTCGAACCAGTCTCTCACAGCGTATCGGAGCCAGCACTAGACATCAGCATGCTCTCAAACATGACCGAACCAGTTAGAAAATCACCAAAACCAAACGTAGTGTTCGCAGGAGGCAAGACCTGTCCGTCTGATCCTGCTGAGCTTGCACAATGCGATAGTTGCCAGTAATATCAGGGTTATTAGAATTTAAATAAATACTATGTCACTTATTGGTAAAGCATCACCAGAAGACGTTAACCTGCACCCTATCCGTTACCAGTGGGCCTATGATCTCTATAATCAGGCTGTTCGTAACACTTGGTTCCCTCACGAGATTGCTCTCAAGGAAGACTTGGCAGATTGGGAACAAATGACTGAGGATGAGAGGCATGCTGTGAAGTTTGTTATGGCATTCTTCAACCCAGCAGAGCTTATTGTAAACAGAGTACTTGCTCTCGGAGTATATCCTTATCTCAAGAGCCCTGAGTGTCACCTTTACCTTGCGAAGCAGATGTGGGAGGAAGCTAACCACTGTGTGGCCTTTGAGTACGTTCTGGAGACATTCCCATTTGATCGAGACTCAATTTACAAGGTTCACCTCGAGGTGCCTTCTATGAAGGCTAAGGAGGCTTATATCATGCGCTACTTGAAGCGAATGACTGATGAGCAACTTGATATTGAATCAGTAGAAGGTAAGAAGGACTTTATCCGAAACCTTGTTGCTTATAACATAGTGATGGAAGGAACATGGTTCTATTCTGGATTTATGGTGGCTCTATCATTCCGTCAGAGAAATCAGCTTCGCAACTTCGGCTCAATGATTAACTGGGTACTAAGAGATGAGTCTCTCCACCTGAAGTTCGGTATGAACCTAGTACACAATATCCTTGAGGAGAACGCAGAGCTTCTAACAGAAGAGTTTGCTAATGAGATTAGAAACATCATTATCGAGGGAGTGGAGTTAGAGAATGCATATAACAAAGATCTATTCCCAAATGGCATACTCGGTCTCAATGCTGATTACGTGAACCAGTATGTTCAGTATGTAGCGGATAGACGACTCGAGGAGCTTGGACTCGAGAAGCATTACGGAGTTACTAACCCTGCTAAGTGGATGTCTACTGCAACTGACGTATTCGAACTCGTTAACTTCTTCGAATCACAGAACACAAGTTATGAGGTAGACAGCAGTGCTTCAGGAGATAAGAAATAAATTTTAACACCCAAG
>CAZCQK010000006.1:0-14676 GCA_964500855.1 uncultured Candidatus Saccharibacteria bacterium
GTAGAGGATTCCTCACTCTCCAAGACCGACCTATTCTCGCTACTCTTGTGAATGCTGTGAAGGAGATTGCTTCGTTTGGCGGAGAGTTTAGAGATAAGGTGGTCGCATGGATGGGGGATGCGGGAAATGGAATTCATGATCTCTACGTCGGAATATTCCACGCAAATGAAATCAATACTGATAAGCTATGTGTTACTGATGCTAATGGCAAGACATGTATCACTCGTTCTCAACTAGATGCAATACTTCTCAAAGCTGGTCAGCCTGTCACTACTTATGGTCCAACATCGAGTACTCAAATAGAAGAAACTGTCGATAATACCGCTTCAAGCACAGAGTCAATAACAGATACTGCAAGTAGCACAGAGCCATCTACTAATACCGAAGCAACATCAACAAGTGACACTTCTAATTCTGATATTACAAGCCCAAATGATAATACTAACAGTAATACAGCCACAGAAACACCCTCAGTAAATGCCACAGATTCTAGTAGTACCGAAACCAGCGGGGCAGATACAGGGGCTGGTAACTAGGATTTGATTTTTTGGTTGTTCTGTGTAGAATAGTCTCTATGCCTACATTGGAAATAAAAACCCGAGATATTAAAGAAAACCTATCAAATCTAAGAAAGGACGGCTTCGTTCCTGCTGTCATTTATGGCAAGAAGGAGAAGTCACAGCCTGTTACTGTATCTGAGAAGCTACTTCGCAAGATATGGAAGGAGGCTGGAGAGTCTACTGTTATTACCCTTCAATCAGATTCTGGAGAGCATGACGCTCTAATCCACGAGATCGACCTAGATCCAATCACTGGTGCTATCAGGCACGCTGATTTCTACGTGATTGAGAAGGGTAAGAAGCTTACTGTGCATGTACCTGTTGAGTTCGAAGGAGTAGCACCTGCTGTTAAGGAGCTTGGTGGTATCCTCGTTAAGGTACTTCATGAGGTAGAGGTAGAGGCTATGCCTAAGGACCTTCCTCACGCACTTCATGCTGACGTAACTAGCATTGTGGACTTCGATACTCACGTTACTGCAGGTCAGATTGTTCTCCCTGCTGGCGTAACACTTATCACAGATCCTGAAGAGATTGTGGCCATGGTGGCTAAGCCTAAGGAAGAGGTGGAGGAATCAACACCAATTGATCTATCTTCTATTGAGGTAGAGAAGAAAGGAAAGGAGGCAAATCCTTCAGAGGAAGAGACCGCTTAGGCAAGCAAGGCAACTTCTTGCCTTTTTGTTTATGTTTAGAAAACTTAGTACATTTTTTGCTTTTATTTTTTGTTTTGCTGTTTTGATAACAGCCTTATTTGGTGAGAATAGAACTCTCGCTGCTACTTATAAGTGTGATACGCCAGAGGAGAAGGCCCAGTGTACCAACCTCTTAAATCAGACAGAGGCGGAGATTACTAATTTGAATAATCAATTGAACAGCGTAAAGCAAGAGGCTAATTCTCTTGCTCGTGATAAGCAGATACTCGATATCCAGATTAAGCAGGCCCAGCTTCAGATCAAGGCTCATGAGCTTACTATCGCAAATCTCGGTAAGGATATAGTAGCTAAGACTCAGACTATCCGTACGCTTCAGGGTCACATAGATACAGGAAGGGAATCCCTGGGGCAGATACTACGGCAGACTAATCAGATAGATGATTTCTCTCTTCCAGAGATATTTCTTGGTAGCGGAGATCTATCATCTGCATTTTCTGATTTGGATGCCTTTGATTCTATCAAGGTCTCACTTTCTCAAACGTTTAGCGAACTGAGAGATGCTCAGAAAGCAAACGAGAATGCCAAGATAGAGCTCGGTAAACAGCAAGATAAGGAGAAGGATACCAAAAGTAGTATTGAAGCAGCGAAAGCCAAGGTACAAGTAGCAGAAGCAGAGAAGCAGAGACTGCTCAATCTCAATAAAGCTGAACAGCAGAATTATCAAAAAACAATCGCAAACAAGAGTGCAGAAGCAGCGAGCATTCGAGCGGCACTATTTAAGCTTGCTGGTACCTCCGCTATTCCATTCGGTACCGCTCTTCAGTATGCGAAGTCAGCACAAGCAAAGACCGGTATAGACCCAGCATTTCTCCTTGCTATCATGACTCAAGAAAGTAACTTGGGAGCTAATGTGGGGTCTTGTTATCTTACTGATCAGGCTACTGGTTCGGGTATTAGAGTATCCTCTGGAGCATCTATTGCTAAAGTGATGAAGCCGTCGCGTGATGTTGCGCCGTTTATTGATATCACGAGTGCAGTGGGGCGAGATTGGAAGCAGACTCGAGTATCTTGCCCACTTTCTGTTGGTTATGGTGGAGCTATGGGTCCTGCGCAGTTCATACCTTCTACTTGGGTGCTATTTGAAGATAGACTTCGTTCTGCTTTGGGCATTACTAATCCAGATCCATGGAATCCTCCTGATGCCTTCATGGCCTCAGCTCTCTACCTTACTGACCTTGGAGCTATAGGAGATAGTTATAGCGGTCAGATACGAGCCGCGTGTAAGTATTATGGTACTGGAGGATCAAGTTGCTCATATGGTAATCAGGTGATGGCCAAGAAGGCTGGCATCCAGCAAAATATCGATATCCTAAACTCAAACTAGGGAGTATTTACATACCGCGTAGCGTGGTATAATTGGTCTGTTAATAATAACTCTTAAATCCATGTATATTTTAATTGCTGTTGTTCTTGTTGTTTTGCTTTGGGCTATTGTTGCTTATAACGGTTTTGTGCGTCTGACTAATCAGGCCAAAGAAGCATGGGCGGACATAGAGGTCCAGCTAAAGCGTAGGTATGATCTAATACCAAACCTTGTTAACACTGTGAAGGGTTATGCTACTCATGAGTCGACTGCGTTTGAGAAAGTAACTGAAGCTCGCGCCAAAGCAATGGCAGGTGGTGGTACGAGTGCTGAACATGCTGAGGCAGAAAATATGCTAACAGGCGCTTTAAAATCAGTCTTTGCTATCGCTGAAGCTTATCCAGATCTTAAGGCTAATACTAACTTCTTGGAGCTTCAGAGGGAACTTAGTGATACGGAAAACAAGATTCAATCAGCAAGAAGGTTTTATAACGGTACTGTGAGAGACCTTAATACTGCGATGGAGTCTTTCCCTGGTAACGTTATTTCAGCTTCATTTGAGTTCAAAAAGATGGAGCTCTTTGATCTCGCCGACAACGACGTAGCTCAAAATCCTGTCGAGGTGAAGTTCTAGGCATGGCAACACTCTACACAGAGCAAAACAAGAATATAAACAGGACGTGGCTTTTGATGGGAGGCTTCCTTTCTTTCGTCGTCCTTATCGGATACTTCGCCAGTATTTATTTTCAAAATGAGGGGATAGTCTATGTGGCTATCTTTGTTTCTATTGTTATGAATATTTCTGGGTATTGGTTTTCGGATAGGGTGGCGCTTGCTGTGTCCCATGCGAGACCATTAGAACGAGAAGAAAATAGGGAACTGTATCGAATGGTAGAGAATCTCTCAATAACAGCAGGTATCCCCATGCCGAGTCTTCATATTATTGATGATCCTTCACCGAATGCTTTCGCGACAGGTAGGGATAAGAATCATGCAGCAATAGCAGTTACTACTGGACTTCTATCAATGATGGATAAGTCGGAGCTAGAAGGAGTGCTTGCGCATGAGATGGCTCATATAGGTAATAGGGATATTCTACTTCAAAGCGTCATCGTGGTATTGGTTGGTATGATTGCTATGCTATCTAATATGGTGATGAGGTCTAGTATGTATGGTGGGCGAGAGAGGGATAGAGAAGGAGGTAATCCAGTAATTATGATAATTGGTCTAATACTTATTATCCTTTCTCCGTTTATTGCAACTCTCATTCAGTTTGCTGTTTCTCGTAAGCGAGAGTTCTTGGCTGATGCGACTGGCGCTCTCATCACTCGCTACCCAGAAGGCCTCGCCAGTGCTCTTAGAAAGATTTCTGATTATCCGAGAGGGCTAAGTGGAGCGAATAATGCCACTGCGCATATGTTCATCGCTAACCCGTTTGGAGGAGATGCGGATCAAGACGGAGAGCTAGATAAGAATCAGAAAACTTCTTGGCTGGTCAAAATATTCATGACTCATCCACCAATAGATGAGAGAATAAAAGCGTTGATAGGGAAATAAAAAAAACAGTCGCCACGATTACTCGGGCGACTATTGTGGTGTGGCCAAAATGTAAACCACGAGACCTCCTTTGACTTCTTCTGAGATGATCAATGCACCCCAAGGATGTTCGATTGCTCTTGCGACCCTTGTGTTGATTATCCATCCGAGAATGGTCTTACCAGTCTCTGTGCTTACTACTTCGAGTTCCTTGATTTCTGTTGGTGTGAAATCAATAGAATCAATGCCGTTAAGAAGGAAGCGCCCATCACGTTCCACTACCAATCCCTTTTCGTGGGGGTGGATATTGGAACAAGTGATATGACTTCCTCTTCCGCAACATGTGCCTTGGCAGACTGCTGTTTTAGGCACTACCTTAAACAACAGCGCATCTCGCAGATTTTTTGGCCTTGAAAGAACTCCCAGGTGAGCTGGGGACGAGCAAGACGGCATATTCATCTTTTAAATTATAACACATTTATTAGTATAAAGTCAAAATTCGTTGAAAATCATTATTTTGTAAGCTAGTATAGGCATATGGAGGGTTCGCATAGCGGTCTAGTGCGCCACCTTGGAAAGGTGGTAAGGGAGAAATCCCTTCGGGAGTTCGAATCTCCCATCCTCCGTAATGATTCGCAAAGATGGCTGGGATGCCATCTGCGCGAAGCATCATTGCGCGAGGAGAGGAGATGAGAAAGCCGGAGTCCGCCTAGGCGGACGAGGCGGGGTCGAGAGATTTTCTAGCAAGAAAATACTCGTGACCGAATCCCTTATCCTCCGCTATTAGCAGATAGTACGACATGCTATCTGAAATAGGTAAACAAAAAGAGCGGATATTCCGCTTTTTTTGTTTACATAAATTATGTTAAAATAGCTTACATGCTTTTCTCTAATAAGAATAAAATTACAGAGTCACAACTTGCGGAATTTCTTTATTATGCTGCAAAGAAATTTGGTATAGAAGCTGCTCAACATGAGATGAAGAGAGCAGAATCTCCTTTTAAAGATGCTATTCCAGAAATTTTCGAGTATGAGCGAATGATAGTGATTTTTTGGATCATTGATAATTTTTTTGCTGATCCAGATAGAAAGTTAACAGCATCAGTGCATAAGGAATACTTTAAGGAATTGGGAATCTTGGATGATAAAGAAAAGGTCCTTTCTAAAGTACGTTTCCTAATGCATCGCTATAAAGAATACTATGATGCATATGATAATAAGACTGACAATGGTCAGTTCATACTTGCGTCTGTTATTGCAAAGAATATCTTTGGGCAAGATAGGCCCATATTAGACTTCAGGATTACTTCTCAGATTGCTTTTGATATACCGCTTTTGATAAAAACTCTTAAAGAATCCATATTTGATAAGTACAAAGTTATTCCCAATGCTTCATAATAATATCTTCGTATTTGTCCATACACGAGATGCGTCGATTAAGATTCTGAAAAAGTGCTAAAATGATCTTACAGGGCTTGCCCGTAAAAAGTTCCAACTCGATGCTCTCCGCCTTCGCTTCGCTAAAGCAAAGCTCCGGCGTGACGCGATCCTTTGAGACAGAGTGTGAAAAAGAAGATAATTATGTTTTACTAAAAAGTATTTTGAGTTATCATATTAAGTATGTTTGAAATTCCAAATGATAGTAAGCTCTTGAAGTATACACTTCCATTTATCATTCTTATTGTGTTAGCTTTAATTATTCCAGTTATTGCAACAAATAATTTTTATGTTGTTAAATTTGTAATTGTCTTATATTTAATATATTCAGTAATCCATTTTATCCCTAAATTATTTGCTCATAGATTTCCTACTAAACTAAGTAAATTTACTTTTTTTGTTCTGATTTTCAATGCATTTTCTTTCTCCTTATTCGTATTACAATATTTAGTATTTTCATTTTTTGGCCCGCTTGGTTTTATTGTAAATAATTTGGCTTCTTTAGTATCTTTGTTTGATCAGATTTTAGTTTTTATTCTTTTGGTTTTAACATTACTTTTTTGGAAAAAATCAAAAACTCATTTCTGGCAACTTGTACCGTTCTTGTTTTATGTTTTTGCGATAATGGCAGCTAATGCTCTTAGTTATACTGCTAATGTGTATGGAGAAATGGCTATTGAAATAGGAGGTTTCATTCTTGGGATTATGGCACTATGGGGATGGATGAGAGATTTTAAATCTACATCCATGATCATTTCGCATACAAGTCCTATGGGTACAGAAAATTTTGTTCAGCCCAATTCTTCTCAAGTGGTAGAAGTTTCACCTAAAAGGAAATCATTTTTAATTGTGCCAATTACATTAGTTATTCTTGGTATAGGGTTGTTTTTTGGTTTAAGTAATATTGGGCGCATTACAGGATATATATCTGCTTTTTCACAGAAATCAAAACCACAATTTGCAGGAAAAGTAGAAATAAATGAGGTTTCTGGACTTGAGAATCTACAAGGGAAGTATACGTTGGTTACCGATGGTGCTGGAACTTGGTATGTATGGGGTTCAGGTAAAACATGGGCAGATAGTTTTTATAAAATTAATGGAGCAAGTGCCAGTCTAATTAATTTTATTCAGCAAAATGTTTACGATTTTGGTAAAAGTACTGATATCGATGAAACGAAAGACACTGCTTCTTCTTATTCTCTACGTTTACGTACTTTAAGTTATCCAAGCTTTGTGGCCGATGGACTCGGTAATAATTATCTTATTTATACCCAAAATGACCCAAGCATGACAATTCTTTATCATATTGTTGATAACAATGCTAAGCCTATCTTTATGGGGCCAAATATTGATACTGATTTTTCAGCAGACGGAGAGGGTAACTTCTATGCATTTATAGTTAATGCTAAGAATCAGACTAAATCAGTTTATAAAATTAAAGGAGATTCAATGAGCGGTATAGCCGGGCTAGATGATGCCTATGAACATTCTTTTTTCCTTAATGGTTCAGCAAATAACTATGTTGTTACAACTGATGGTAAGGGTCCTGGCCAATATCATATATATAAAATCGTAGGAGATAGTGCTTTTGAAATCAAAGGATTAAGAGATGATATAAGAGAAGTAAAAGTTGTATTTGACGGCAATAAAAACGCATACGTAATTGCTATTTTAAGGAATAATGGAAATGTGGGGATGCAAAGAGAATTCTATAAAATAAGAGGAAATACTTTGGACAAGATAGATGCATTACCTATCACACAAGAAGCTTTCTCAACCAAATCGCATCTCGGTGATGCTATAGAATCACAAGCACAGAATCCTATTGCAGAAAATAAGAAATATTCAATTCAAACTTTGGTTGGTGAGCCTCTCTGGAAATGTCAGTTATCTTACAATAATGGAGTAGAAAATATTCCCGTTAAAAATATTGATTTAAATACAGTTGGGTGTGGTGGCTTGTATAGTAATGGCAAAGATAAAACATTTGTGATTAATCTCGGGGATATTTATGGAGAATCAAAAACGATGGCATATTGGTTGGATGGGGATCGCGCATCATACATTTCAGACTTTGAAAATATGAGATATCTTGAATTTGCTTATGAAGCAAAAGGAGATTTTTGGTATGCGCGCACAATTTCTGATAGTGAGCCGTCTCATCTTTATAAAATTTCTTTTGATGGTAATAAGTAACCCCATGAAAGTTTTATATTTTGATATTGAGACATTGCCAGCTTCCGAAGAATCATTTGATACTCTTCGAATTCTTTTTAATAAAAAGATGGAAAAGAAAGCCAAGCAAGCGGAAATCTTGGGAGAAGTCGTCGCTGAAGTGGATATGGAGAAGTCATTTGATGATTATGTGAAAGGTACTTCATTTGATGGAGCGTATGGTAGGGTGCTATGTATCGCGTATGCTGTGAATGATGATGAAGTCAGGGTGCTATGCAATCCTGAGAACGAGAAGAAAACAATCGAAGACTTCTGGTTCGTGGCTAGGCAGTGTGACTTATTCGTCGGACACAATATTATGGACTTTGATCTTCGGTTTTTGCTTCAGAGATCGATGGTGCTTAAAGTAAAGCCAAGTTGGCAGAGGTTCGGTAAGAAAGATTGGAACAATCCAGATCAAAAGTATCTATCATTTGCACGTTATCAGCATATGCCGATATTTGATACCATGCATGAATGGGCGGCGTGGGGTGGGAGTCGAGGTGGAGGACTTGGTCTCGAGCACATAGCCCTCGCAATGGGCATCCCATCTCCTAAGGATGGTATAGATGGCTCACAAGTGTTTGAGTTCTATAAGGCTGGGAAAGTTAAGGAGATATGCGAATACTGTAAACGGGACGTTGATACTACTCGTGGCGTATATAAGAGAATGGTATTTGAGGACTAGAGCCTCGCATAATGTATAATAGTAAAGCACCCAAAAGGTGTTTAATTCGTATAAATATCCATGAGAACACTAATCATAACAGCACACCCGAGTACCAAAGGATTTACCCACGCTATCGCTGGCGCACTCAAAGAAGAAAGAGAGAGTAAGGGAGGGGAGGTGGAGATATTGGACCTCTACCGTACTGACCTCAAGCAACCATATCTATCATTTGAGGATGTGAGAGAGATGAAAAATCTAGATCCGATACGAGAACAGATTCATCAAAAGATTGAGATTGCTGATGAGCTCATATTCATCCACCCACTCTGGTGGCTCTCTATGCCCGCTATTATGAAAAATTTCTTAGATAACAACATCACTTCTCCCTTCGCATATCACTACGACTCTAGAGGGAGGCATCCTGGGTTATGTGGTAAGTCAGCGAGACTTTATATAACAAGTGATCAATCATTCTGGCTTTATGTTGCTTTGGGACTACCGTTTATTGTGGTGTGGGTTATCGGTATATTTACTTTCACTGGTATGAATACGGATTACTTCAAGGTGATTAGAATGATGGAACTAAAGAAGGATGAAGAGAAGCGAAAGTTAATGCTTCAAAGTATTAAAAGAAATTCTTGGCGTAAATCAATCTCACTTTCTGCTCTCAACTTCCTTGGTAATATGTTCCAGTAGCACGATGCGAATACACGAATTGAAACGAATTACACAAATATCAATCAAGGTTTATTTTATTAGCGGTGTTGTTTGCTGATTTATTAGTAATATATACTGAGTATGAAATCTGATAACGATTTAAACCCTAATTCAAAAGATACGGAAAAGTTTTTTGAACGGGTAAAGAAAGAAAATCCAGAGCTGTATAGTGTGGCACGTATGGGTGGCACAGAAGCACCTTTCACGAGCAAATTCCTCCACGTAGAAACAGACGGTACTTTCACTTGTGCTGTTTGTGGACAGAAGTTATTCGAAGCTACTGCTAAGTTTGATTCTGGTACTGGTTGGCCATCATTTGATAAGGCTATCCAAGGGAGCGTGATAGAGAAGGCGGATGATTCGCATGGCATGCATCGCACAGAAGTACTATGTAGTAATTGTCATTCCCACCTAGGCCATGTATTCAATGATGGTCCAACCTCCACAGGCCTCCGGTACTGCATGAACGGCGTGTGTTTAGGGCTCGAGGAAGAAAAATAAATATGGAAGATTTTAATATAGAGTCAAATAGTCCACATCTGTATTCTGAGGAAAGCTTTGAGATGGAGGCTGAGAAAAAAGTTTTAGAACATTCTTTTGCATTTGGAACCTTGTCGGAGGAGAAAAAAGAAGAACTTGAAAATAGATTAAAAAAATGGGAAGGTCAAATGAGAGTAGTTGTACATCCTTTTTTTGAAACCTATCGATCGGAAGACGCAAAGGCGCAGAATTATTTTAAAGATGTGGAGAAAGATAATCCAGGGGCTGTGGCAAAAAAGAAAGAAATAGAAAGAGCTTTTATAGAAATGTTAAAAATGGATAGAGAAAAAACTCCACCAGTTTTTATTTTTGAAGAAGGGAAATATTTAGAAAAGTTGAAAGATAGATTAGTGGCTGATGTGGGTGTTACGATGAATAATGATTTATATATTGTTCCTACCGAACAAGAAGATTCTATGCCAATTGAAGGGAAAGGAAACGGTCACGATATGGGTTATTATGGCAATTGGAGTTCTTTGGCGAGACATCTAAAAGGATTGGGTGCAAAGAAGGCCATTATTGGTGGTATGTATTTAGGGATGAATCAAAACAATATTTACGGACCTGATTTTTCTTATTACGAGAAATGTGTAGGAAAAGCAATAACCGGTCTATCTGAGAAGCTAGATGTTCAAGTTTCTGCTCTGGCATATCCGAATAGTAGAATGGATGATAGAAAACATGACGGAGAAATAAAAAAAGATAATCAATAAAATATAAGAATTAGGTTGAAAATACAAATTTACTTTTAATATTAAAAAATAACTATGAATGTGAATATTCCAAAAAACGGATTCTATTATCACTACAAGCATAATCCAGAAGGAGAGATAAATAACTATGCTTATGAAGTGATGGGTATAGGGCACCATACGGAGATTGATGGTTTGGAAGAAAGTGCGATGGTGATGTACCGACCGATTTATGAAGCTAGAGTATTTAAAATCGGTAAGCACTGGGATCTCCGACCTCTCCAGATGTTTATGGAAGATGTTACGAAAGACGGCAAAACATTTCCGAGGTTTAGCAAAATCGAGGATGAAGAGGTGATCAAAAAGCTCACAGAAATAAGAGATAGGATGTACGACTTAGTCTAAATATATGGGTAGAATTGGGTTTTTTGATTCTGGGTTTGGAGGACTTTCTGTGCTTAAGGAAGTGAGAAGTCTCATGCCTCTGTACAACTTCATTTATTTGGCCGATACTCGCAATGCTCCTTATGGCGAACTTAGTCAAGAAGAAATATTCGAACACACTCGGCGTGGTGTTGAATTCCTTTTTGATAGGGGTGCTGTGGTCGTCGTACTCGCATGTAACACTGCTTCTAGCGAAGCACTCCGAAAGCTCCAGCAAGAATTCCTCCCAAAGTTTATTGGTAGAAAGATACTTGGAGTAATAATCCCAGCAGTAGAAGAAGCGATAGTAAATACTAAGAATAATAGAATAGGAGTACTCGCAACCACCGCTACGATAAATTCACACGCGTTCGAGAGGGAAGTTAGGAAACTATCTAATGCTTCTGTGTTTGAGATACCTGCTCCGAAACTTGTGCCACTTATCGAGGAGGGGGAAGTCTCAGGAGAGGAAATTGAGTTACTTATATCAGAATATGTCGCTGAAGTCATAAAAAATAATATTGATACTCTCATACTCGGATGCACACATTATGGAATAGTCGATGATCTAATCGCCAAGTACTCAGGTGGGGTCAAAATAATTCAGGAGGGGGAAGTGGTGGCGAGGAAGCTTCGAGATTATCTAGAAAGGCATAGTGATATTGATAATGGATTAAACAAAGATTCTTCTATTAAATTTTTTACCACAGGAGAGGCTTCTAAGTTCGATATTATCGGATCCAAAATCTTTGGAAGTGATATAAAGTCAGCAAAAATTGATTTGATATAATCTGGATTATGTGGTATAAATGATGGAGCGCTTGGTAACAGCTCCGAGATTTCGGGGAGGAAAGTCCGAACACCTGCCTTTGGCAGAAAGGTAGTGGGTAATACCCATCATTCGTAGGCATGCGAAAGAGGTGCGAGCAGTGACGTCTTAGGCGAAAGCCGAGGAAGTCTTGCGCAAGCAAGATTAATCTCGTGGCAACACGAGAGTGAAACGGCAAAATCCTTACCTAGGTGCAAGGCCGTGTCTTTTGATTAAGCTTGGGATTAGTCCTAAGCAAAGTCGAAGGAAGTGCCGCTTGATCCATAGAGTAATCTAATGGACAGATAAATTGTTGCCATCACGAAAGTGATACAGAATTCGGCTTATAAGCGCAATGCACACCCAATTGGAAACAATTGGGTTGTTTTATTTTTTGTTTCTGAGGTATAATATTCCTACTTTATTGTTCATCAATTTAATATGACTGAGAAGAAAAATATTTTTGATAATTTGGCATTCTGGATCATTGCGGTCACGGTGTTCTTGCTCCCAGTGTTTTTCCTACCTGCATCAATCCTTGGTCTTGGAGTAGCGAAGCTTGCCATAGTATCCTCTGGAGTACTGCTTGCTCTCGTGTGCTTTATAATTGAGAGGATGAGGCAGGGTAGTATAAACATCCCCGGTAGAATCTGGTACTCACTTCTCATTCTCATCCCAGTATCGTATTTCGTATCTTCTATATTTGGAGTCAGTTGGTATAAGTCTCTTATCGGAGGATTCTACGAGCAGGACACGTTCCATACTATCGCTATAAGCTTCATATTGCTATTCTTGACCTACTCTCTAGTCACAACTCCTAAGAGAGTATCTATTGTTCTCGGGTCTCTTGGGTCTTCTATCATATTGGTCGCTCTATTCCAGATTGTTAGAATTATAGCCGGTGCGTCACTTTCTCTTGGAGTTCTCAGTTCTCCTGTGCTAAGTCTCGCTGGTAGTTGGAATGACATAACTTCGCTCATGGTTCTATGCCTCGGAGCGGCGGTTATAGTATTGGAAACAATCGAACCAAAAAAAGTTACAAAGGTCCTACTCTCTCTCATTATTGTTCTAGCATTCTTCTTCGTTGCACTTTCTGGTAGTAACTTTATATTCAGCCTATCTATTATTTACTTTAGTCTACCAGTACTAATTGGGCTTATAGCGCTCGTTATATTCGCCTATGTGTTCTCGCTTCGTCATAGCAAGTCGTCAGCTGATAGGGAAGGTATTAAGGCTAATCCCTTCTACGCATCACTCCTTGTGCTCGTGCTTTCTGTGGTACTTGTGGTCTTTGGTGGACCTATCAATGACTTCCTTGCTTCTAAGACAGGAGTAAATTATCTAGTTGGCCAACCAAACTGGGGACCAACAAACAACGTGGCTCTCGAGGTAATAAAGCAGAAGCCATTCTTCGGATCTGGTCCAAACTCATTCTCTTATGAGTGGAACCTCCACAAGCCAGTCGCATTCAATGAGCTTCCTTTCTGGAATACCAACTTCTCATTCGGAGTCGGTATCATTCCAACATCACTTACGACTGTGGGTATCGTCGGAATGATATTGTGGATACTATTCTACGCATTCGTTATCTCGATTGCATTTAAGTCGTTGTTTAGAAATGATAAGACTGGCTCGCCTCTTAAGGTGATTGTTGCCTTTGGAGTGCTGTTTACTACATTTCTTATGATATTCTCCGCTCCTGGAATAGTAGTAGAAGAAGTCCATTTCTTGCTAATTGGAATAATGCTTGCGTTCGATGCATCGAGTTTGAAGAAGCAGAAGCAAATATTGTTCAACAAGAAGCAGTGGCACCACTTCGTTGCGGTACTCGTATCTATCATTGCTATCATCGCAATCACATTCTGGGTATATGAGATAGGGCAGAAGATTGCGGCGACTTACTACGCTAATCAGGCGGTATCAAATAGTAAAACAGAGGATGAAGCTTTGGCTTACATGCTTCGCACTGTATCACTTGATCCGACTCAGGCTACTTACGCAGAGATCATGTCTCAGATATATCTAAGCAAGATTTCGAAGCTAGCGTCTCTACCTGCATCAGATATTCAGTCTAAGCAATCAGAAATAAAAGATAATATAAGCATGGTTGTTAAATATTCTCTTGCTGCGGAGAGCATCGATCCTACTGATTATTCTGCACCTGTGGCTACTGCTAGAGCGTACGAATTTCTTGGATCACTTGGTATTCCTGGAGCATATGATCAGGCTATGGCGAAGTATAATTACGCTTCAGCCTTGGCTCCAACTAACCCATTACCACTTATCCTTGCTTCTAACCTAGCACTAAGCACGAATGACCTGAAGTCATCTGAGACATATCTAATCAAAGCTCTCCAGCTAAAGCAAGGTTACGCGGATTCACCAAATCTACTAAAAGGTATAACAGATATAATCACCGCACTTCAGAAAAATAACTCGAAGACTCAGGTGGTTACTCCGGTAGCAACATCAACAGCAACTTCAACAAAGTCAAAGAAGTAATATGGTAAAGAGAATTATTCGGGCGTTTGGCGGAGAATTCTCTAATGTGCATGAAGCCGCGTATTTACTCGGCTTCTTTGCGCTTTTGGCGCAGATACTAGCGCTATTTAGAGATAGGCTACTTGCGCATTATTTCGGTGCGAGCCAAGCGCTTGATGTGTATTACGCGTCGTTTCGTATTCCTGATTTAATATTTACGACTGTGGCATCTCTTGTGGCTGGATCTGTACTCATACCATTCCTTCAGGAGAAAATACTCGATGGTCATGATAAGGCTAAGAAACTCATAGATGAAGTCTGGAGCTCGTTTCTAATTTTAATTGTGGGTACTTCGATTGTGACGCTTGTGTTCATGCCACAGATTGTGAGAATTCTGTTCGCGACTATGAGTCAGGCTGATTTGGATTCGGTCACATCGCTTTCTCGCTTGCTACTCCTATCACCAATACTTCTTGGATTTTCTAATTTCCTTTCTAGTATTATTCAAGCTCATAGGAGATTTGGGCTCTACGCTCTATCACCTGTGCTTTATAACGCGGGTATAATCGGTGGAATCATATT
>CAZCQK010000006.1:14776-16067 GCA_964500855.1 uncultured Candidatus Saccharibacteria bacterium
TCGTATTCTATGGCTGCGTTTCCTACCTTGGCAGAATATTTCTCAAATGGTAAGAAGGATAAGTTTGCGAAGCATGTAGCACTCTCGTTTAGACACATCATATTCTTATCACTTCCTATTACTGTGATGTTTATTGTTATTAGAGCGCAGATAGTGCGAACTGTTCTCGGTTCTGGAGCATTCTCGTGGAGCGATACTAGACTTGTGGCTGCGTGTGTGGCTCTGTTCTCCATATCACTTGTTGCGCAGAATGCTAACCTCTTATTCTTCAGAGCTTACTATGCTTCTGGTAAGACTAAGATACCGCTTATTATCTCAACCTTATCATCTGTTATCACTGTGATTATATCTGTGTGCTTGTTCAAGGTGTTCGTGTGGTGGCCTAACGTCAAAGATGCTATTGATTCGTGGCTTAAGGTGCAGGATATTGCAGGTACAGAAGTCTTGGCTCTACCACTTGGATTTTCGATTGGTAATATTTTGAATCTAGTTTTGTTTGCTGTGTTCTTCAACAGAGAATACAGGGGATTATTTGATTCTGTGAAGGTTGTTCTGTGGCAGGGGGCTGTGGCTTCGATCGCGGGAGGGTTTGTTGCTTACGATGTGTTACTTGTGATTGGAAGTATTACCAAGCTTAATACCTTGGCCGCTGTATTTAGCCAGGGCTTGGTTGCGGGCATCGCGGGACTTGCTACGTGGTTTGTTGTTTTGAAACTTTGGGATAGTGAGGAGATAGAGGAGCTTATTAAGCACTTAAAGGCGAGAATATTCAAAACAAAGGTGGTATCACCCGAAAAGATGGATATTTGAGTGTATTTTGCTATACTCGGGCGATGTTAGACCATATTAGAAATTTCAGCATCATAGCGCATATAGACCATGGTAAATCCACCTTGGCTGACCGTATGCTTGAGGAGACTCATACCATAGAGGCACGCAAGATGCGTAACCAAGTGCTTGATGATATGGAGCTTGAACGTGAGAAGGGGATCACAATCAAGATGCGACCAGTGCGCATGGAGCACAGCGTAGATGGTAAGAAATACATTCTAAACCTAATCGATACTCCTGGGCACATAGACTTCTCGTATGAAGTATCTAGAGCTCTGAAGGCTGTGGAGGGGTCAATCCTTCTTGTTGATGCTACGCAAGGAGTCCAAGCTCAGACTCTGACTACTCTTGAAATGGCCAAGCATGCTGGTATCAAAATCATTCCAGTACTTTCTAAGATTGATTCACCACTCGCTCGAATTCATGAAGTGAAGGGTGAGATGTCTCGACTTCTTGGTTG
>CAZCQK010000006.1:16167-27433 GCA_964500855.1 uncultured Candidatus Saccharibacteria bacterium
AAGGTTGCGGATAAGAAGTTCTTCGCACTTGAGACGGGTATATTTACTCCTGAGGAAACGCCAGCGAGCAAATTATCTGCTGGGGAAATCGGCTACATAGTCACGGGAATCAAAGAGCCTGGTATTGCGTCAGTTGGTGATACTATCACTGGATTTCGTATGCCACTACCTGCACTCCACGGCTATATGAAGCCATCTCCTGTGGTATGGGCGTCTATTTATCCAGAAGACGCGGATGACTTTGATCTATTGAAGCAGGCTTTGGGGAGACTATCGCTTTCTGACTCGGCGTTTTCTTATGAAGAAGAATCTTCAGGGTCTCTCGGTAGAGGATTTAGGTCAGGATTCTTAGGACTACTTCACCTTGAGATTATCACAGAGAGACTGAAGAGAGAGTTTCATTTGGAGCTAGTTATCGCTACTCCATCAATCACTTACGAAGTAACACTCAAAAGTGGGAAGGTGGTGATGGTCTACTCTCCATCCCTCTTTCCTGATCATGGGCAGGTCCAGTCTGTTCGCGAGCCGTGGATGGCTGTGACTGTTATCACTCCTAACGCTTATACTGGAGCTATCTATCAACTTCTCTATGATCATGAAGCTGAGCTCGGAGAAGTATCTGATTTTGGTGACGGCAGAATATCTCTTGCTATCAAGATGCCACTACGTGAATTGATGCGTAACTTCTTTGATGAATTGAAGAGCGTTTCTTCTGGATACGCTTCGCTTTCGTATGAATTTGAATCTCTTCGATCTGCTGATGTGATGAGGATGGATATATTGGTTGCGGAAGAACCTGTAGAAGCCTTCACACGAGTGGTGGCTCGTAGACGGATGCAAGAAGAGGCGGAGAAAGCTGTGAAGCGTCTGCATAGTGTTTTACCTAGACAGCTCTTCGTGACTAAGATTCAGGCTAAGGCTGATGGTAGGATAATTTCTTCTGAGACACTCTCAGCACTACGTAAAGACGTAACAGGATACCTCTATGGAGGTGACGTAACACGAAAGAAGAAGCTTCTCGAGAAGCAAAAGAAAGGTAAGGCTAAGATGAAAGAAAGAGGAAAGGGAAATGTAACAATCCCTCACGAAGTCTTCCTTAAGATGATGAAAGGCGGAGAGTAATTAGCGGTAGAGAGAAGGGAAGTAAAGGGCGAGCATTCCCAAGACCACCAAGATACTTACAACTGTAAATATACTTTGAATTACTTTTTTGGTTTTTTTGCCGAATAGAAACATGGTTATCTGTTACAGACTAATAGTGGTAAGATGTTAGCATAAGCACGGACAATATGGAATATGAAGCACTTCGAGGATAAAAGGCAAATAAAATCTAGGTTTTACTCCAAGCTCACTGTAATTGGACTATCTATTCTCGCTCTTGTTATTGCTAATGGAGTTTGGAAGATTTATCAAAGAGAAAAGCAGAGCGAATCCATGCGGTTTGAAGCGGAGGCGAGACTCACAAGTCTTAAAAATCAGAAAGATAGCCTGACTAAAGAGATGAATAAGCTTTCAAGTGAGGGAGGGGTGGAAGAAGAAATCAGGCAGAAGTTTAATGTGGTTAAGCCTGGAGAGCATGTGGTGGTTATAGTAAACACTGATCAGGCGACAACTACCGCAACAACCACAAGTGGATTTTGGGCTTCCTTGTGGCAGAAGATCTGGCAGTAGAGACTTCATTTCTTGTATTGTCAATTATTTTGCGGATGTAATTTTGATACAATACGTATCTATCAGTAAGCAAATTTTTATGAAGAAAGTAATCATTTACAGCACACCAACTTGTACATATTGCAAGCTAGCAAAGGAGTTTTTTGCTGAGAAAGGGGTTAGTTATGAGGAGCACGACGTAGCAAGTGATGTGGAGCAGAGGAAGGCTATGGTTGATAAGAGTGGTCAGCTAGGAGTACCTGTGATAGACATCGAAGGTCAGATTATTGTTGGATTCGATAAGGAAACTGTAGCTTCAGCTCTTGGAATATAAGTAAACAGATAACGCGTAGATTATCCCTACGCGTTTTATCTTGCAATGAATAGAACATTACTATATTCATTAGATAATATATAGGTTTGATGTCTGGAAAACATATCACTCAAAATACTAAGTCTGAGATTATTGCACTAAGGCAAAAGGGTTATTCGTATTCCGAAATAAGAAAACGATTTGACGTGAGCAAGTCCACTCTTTCATTGCTATTGAGTAATTTGAAACTTGATGATTCTGTTATTGAGTTGCTCGTGTCCAAAAGATATAAGAGTAAGACTATGGCTATTCAGGAATGGCAAGGTGCGAGAGATTGGGCTATAAACAAAATTGGGAAACTGAATAATCGAGATAAGCTTTTAATAATGTCGATGCTTTATTGGGGAGAAGGAACTAAACGAGAATTAAATATTATAAACGGTGATCCGGGAATGATGAGGGTATTCATATCTTGTCTTAGAAGTATGGGGGTAAATGAGAATGATATTACGATTGCTTTACGAATTTTCGATAAAAATAGAAAATCTGAAATGGTTGATTTTTGGGCGAAGACTCTTTCTATAAATAAATCATCTATTACGCGATTTGAAATTATTGAAGGTAAGAAAATTGATAAATTGCCTTACGGGATGTGTCGTATTAGATTAAAAAGAGGTGCCCTTTATTTTAAGCGAATAATGAGTATTATTAACCAGGTTAAAGGGTTATTTAGCCTTTAGCCGCCGTAGTTCAATGGATAGAACGAGGGGTTCCTAATCTCTAAATGTAGGTTCGATTCCTACCGGTGGCATAACAAGTATGTAGGATAACAAAATTGTAAAAATGATTGATATTACACATTCACAATCGGATTACGAATTGATTGATTCTGGAGAGGGTGAGAAGCTCGAGAGATTTGGTCAATTCACTTTAAGGCGTCCTGATCCTCAGGCTCTATGGCCGAAGTCTCAAGGTGAGAGCATATGGCACTCTGCTAGTGCTAGCTTCTTGCGTAAGGGTAATAGTGGTAAGTGGGAGTTTAAGCAAGGGGTGTCTAAGATTTGGGACATAGAATTCGGCGGACTTAGGCTCAAGATCTCCCCAACACCCTTCAAGCATACAGGACTTTTCCCTGAGCAACTCGCAAACTGGAAATGGGTAGAAAAGAAAATAAAATCAGCGGGCAGACCTATTAGCGTACTCAATCTGTTTGGTTATACAGGTGGCGCTTCGCTTTCTGCCCTCAGCGCTGGAGCTTCTGTGTGCCATGTGGATGCGTCTAAGAGCGCCCTAACATGGGTCAAGGAGAATGCGGAGCTTTCTAATCTTACCGATAAGCCTTTGAGATATATTCTCGATGACGCCTATGAGTTCGTCAAAAAGGAGCTCAAGAGAGGTAAGAAGTATGACGGGATAATAATGGATCCTCCAGCATTCGGTCATGGACCGAATGGAGAGATGTGGCGCATTGAGGAGAACTTTGTGAAGTTTATTGAGGATACTAAGAACTTATTATCTTCTGAACCACTTTTCTTTCTTGTGAATGGATATTCTGCTGGATATTCTCCAACAGCCTACAAGCAGAACATAATGGATTTGGTAAATAAATTCGGAGGTGAAGTGGAGGAAGGTGAACTTGCTTTAGAAGAGTCTAATACAGGTAGACTATTACCTTGCGGGATATTCGCACGTTGGTCCAAAGACTAGGCAAAGTAAATTTTCTAGAATAAAATTAATCACATGGATAACGAAATTGTAAACTTGGATCAGGATAGGGATGATGCTCTAGCAGAGATCAGGGAGATTGTGCTTGAGAATAACAAGATACTTCATGGTATGCGCAGGATGAATCGGCTTTCGACCGTCTGGCATGCTATTTATTGGGTTGTGATTATTGGTATTGGATTTGGATCATTCCTCTACCTTCAACCATATATCGAGAAGCTTACCAATGCCTATAACGAGCTCCAGGCCACACAACAGAAGATAACAGATATCCCAAAGGGTATGAGTCTGGATTCACTCAAAAGCTACTTCACAGGCCCAAATACGGGTAAGTAGAGCGTATTTACTAAACGCCATAAATTAGTTAATATGGGCTTCTTAGGACTAAGTCCTATGCCGAGGTAGCTCCCCAAAAGAAAGCGGAGCTTTCTACGGGGCAAGCAGTAGATTATTACCTACGTCGCCATTATTTTGTCCTGGTATAACCAGAACAAAAAATGCCGAGGTAGCTCAGTTGGTAGAGCATATCCCTGAAGAGGATGGGGTCGCCGGTTCGAGCCCGGCCCTCGGCACAAGCAAATATCCGCGAAAGCGGATATTTTTTGTGCAGAGGGAGGAAAGTGTCTGCACACTTTCCGTCCGGGCGAGAAAGGCGCAGTCATATTTTTATAGTAATAAAAATAGACGAGCCGGGGTCGAGAGTACTTAGTCCGCGCAGTATGTAATCATACGAGCAGACTTAGTAACTCGTGACCGAGAGGAGGCCCTCGGCACAAGCAAATATCCGCGAAAGCGGATATTTTTTTTGTGTAATCAATTTACTCTGGACTTTTTTGGATTTTATGGTTTTATATTGGAATGATTAATTTCTTCATGTTCTTTTTGTTATGTTTCTTCATGGTTACGTTCATCAAGTTAAGAATTTTGTTGATTTTCAACGCATTCTTCCTGTTTATCGGGTCCATGGTTTTGCATGACATGTCTCCTCATTACAGCTGGAAGGTCGCTTCTTTCGTGCTGTGGATGTGGGGGATAGGTGCTATTGTTAGGATTCTTATGCTCTCAAATCAAGGTGTAGAGAGAGGGGGTTCTGAATAAAAGACCCGTCGCCACTTGGCGACGGGATTGTTTTATATTGATTTGACTCGGAGCTTGGCTTGCCTGCCCTTATCTATCTTTGGAAGTCTTATGGTGAGAAGTCCTTTATCTTCTGTGGCTTCTGCTTTCTCTATATCTACTTCTTGAGGTAGGAGTATGGTCCTTGAGAAGGAACCCCAGTAGAGTTCTTTATGAAAATAATCGCCGTCGTCCACATGTGACTCAGCGACTCGGCTACCTTTGATTGATACCATGTCTCTAGATAGGGAAATTTCTAAATCCTCTTTCTTAACACCTGCTATGATGGCCTTAACTACTATGTGAGCAGGCGTCTCATAAACATCAACAGAAAGCTCTCCGTCAGAATCATCTTCTGACCAGCTTAGTTCTTTGGGAGAATCTTCGTCATCAATAGAAAGTAGCTTACCATGCTCTTCTTCTGGTGAGAGTGCTCCTGCTAGACGTTTGAAAAAAGATTTTTCTTTCATTTGGTTTGATTATGATGTGCGTTTAATCTTCTTTGCGTTTTTGATCTTTTCCAAAATAAGGATGACTACGACGAGTCCTATCCACGTCGAGGAAAATACCCAAAACCTATGACCATCGCCCTCAATTATAAAGCGATTGAACGCAGTATGCAACAACACAGCGATGAATAACCCGATATAAATAGCAATTCTTTTTGCGTGAGCACTTTTCCAAAATGAAAATCCGATAGATATACCCACAATGCATGCAGTGATGACGTGAAGTAGTGATGCTCCGACGAATCTATCAACTATACTAGCCAGTCCTCTACCTATACCTCCATCAACTAGAGCATCATGGAGGAAAAGCATGTTCTCCGCAGCGGCAAATCCTAGCGCAGAAGTAATGAGGTAAAGCGATGGGTCGATAGGATCATCACAGAATCTACTACGAATACCAACAGCATAAGCAACAGCAAATTTCACAAGCTCCTCTATGAGTGCCCACAAGAAAAATGAGATGGTAGTAAACTCTATGAATACGTAAGTCACAGACCTCTCGAGTACTCCAGCAATGATTACACTAAACATACCAAGAAGAAATGTGCCTACGATAAGTCGGCGAGGTTCGTGGTGCCTTGCTTCTCTAAGCCAAAACTCAAGCCAGAGAATAGCAGGTAGCATACCTCCCAAAAAGCTCGCCAATATCACAGCGTTATCGTTCATAAGCATATTGTATAACAAGCAGGAGCTTAGACCAACTTACTTAGTTGCTGTTGGCCACTTTGTTACCATAAGAAGTGATTCGCCCTTCCAAGTCTGCCAGATTTCTTCGGTAACGAACGGCATGAAAGGGTGGAGGAGTTTGAGTACTGTTTCGAGTGTGTCGAGTAGGAACTTTTTTTGTGCGTTTTTTTCTTCTTCGGTACCTTCCTTGAAAATCTTTTTGCTCTCCTCGATTATCTTGTCTGCTAGCTCATGCCATACGTAGGCATAGATTCTTTCTCCTGCTACGTGGTAGAGGTAGTTATCCATCTCGTTGGTCACGCTTTTGATTATGAAGTCGCGGTCTGCTACTTGCATAGCGAGGCGGTCATTTATGACGGTCTCTTGGTCCTTGAAATCACTTGTGTTCTCGAGGATGAAGCGAGTGATGTTCCAAAGCTTGTTTGCGAAGTGCTTGTAGCCTTTGATTTTATCGTTTGAAATCTTACTGTCTGTGCCTGGAGCTGTGCCGATTATGAGAGCCATTCTACCTGCGTCAGCACCGAATTCACGAGCAACATCAAGTGGATCAATACCATTGCCAAGCGACTTGGACATCTTCTGCCCCTTAGCATCTCGCACTGTACCGTGGAGATAAACTTTCTTGAAAGGTATATCGCCGAGACAGTATCCACTCATGAGTATCATTCTCGCTACCCAGAAGAAAAGAATCTCATAACCAGTCTCAAGCATGTTGGTCGGGTGGAAGTTTTCTAAGTCCTTGGTCTTATCTGGCCATCCAAGGGTCGAGAAGGTCCATAGTGCTGAGGAGAACCATGTATCCAGTGTATCCTCATCTTGTTTCCACTCATCGCTTGGACATTCTCCAATGCTTAATTCATCACCCTTATACCACACAGGCACCCTGTGACCGTACCAGATCTGGCGACTGATACACCAGTCGCGGAGATTATCTATCCAGTGGAAGTAAGTCTTACTGAAATGCTCTGGGATTATCTCTATTTGACCACCTGAAACCGCGAGCTTCATTATTTCTTTGAGAGTGGTTTTGGTGTTACTTTCTATGCCATTTATTTTTGAATTTGGGAGAGTGAATTCCTTGTTCACGTTTATGAACCATTGGAGCTTTGGCAGTGGTTCGATTATTCCTCCTGTGCGTTCTGCTGTTGAGACGTTTTGGGTTATTTCTTGTTCTTCAATCATGAGCCCCTCGCTTCGGAGCCACTCAGCTATGACTTCACGAGCTTCTGTGGTCTTCTTGTTTAGCAGTCTCAGGTCACCACGAGTCATCTTGGCGTATTCGTTTATGACTTGGATGCTTTCGAGATTATTCTTCACTGCCATCTCTGCGTCTATCATGCTGTGAGCTGGGGTCACTCCGAGAGCTCCCGTACCGAAATCTTTCTCAACACTTTGATCTGCTATTATCTTTATATCAAGTGGTACTCCGCAGAAGTCATTGATATGAAATGTTTGGCCTATGTATTCACTGTAGCGTTCGTCTTCTGGATTAACAGCAACAGCCACATCACCAACCTTGGTCTCTAGTCTCGTGGTTGCGATTGCGATAGGGAAGTCCTTAGAATATTTGAAGGTATAGAGCTTGGCCTTTCTCTCTTCGTAGACTATCTCATCATCTGAGATGGTGGTCTGACCCTTTGGATCCCAGTTGATTATTTTGTTTGCTCTATATATAAGCCCGTCATCGTACATCTTCTTGAATACTGTGATTACGGCCTTGTTGCGGGCTTCGTCTAGAGTGAATGCCTCGCGACTCCAATCACAGCTAGCTCCCATGACTCTTATTTGAGATGCGATGGTATCGTGGCTTTCCTTTGCAAAGGTCTCAATCCTCTTTAGCATTTCTTCTCTACCTAGATCATGACGAGATTTACCTTCTTTCTTTGATATTTCTTTCTCAACTTTGGATTGAGTAGCAATAGCTGCGTGATCGGTCCCTGGGAGCCAGAGAGTACGCTTGCCTTGCATGCGGTTGTGACGGACCATAATATCTTCTATGGTAAGCATTAGGGCATGACCCATGTGGAGTACTCCTGTTACGTTTGGTGGAGGCATTACTATGGAGAAGTAAGGGGAGTCGGGGGTTGTGTATCCCTTTTCGATACATGTGTCAGGGTTAAAGAGCCCGCTCTCTTCCCACATCTTATATATGCGAGCCTCGGTTGTTGATGGGTCGTATGGCTTGAGGAATTTTGGGTCTATGTTTGGATGATCCATATCGAAAGGCTACCATTTTTCTAGATTATTTTCAAAAAGAAAGGTGGCTCCGCATAATGCGAAGCCACCCGGTTCCAAGACGCCCAGCAACCAGTTGGACGAGAAAGATCTTGTGGGCCCAATACAGGCTCCAAACGCGCGCACCTCACCCGAGGTGCATTGTAGCGTGCATGGGCCCACGCTGGCTTCTCACTTTTCACGTATTTTTTGCCAGCTCTGAGATTAAACACTTCTATCCCTACATTGTCAAGCTTAAGTTACCTTTAGCTTCGAGCTTTGGACTTTTGAGATTTTGCTTGTGACTTAGGTAGCTTGCTATGCCTATCATGATTGCGTTATCGGTTGCGAGCTTTGGTTCGGGTAGTAGGACTTCAATATTGAATTCCTTTTCTAACTTTTTGATTTGATTTCTTAATTCTTTGTTTGCGCTTACTCCACCACCGATTATGAGAGACTTAGCACCCGATGATTCTACTGCTCTTCTGGTCTTTGATATTAGCACTTCTATGCACGCGTCTTCGAATTCCTTGGCGATGTTTTCTTTTACTTTCTCATCAACGCTTTCGAGCTTGTTTACCGTGTAGAGCACTGCAGTCTTCAGTCCTGAGAATGAGAAGTCGAAGTCCTTGGTATGGATCATGGGACGAGGGAGCGTGAAGTTGCTTTCCTCACCTCGTTCTCTCCACTTGCTTGCGAGCTTACTTATCTCTGGACCTCCTGGATAAGGTAGTGAGAGCACTCTCGCGACCTTATCGAACGCTTCGCCCACAGCATCATCGCGAGTCTTGCCTAGAAGCTTATACTTACCTATATCCTTCACTTCGACTATCTCCGTATGGCCACCACTAATGAGGAGAGAAATAGCAGGGAAGACCTCGGTTGATTTTTTGATTTTAAATTTTGATGGACCCTTGGACTGCCATAGTGATGATACTATGTGACCTTCCATGTGGTTTACTCCTCTTACTTTGATATCCCAGAGTATTGATAGAGCCTTGGCGAAATTGATACCAACCCAGAGCGCTGGCTCGAGTCCAGGACCTACTGTTACTGTTATCAAATCTATTTTTGGCTTTTTGATTCTAAATAGCGCGCTGAACTGGTTTTGTAGCTCTGGTTCTCTTTCTAATACTTTGTTGATTTTATTTATTTTTGATTTCGGTATCTCTTCTTTACTTTGCTTGGAGAGCTTTGCTTCACCTAGTGCTTCAAGTAGAAGGGGTACGAGATTCTTCTGATGCTCTCTCTTTGCTAGATTTGGGAATACTCCTCCATACGGAGCATGCACGGCGATCTGAGAGTAGAGAGCATCTCCGATTACTTCTACTTTATTTTGAGAAGCTTTGAGAACTGCTACCGCTGTCTCATCACAACTCGTTTCTATCGCAAGGATTTTCATTTAAGCTTTTGGTTTAGATATTCTTCGAATTCTTTAGCACTAGAATCACTAACTATCTCTCCATCCACATCAAAGGTTGGGGTTTTGGTTTGACCACTCTTTTCTACTAATTCATCAAAGAAAGCTTTGTTAGCAAGCACTTCTCGCTCCTCGTACGGAAGCCCTTTATGATTGAGAAACTCCCTAGCCTCATCGCACCAAGGGCAACCCCTCTTGGTATAAAAAATGATATTCATAGCCGTAATTTAGCACAAGAGGAGATTAAGTGCTAGAAAACTAAGGCTCTTTACTTATTGGTTATTTTATTAACTTTATTTTTATTCCGAGTACGCCAAACTTTTCTTCATCTTCTTTTTTATAGAAACTATATATTGCAGTCAATAAGTTTTCTTTTGACTCATATCCAAAATCACTAGCAGGGAAGTTATTTATCAAATCTTCAAATGATTTGTACCGTAATAGATCAATTACTTCGGTATTGATACTCTCGATTTGTTCTGGTTCCTTTTTGAACTCAATATTATCACCGAGCTTTATCGTCCTTCGCTTATCATCATAGAGTCTTACTTCAATTATCTTTTTTCCGCCCTTTATCTTATCGAAAGAGTCGGCTTGCAATTTCATTATATGTTTCATTTTGTCTGTGATATTTAATTAACATATAATTATGAATCCCTATAATCTGATTTTATTGGCTACCTCCTCAAGCTTAGTATCATCCTCTCTCTTGTAATCATGAGAAGAAATATACCCTTCGTATTTATCAAAATACTTGTCTACATTTGATTTGAGCTGTTTCCACTCACTCATTTTAGTACCATGCATTGGGAATAGTTTGGCGTGAACGTGATCTACTCCAAATCCTTCAAATATCATTCCCGTCCTTCCAACGTCAGGAAGCTTAGAGTCAATTAGCTCAGCAACTTTCTTTGTTGCTAGTGTGAGTCCTGTTAGTACATCATCAGGGAGAGCGAATGGATAGCTAGGATAGTGCTCCTTTGTGATAACAACAGAAAATCCTTCTGTGTTTGGGTATATAGAAAGAAAGGCCAGATGCTTTTCGTCTTCCCAGATTTTGTGGCTCGGTGCCTCACCTTTCACTATTTTACAAAAAATACATTCATTCATTGTGTGTTTAATATAGCATAAAATAACTAGCGAATATGCCCGCTTAATTTTAAGGGAATCGGTCACGAGTATTTTTCTGCTAGAAAATTCCGCATCCTTACAGGATCAGTATACCTTTTTGATTTTTATTTCATAGGATTCATAAAAACCTAAAAAGGTCTTGCGCTTGGGTCCCTACCCCAAGCTCACCCCTCCTCGCGCCGTCGCGCTCCGTCTTTCGATTCTCGCCACCAGGCGATCATGTGCTACGAAAATACCACCTGCAAGAGGTGGTATTTTCGGTACCCATGACCCTACGGGGATCTCGACCCTTACAGGGTCAGTACCCTGTTTGGAGATTTTGCTTCTGGAATCGCAAAATCTGCTCAAACAGGCTTCGATTCCCCGACGGAAAGCTCCTAGCTTTCCTTAGGCTCAACGAATGAAAATCGCCCCGGCAATGACGCCGAGGCTGATTTTCATAACGTTGATGTATTACTAACCTTTGCACGAACTTTTTTTGAACAGGAACACTAATGAATT
>CAZCQK010000007.1:0-2352 GCA_964500855.1 uncultured Candidatus Saccharibacteria bacterium
TTTTGCTTGGCTGAGAGAAGGGAGTCGTTGGTGTGACGTAGTTCGTCTAGTAGGTCGCGGTTGTTTTGCATCCTTCTATCTACTCGCTGATATTCACTAGACATGTCGTGTATGAAGTGGCCATAGCCTTCACCAAAGAAGTCTCTGAAGGTGGTGTTGAGTGTGGTTATAGCTTCTCTGTGCGATATGAGAGCATTGTTGAATCTTAGAATATCTCTATGAATTTTGGATAGCTCAATCACCATTCTCTTTTCTTCACCTTTAAATATTGATGACTCGGCCTTGTGAAGTGAAGCTTTGATAATACCCACATCGCGAAGTAGGGAATGATAGAGGTGCTTGATAAGTTTGTGAAATATGAACCCGGCATTATCTTCTACTAAGTCGGTCTCGCTACCACCATCATCCTTGAAGGTTTCCTTGAATTCATCTATGGATCTAACGGGGTCGTAGTGGACGGTGATTAGGAAATCCTTGCCAACAATAAAATCTATTTCTTGGCGGTGGTCGTTTACGTTATCTACCTTGGCCTTCTGGGGTTTGAGGGTTGGAAAGTGGAGCACTATGTAGACGCAGTTATCGTAGCGTACTACTCTTTGCCTTGGAGTAGGTGAGAGCATCTCTTCTGACGTTTCGATTGGTAGAGAATAATTACTAACAATCTCGTTGATATCGCTGTCACTTGGGTTTTCTACGTCTATCCAAGCGAGACCCTTGTAGTCGTATTTTTTTATCATGAATTGGATTATATCATATTTGCTTCGACTGGTATTCTTTGAGATAATCACTCCTATGAAACAAATCTTCAAGAAGCTCGGAATGGCATCGCTCACTGCTTTCGTGGTAGCTATATCGTTCTTTGCGGGACTTTATGTGAATGCAGAGAAAGCGGCCCTCTATGATAAGGTCACTAGTATATCCGTAGGTGGCGCATCTACTCCTCAAGGTGTGGATCTTTCACCGTTTTGGAAAGCATGGACAGTTATAAACGAAGAGTATGTGCCAACCGGAATCGCTTCTACCACAGTCGCAACAAACAAAGATAAGGTCTATGGCGCTATAAAGGGTCTAGCATCATCACTCGGAGATCCATTCACAGTTTTTCTTACTCCGGATGAGGCCAAGAACTTTACTACTGACTTATCTGGAAGTCTCGAGGGTATAGGAGCGGTACTTTCTCTTCAAGAGGGGATACTCACAGTATCATCAACCATCAAGGGCTCTCCAGCTGAAAAGGCCGGACTACTTTCTGGAGACGTAATACTAAAGGTGGGAGATACTCAAACAAAAGGTCTCGATATAGACAGAGCAGTTCAGCTAATACGAGGGCCAAAGGGTACCAACGTAACTCTCCTCATCCACAGATCTGGCAGACCTGATTATCCTGTCACCATGACTCGTGACACAATCAAGACTCCAATAGTAACAACCAAGCAGTATCCAAACAGCACTTTCGTAATCACTCTCGCAAGCTTCACAGAAAACTCTGCTGACCTGTTCCGCTCGGCATTACGTGAATTCGTAAATTCTGGTTCTAAGCACCTTGTGCTAGATCTAAGAAACAACACAGGAGGATACTTGGATGCGGCTGTTGATATGGCAAGTTGGTTTTTGCCAGCTGGTCAAACAATCGTAACTGAGGATTATGGTAAGAATGCTGACCCAACAGTATTTCAAAGTAAGGGTTACAACTTGTTTAATCAGAATATGAAGGTTGTTATATTGGTAAACGAGAATACTGCTTCTGCTTCTGAAATCCTCTCTGGTGCTCTCCATGATACAGGTAAGGCTATACTCGTAGGTAAGAAGACTTATGGTAAGGGATCTGTTCAAGAATTAGTGCCTATCACATCTGATACTCTGCTTAAGGTCACTGTGGCAAGATGGCTTACTCCGAAGGGTACTTCTATCTCTCTAAACGGTATTACTCCAGACTTCACTGCTGACCTTACTCTTGATGATGTGAAGGCGGGTAGAGACCCTCAGATGGAGAGAGCGCTCGACTTGGCTTCAAGAAATTAATAAATAGACAAAAAGCCTATTTAGGCTATACTGTCTTTCTAAATTATTCAAAACATATTCCACTATGAAAGTAATTCTACTAAAAGACGTTCCAAAGATTGGTAAGAAGTATGATGTTAAAGACGTTGCTGATGGCTACGCGCTTAACTTCCTTATCCCACAGGCTAAGGCCAAGGTAGCAACTCCTGAGGCTCTAAGTAAGGTGAATGCTCTAAAGGCACTTCACGAGGCGGATAAGAAAGTACAGGAGGACTTACTTGCTAAGAACCTTCATGAGATTGATGGTAAGGAGGTTGTGATGAAGGTAAAGGCGAGTGATAAGGGTCATCT
>CAZCQK010000007.1:2452-8907 GCA_964500855.1 uncultured Candidatus Saccharibacteria bacterium
GTTGATGTACCATCGAAGTTCTTCTTGCGCTTCTCTCCGAATTCAACAACTCCTTCTTTCATTGCAAATAGAGTGTGGTCCTTACCGATAGCAACGTTCTTACCTGCTAGTACTACGGTACCTCGCTGTCTTATGATAATGTCTCCAATCTTAGCTTTTTCTCCAGCATAAAGCTTCACACCAAGGAATTTTGGCTGTGAGTCTGTCAGGTTTTTAGCTGTTCCGGCGGCTTTTTTGGTTGCCATGTCTTATTTCTAAACTATAATTAAGTCGTAATGGACATCATAACCCGAAGTTTATTCAAAATCAAGGGGTACATATGGTCTAATCTCGAGGAGGTTGGGGTGTCTCTAATAATCATATTTGTGGCCATTTCTAGCTATTTTTTGGGTAGATCTGCAGAAGTATTTGATTCGGTCCATGAGCCGGTTACCGTAGAGTACATAGACGAGAATTCTCTGGCCAAAAGTACTAGTACGGGATTGACCACGGGTAGTAATACCGAGGTAGTCGCCACACTTCATGGTAAGAAGTATTACTTGCCATGGTGTTCTGTGGTGGCGAAGCTTGCTCCAGAAGCCAAGAGGCATTTCGCGAGCGTTGCTGAGGCTGAGAGTTTTGGTCTCACTCCAGCCAAAAACTGCGCAGGGATGAATTCTAATTAATTATTCTCTGTTAGCTTACTTACTCTATACATTGAGTATAGGAGAAGTATGCTCGCGAGGTATTGAGATGTGAACAGGGTGTTGTGGTAGACTGCGACGTCTATTGCTACTGCAATCAAAGGATAAAATAATTCGAGAATTGTAGAAACTGATACGGGGGTATTACGTAGACCCTTGTAATAAATAAGTAAGGCTACCATACCGGTTGAAAGTGCAATTGCTATTAGTGTTAGTGATTGGGTTGGTGAGAGAGATACAGTGGCAGATAACTTTCCGAAAATTATCACTCCGAAGAATGCGATAATGGATGTGAAAAAGAATCTAAGTGCAGTGGTGAGAGCGGGTTCTAGATCCTTTAGTGCTATCTTTGAGAAGGTGGTGGAGCTTCCCCAGGCGAATGCTGCTCCGATAGCGAACATTGAGGCTACCATGGTACCACTACCTGTTTTGAAATTTATTATTCCGTTTGGGAAAGTGACGAAATAAGCAGAGACCAAAGCCAGTATGGCCCAAAGGTAGAAGTCTTTGTGGAGTTTCTCCTTGAGGAAAATTCTGGCAGTGCTTATTGCAAATATTGGCTGAAGCTTTTGGAGTAAATAAACAACAGAGAATGAGATGAACTGGGTAGATAGGAGGGCAGTGGTGAAGAATAGGGTACCGATAACTCCAGAAAGCAATGATACCAGTCCGATAGTAAGCCAATCCCTTTTCTTTATTTTACTAACCCTAAAACTCTCCCAAGCGAATGGTGCTATAACACAAAATCCGAACAAGTGCTCGGAGAAGATGATGTTTATTGGAGGAAGGGAATAAAGCGAACGCCGTAATACTCCGTCTAGACCCCAAAGTAGAGCTGCGATAACGATAAGAAGTGGACCCTTGGTAAATCGTATTCTCGAAGGTTTCTCTAGGTCTATATTCATTCGCTAAGTATATCAGAGAAAATACTGAATAAGTAAAGCTTTTTTATTTCGAGTTTTAATTTATACTTATGCCATGATTGTGGTAGACGTAGAAACAACAGGCATAGATCCGCGCAAGCATTCGATTATTTCAATCGGTGCTGTTGATTTCAACAATCCTTCTAACAGGTTTGAGATTGAATGCCGAGCCTTTGATGGAGCAGAATATGAGGAAGAGGCCTTAGCAATAACTGGTAATACCAAAGAAAGTATTTTTGATTCAAATAAAGTTTCTGAAGGGGACGCTATAAAGCGATTTGTGGAGTGGACTCTATCTCTAATTGATCATACTGTGGCTGGGCAGAATTGCTACTTTGATTTGGAATTTCTCTTGGCCGCTGCCTTTAGAGAGCATCTAAATGTTTCTTTACCAAAGAGGATTGTTGACCTTCATTCTGTGGTCTGGTCGCACATGATTTCAAGGGGTCTCTCTATTCCTATTGATTCAACTCATCATAGGTCAAATATCAATTCTGATTTTATTACTGAATACGTGGGTATCCCAAACGAAGAGAAGGGTCGTCATAGAGGTATCACTGGAGCACTATGGGAAGCAGAAGCATTCTCAAGACTACTTCACAACAAATCAATGATAGAAGAGTATGGTCAATATAAACTCCCATGGATTTAGAAAAGACTCATCAGCACAAAAAGCATAAAGAGGGTTCGGTGAAAAGGTTTTTTAAAAATCTTGGCCCAGGGCTTATTACTGGTGCTGCGGATGATGATCCGTCTGGTATTGCTACATATTCTCAGACTGGTGCGCAGTTTGGATTCGGTCAGCTTTGGACTGCGGTATTTATGCTTCCTCTTATGATGTCTGTGCAGGAAGCGTGCGCGCGTATAGGTCAGGTGACTGGTAAGGGGATAGTCGCAGTAATAAAGGAGCATTATAGTAAGAAAGTGGCCTTCGCAGTTGTGGTGCTTGTGCTCATCGCTAATACTATCAACATCGGTGCGGATATAGGTGCTATGGCTGCGGCAGCTAATCTCATAGTACCTGTGGACTTCACTTTGCTTACCCTTTTCTTTACTGCTTTTATTTTGATACTCGAAATTTTCACTTCCTATAAGACTTACGCAAGGATCTTGAAGTGGCTCGCACTCACACTGTTCTCCTACGTTATAACAATGTTCATTGTGACTGATTCTTGGGGTACAGTGCTACGCGCTACCTTCGTACCTCACTTCGAATGGAGTTTCGCTTTCTTGTTTATTATAACCGGGGTGCTTGGTACCACTATCTCACCTTACATGTTTTTCTGGGAAGCAGATGAAGAAGTGGAGGAGGAGAGGGAGCATCATAAGATAGGTAAGGATGGGAAGCCTCGAATAACCATAGATGATGTACGTAATATGCGAATAGATAACGCAGCTGGAATGCTCACTTCTGAGTTCGCTACCTGGTGCATAATCGTGACGACTGCGACTGTGCTCTGGAGTCATGGGGTAACGGATATCAAGACTTCTGCTGATGCGGCCAAGGCCTTGGAGCCACTCGTGACAACCTTCCCGAATGCTGGCTTCCTTGCTAAGTTTATATTTGCTATTGGGGTGGTGGGACTTGGAATGCTTGCTGTACCTGTACTTGCTGGCTCTGCTTCGTATGCTGTATCTGAAGCCATGAACTGGAGAGCCAGTCTCAATTATAAGTTCAGGAAGGCCCATGGGTTCTACGGAGTGATCACAATCGCAACTCTGGTTGGTCTCGGTATCAACTTCGTCGGCATTGACCCTATAAAGGCCTTGATTGTGACTGCTGTTATCAATGGTCTTGTTGCTGTACCTCTCATATTTATCGTGGCTAGGGTGGCCAATAATAGGGAAGTGATGGGGGATTTCCGTAGCGGATGGCTCTCTAATACCTTCGTTTGGCTCACGTTTTTGTGTATGGCGGTGGCCTCGATTGCTATGGCCGTGACCTGGTTTGCCTAAGGATCATTATTTGATAATAAACTTGATTTCTTGTCAAAGGAAAGGTCTAAATATATCCTTATTTTGCAACGTATTTCTGGATTTGACCCCCTCCAAAATCAGTGGTCTTACTTGACCAGAGTCTGATTCCATGCTAGTATATACGCATAACCAGTCGTTCACTGGTTTTTATTTTTGCAGAACTTCCGCAGGGTCTGAACTCAAGAATTAAACGTAACAATAAAGCTTATAGTTAGTATCATCGCAGGAATTGGCCTACTAGCATCAGCCCACGCAATGGGCGCAACTAGTACCCCAATACTAATAGATACGACGGCTATAGTAGAGTCAACATCGGCTCCCGTCACGGCACCTAAGACAGTTAAAGAGAGAGTTAATGAATTTTTCAAGGAAGATCCTATCATGGTAAAGATTGCGTGGTGTGAATCTCGCTTCAGACAGTATGATAAGGACGGCAACCTATTTCGAGGAATCGTAAACAATCATGATGTTGGTGTGATGCAAATCAATACCGATTACCATGCTGACGAAGCCTTGAAGCTTGGAATGGACCTAACCACTATTGATGGAAACATGGCTTACGCCAAGAGACTATACGATAGGGAAGGTACGACCCCTTGGTTATCTTCTAGCCCATGTTGGAAAGCAGATAAGTCAGAGGTAGCTATCCTAAAGTAATAACTCCCAAAACACCCGCCTCGGCGGGTGTTTTGCTTTATAGAAGCTTTCGAAATGGCCAGACTAGAGTCTCAAGTAATTTGCTCAGACTTGATCGCTTGTTCCATTCGCTTAGTGTTAGCTCGCTTGCGAGCTTGAGGTCCTCTAAGAATTGCTTCTCGAGTTCGAAGGCGAATGACTTATCGATTGAGACAATGTTGCCTTCAAAATTGTATCTTAGGGATAGGTTGTCTAGATTGAGACTGCCTACGGTAGACCATCTTCCGTCTATTATGCCGGTCTTGCTATGGAGCATGTTTGGTCCGTATTCGAATATTCGGATACCGTGCTTTAAAAGGTCTTCGAAGAACGTGTGCATACCTATGGTTACTATTTTGGTATCTGTTTCCTTTGGGACTAGTATTCTTATCTCAACACCTCTTTCTGAAGCTTCCTTTAAATTTCTAAGTAGTCTTGAATCGGGGAGTAGGTAAGGGGTTGTGAGGTAGATGTAGTGCTTTGAGGCCTTCACTGCCCTTATGAGCTCTCGGTACATGTAGCGCTTACCTGGGATTGGGGAGTTAGATAGGTACTTGAAGTCGGCTCCATTGCTCTGATCACCCTTCTTTCTTCTTGGTAGGTAGAATCGAAATTTATGATAAGCCTTGTGCCACATGTTATCGAACGACTCCTGCATTTGGCCTACCACAGGACCTTCTATGCGAACGTAACTGTCTCGCCAGGTGCGCATGGCTTCGCCAAGACACACTCCTCCTGTGAACCCAAACTTCTTATCGATTATCATAAGCTTCTTGTGGTCTCTGAAGTACCAGAGGGATTCCTTGTTTGGATGCCATGGGAATACTGGGTTGAAGAATTTGATTTCTATGCCTGCTTCTTCTAGCGCTAGCTTGATACCTGATCTATAAAGGCTATAACTACCGATGGTGTCACAGAATATTCTGACCTTCACTCCACTTCGAGCACGTTCCTTAAGTGCTTCTATGAAAGTAAGTCCAACAGAATCGAACGAGAATATATATTGTTCCAAATCAATAGATACCGAAGCTCCCTCGATAGAAAGTTTGATTGCTTCCCATGCCTTTTCGGTATCAGTGTAGAATTCCCAAGTAGTAACTGACATGTCTCGATAATAGCAAATTATATTCCTCTTCGCATTATGCCTACTCTAGACTAATAAATAATTAGGTATAGGATTATATTAATGTTTCCTGTTCGTTTACAGGGATAACTCAAAAGTTAACAAGGAGGTAAAAGTGAAAGGTCTTCTTTTTGTTTTGATCATTTCTGCGATGATGGGTATCGCGCAGTCTGCCGACTTCGCGAGTTATAAGATCGAAATCTCATCAAGGGTGCGGATCACTGACCAAACCTCGTCCTCGTCTGAGTATGAGGATGAGTCTTATGGCAAGGTAGAAACCTTGGACGCAATCATCATCACTACACGTAGCGTTTACTACTGTGGTAAGTTGATTTACTCCTCTTCAAGGATTACTCGAGTCGCCTTGGAGGTCACAAGTGAATTTGATCCATCAGGTGATGAACAGTTCTCGTATCTGGAAGGGCAGGGGTTTACTATCGATAACTATGATGATGAGCCAATCCTTCCACCATGGGCCTGAGTCGGGACTATCCCAGTGCGTACGCAAGAAATTCTTGCGCGCGTTTTTATTTTAAATAATAAATTTATTCTATCTGTTCGAGTGAAAGCTACTCGTGAGGAGAGGGCTTTACAAGGCCTTAATTTGTGGCCTGTGGATAACTTATATGCATGTCGCACAATATATCTTTTCGGTAATGCAATCTGGGCTAAATAAGGCCAAATAAATCCAAGCCTCTTCTTATCTTATATTCTTAGATATATTCACAGTCATTGATGCATCAATTCGATTAGATATAAGTATTTAGATTCGTACTTCTTATATCTCCTTCTTACCTTAATCACATTTATTGGTCTACCAACTAAATTTATTTATTATCTCTATACTTACGGATCTCTGTGGGCTTGCCTCCGAATTCGAGCCTCTGTGAGCCTCTTAGAGGCCTTCCAAATATCCTGGGCTGACCCATCTATCCTTGGGCGTAGACCTTGGGACTCAAAATTTCTGAAATTGTTAGGGAAGTCGCTTCCCTGTTTTTAATAAACTTCGCCCATGTATGGGAGAGGCAGATTGTACTCATAATTATCTTTCGCGTCTCTTATTTTGGATTCTTG
>CAZCQK010000007.1:9007-12684 GCA_964500855.1 uncultured Candidatus Saccharibacteria bacterium
TGGATAGTTTTTTGGTCTCGACTCCCCTCACATATTTCAAAAACTCTAGTCCCCCTGAGTTCGTGATAAGTTTCTAATGTTGGTAGATTAAAATTAGATTTGATTTTTGATTCTTCGGTCTGGATGAATTCTAATGCGGTCTTGATATTTTGAGCTATGAGTTCGGCTGATATCTTACGACCGATACCCCAGATGGCTCCTATTGGAGTCTCGCTTAAGGTCTTGAGCACTTCATTGTCCATGTCTAAAAACACCAATCCATTGGGCTTATCGCGCTTTGATGCGACCTTGGCTAGGGTCTTGGTCTTCGCTATACCGAATGAATAAGTTATACCAAGAGAACTTTGGACCTTATGCTTTAGATTGGTTACGAATTCAAATAGCTCTGATCTCTCTAGATTTGGTAGAAATGCGAAGCATTCGTCTATTGAATACGGTTCGACTTTCGGTAAATATTCTTTGAGTATTGAGAGTAGCTTACGCTGGTATTCTTCGTAGAGATTAAAGTGAGAGCTTATGACTGTGACTTCTGGGAATTGTTTACGAATCTCAAATATAGGCATACCGCGATAGACTCCAAGCTTCTTGGCTTCGTATGTGAGAGCATTGGCTATTCCCTTCTCCTCTCCTACTACCACAGGCCGACCCCTGAGGTCTGGGCGTCTAGAGACTTCGCAAGATGCGAAGAAAGCATCACCATCTATGTGGAGTATTAGACTCATGAGGTGTTATCTATACTTTCTAACCACTGCTTTGACTACTGCGCTTATGTTCATATCATTCTCTGGTCTTATGATTGAGAAATTTTCGTTGGCGGGCTCGAGGAAGAATCCTTCCTTATCCTTGCGGAGATACTTCATGGTCCATGAGCCATCGACTTCTGCGATGACTATATCACCGAGCTTGGGAGTGTTGGTGCGTTCTACGAGTACATAATCTCCTTCGTAGATACCAGCATCTCGCATGGACTCGCCCTTAACCTTTAGTATAAAACTTGAGTTCCTGTCTCCGATGAGCCATTCGTCGAGAGTGACTCTATCGAGGTTGGTCTCTTCGGCTGGCATCGGGAATCCAGCTTCGACCAAACCCAGAAGCGGAATCTCGCCAATAATCGCTTTAGGACTGAGTCGTCCTTGTGCGTCCTTTTGTACCACCCCATCCTCGACCAATCGATTGATGAGCTTGTAGACTGCATTCTTCGACTTGAAACCCGTGAGAGCCATGATCTCCTTGTAGCCAGGCATTCGTTTATGCTTTTCATAGAAAGTGATGATTTTATTTTTATAATTTTGCATTAGAAGACGAACATTGATACTGCGTGCGCTGCTCGACTGAAGAAACTTCTCTGTGGCTTCGGTCGCATGAGCTCGGCTAGTCTGGTTGTTAAAAATTTATGTCGTCTTGAGTCGCTACGGTATGAGATGCCCTTGATGATCTTTAGATCAATATCTCTGTTGATCCGCTCAAGTTCTATCTGAATGTTTTTGATTAGTTCATATCTCGACATGCATATAGTATAAGTGAACCATGGTTCACCAGTCAAGCAAAAGGTTGTGGATAACTTCACTACTAAATTCTAATGAGTATTTAGGCTCTGGACGGAAGTCTTGGCTGTGCCGGCGAGTTGTTTCAATATATCTAGAAGTATCAAAAGTAGTTGCCAAAGAGTTTGAAATACTGTCTTTATTATTGACCAGATATCTTGGATGACTTGGCTGTGGATGATGTCATAGAAGGAAACATTAAAAAAGTATTTGAGAAGTGCGAGAGCAACAATTATCAAAATAATTGTTTTAATGAATCCCTTGCTCCGATAATTGTTATACATAAAATAATTATATAAAAATTAAAATCAATTTACTAGTTAAAGTGATGGAAGATAGGCCATAGGATCTAGAAAGGCTGTTGGAGGAGCGATAGGAATAGTCACACCACCGCAGTTGATGGCTTTCTCAGGAGGATAGACCATGACTTTGGTGGAAGCGGATGCGAGAAGCGAGAGGTGGAGGTGTGGACCTGTGACGTAACCTGTGCGTCCGCTGTATGCGATTGTGTCACCTGACTCTACTTTCTGACCAGAATTAACCATTATTGATGAGAGGTGGGCGTAGAGAGTAGAAAGTCCGTTTGGATGATCTACTAAGACCCACTTACCATAGGAGTAGCAGTTTTTTTTCAAATCTGTGTTACCTGTGGCGCGTACCACTCCGCCTAGTGACGCGAGGACTGGAGTACCATCACTTGCTCCGAAGTCAGTACCGTTGTGAGTACCTGATGCGTATAGTCTACCTGAGAACGAAGTCTTACCGAACATTTGAGTCACTATTATTTTAGTCAGTGGCCATCCAAGTATTCCATGTTTTGGATTTGGATACCCATCAGTATTTACTGTGATGCCGAGGTTTGATTCATAATCAAAAAGCTCCTTCTCAAATTGAAGCATTAAGGCCTTCTTCTGATCTAAAATTTTCTGATAATTTGCTTCTTGGCCTTTGGTATCGGCAAGGAGTTTATCCTTTTGGTTTGCTGTTTCTGTCACTGCTTTCTGTTCTCCTACTAGATTTTGCTTGAGCTTTGATAGCTCTGTTTTGGTTGTTTCTGCGGTGGACTTTTGATTTGATAGTGAAGCTTCGGATTCTCGGAGATCATTTATGCTTGATTCTAGGGCGTTACTAAGGCGTTCAGTGGCAACTATATAATCCGAAACACTTGAGAAGCTTCTGTTGGCTAGAAAGTTTGATATAACATTTTGATTATCCTCGTTTGATATATCGCGGAGAGTTTGACGTAGGTATTCTTTTTGATTTTGGATCTTCTCTTCGGTTTGGACTATCTGACCAGCAATCACTTTGATTGTGTTTGATGTTTTGCTTATTTTGGTCTCGGTTAGTTTGAGTTCGGTCTCGAGCTTTTTCTTTGCTGTTGTTAGAGTGGCTAGCTCGTTCTTGAGACTTTTGGCTTTTGATGAAGTCTGATCAAGGCTCTGCTCATACTGCTTTATCTCTTCTTGAAGAGCTTGGATTTGTTTAGCTTTCTGATCTATTTGAGACTGTATCTCGGAGCTTGTAGCACCAATAGCAACAGCAATAGGAAGTGCGGTAAGAAATAATAATGTAAAAATAATTCTAAAGTGAAATCGCATGGTTAAGACGCTTTATGCTCTCGTCCTTACCGATAAGACTAGCAACAATGAATGGATCAGGAGATTTCTCTCTTCCAGAAAGGGCGAAACGCATAGCCCATAATACCACGCCTCTACCGTTTTGGGTCGCATAATCCCATAGTTCGAGCTTTAGTGACTCTGGTGTGAAGTTATCTTCTGATACATTTTCTAGCTTGCTCACTACTTCTTTCAAGTGATTGTTAATTTCATCTATTGTTATTGGCGCATCTTTGCGTAACTTCGGAGGGCAGATTAGACCGTCTTTGCTATAACTTGGATTTGAGAAAAAGTAATCGAGTTCCCCTGCTTCTGCCATAACCTTCACATCTCCAAATGTTTCGATTCTCTCAATGATGATTGGTAGTACACGATCAAATAATTCCTCAAACCTCTCCAATGACTTTATGTTTTCTGGCACGAATTCCAGAACCTTTGTTCTCAAAATATCTTTAGGTAAGGATCTCAAATGCTCCTTGTTAAACCAGCGTAGCTTTTCTTCGTTGAATACCGCAGG
>CAZCQK010000007.1:12784-18302 GCA_964500855.1 uncultured Candidatus Saccharibacteria bacterium
GTCACTCCTTCGTCGAAGTCGTCCACGACTACGGCAAGGTGAAATAGTGGTTCGTCCACAGACTTGGCTATTACAAAGTCTCCTAGATCAGTGGTATCCATTGTTACCGAGCCTTTGATTTCATCATGGAAGGTTATCGGAATGTTTGGGTTCTTGAAACGCACAATCTCCTTCATAACACCACTTCCATCCTTTGACTCTTCCCTTGAAATATACGCATTACCTTCCTCAATCAGCTTTTCTAAAAAGAATTTATGGCGAGGGAGGTTTTTGCTTTGATGATATATCTCATCATAATCAAGTGATAACCACTCGAGAGCCTCGAGAATGTTGTCTTCGTATTCCTTTTTTGATCTTTGTTTATCTGTATCCTCGATTCGTAAAATAAACTTACCGTTATTTTTCTCTGCGAATAGGTAAGCAAAGATTGCTGTACGGAATGTGCCAAGATGAAGAAGCCCTGTTGGGCTTGGTGCGAATCTGGTGATGATTTTGGAATTTTGTTGCATTATTTTTCGTGTTGTAGAGCTATTGCTATTGCTTCTTCGGCTACCTTGTATGCGGCGTCGGTTTTAGCAAATGAAAGTGCTCCGGCTCGCATCTTATCTAACTTATCTTTATCTTCTAATATATCTTTGATTTCTGTTGCTAGTATTTCTGGAGTTAGGTTGTTCTCATCTATTACGATTGTGCCTCCACTGCGTTGGTAGTTATATGAATTCTTACGCTGATGATCACCGTTTGAGTCGCTTATTGGTATGAGGATTGATGGCACTCCCCAAGCAGCGATTTCAAATATAGTAGAACCACCTCTTGAAACAATTATTGATGATACTCCTGCAACCATTCTAAGTGATAGAGCATTTAGATAATCAAAGCAGTGGTACCTAGACTTGAGTGGATCATTTTCTAAAACAATGTTGGCAGTAGATTGGACCTCACCGAAGTTTTGTTTACCTGTTTGATGGATTATTTGATACTTGGTTACTAAGTCTTTGAGACTACTTAGTATGGCGTCATTTATGACTTTGGCACCGAGTGATCCACCGAATATTGTTATTACTGGCACGTTTGGTTCTAGATTGAGATACTCAAACGCTCCTTCCTTTAGCGGAGTGAGAATTTCTTTGCGTATTGGGTTCCCTATCCATGCCACATTCTCTCTTTGCTTACCCTCCTTATCCTTGAAGTACTCTGCTGCTTCTGGGAATGCTACTGCTATCTTGGTTGCGTACTTTGATGCTAGGTTGTTTGCTCTGCCTGGTACGCTGTCACTCTCGTGAATGATGATAGGTATACGAAGGATGTGGGCTGCGACAACAACCGGGATACTCATAAACCCTCCCTTAGATATAACCACATCAGGAAAGATGCTGAACACCTTGAAGAATGTTTCAACAAATCCATAAGCCGAAGTAACCATGTCGAAAATATTTTGGATTGAGAAGTATCTCCGCACCTTGCCTGCGTGAATCTTTTGGAACTCTATTTCGTTATCGAAAAGTATGCCGGAATTGTATGGAGATGGAGCAAGATAATAAATCTTCACTTGAAGAAGATTCTTTTCTCGGACCACGTCTCTTATGGCCTGACTGATTGCGATAAGTGGGTAGAAATGACCTCCTGATCCTCCACCTGCTAATATGATTTTCATTTTTTACGGTTTTTAGAAATGTTAAGTATGATTCCGACTTCCATCATGGCAATAAATAACGCAGTACCTCCTTGGCTTACGAATATAAGTGGTGTACCTGTAAGTGGAATGATAGCAAGCATGGCAGCAATATTAAGGAATGAGCCTGCGGTTATAAGTATAACAATTCCAACCACCACCAGTCTACCGAAGTCGTCGGTCGTTCTTACTGCTATTTTGAGCCCTCTTAGAGTAAAGAAAAGGTACAACATAAGGAGCGCTGTGCTACCCCAGAGTCCGAATTCTTCCCCTGCAACAGCAAATATCGAATCCCCAATTGGTTCTGGTAGGAAGTTAAATTTCTGAGTGCTCTGACCAAAGCCTTTACCCAAAACTCCTCCCGAACCTATGGCTATCTGAGATTGTTGGACTTGGTAGCCTGAGGTCAGAGCATTCTTGTTTGGATTTATAAACGTCATTACTCGGCTACGTGCATAAGGCCAGAAAGAAATCACTGATACGAAACCGATAACACCAATAAGCATAAGTATTAGTATGTCCCTTATCTTTGCTCCTGATACGAAGTACATAGCAAATCCAGCCAAGGCAGTCATGAAGAATGTGTCGTTATCGGGCTCGGTTAGTATGAGCGCTCCTACGATCGCTGTGATACCGATAAACGGTAGCAGTCCATATCTCCAGTTGCTTATCTTATCTCGTGCTTTAGATAACACAGCGGCCAAGTAGAACACATAACCAATCTTGAGAAGCTCAGATGGTTGGAAATTAAACCGTCCAACACCGACCCAGCGTGACGCACCGTTTATACGTAGTCCCACATGCGGGATAAATACCATGGCAGCTAGAATAATAGTTGTGATAAATATAAGTAGTGAATACTTGCGCCAATATTTAAATGAGATGTGGGTAGTAACTACGCAAGCCACAGTACCGAGGCAGATACCAAAGAGGAATTGGTTGATGGCAATGGACCAGAACTTGTTCTCTGACCGAGCAAGGAGTCCAAGCGAAGCCGAACTGAATATTAAAAACCCCGCTACAACGAGGATAATAAACGAGAGAAGAAATTGTTTATCAACTTTCTTCATTTATCCAATGAGTGCTAGGCAAAGTCCGATAATACCAACGATAATAGAAAGTACCCAGTATCTCATTGTGATCTTGTATCTCGGCCAACCTAGGGCTTCGAAGTGATGATGGAGTGGAGCGACCAAGAATACCTTCTTGCCTCTAAACTTTTTGGAAAATACTTGGATTATTACTGAGAGTGAAGTAATCACAAGTGGAAGCGCAACAATAGGTAAAATAATAAGTCCATATCCTCCCCCGAGGTTATCAGTCATGAAGGCGACTACGGTGAGTGTGACAGTGAGCGCCATGCTTCCTGTTTCTGACATGTAGAACCTTGCAGGAGGAATGTTAAACCAGAGAAATGCCAAGATGCCTCCGACGATAACAGCACAGAATGCGGCTAGGTCTATCTGGTTTTGGGCGAATGCTATACCAGCATATGAGCAGAATATGGTAGCGAATACTCCACCAGAGAGTCCATCAATACCATCAATCACTCCTCCAGAATAAATAAAGAGCATAACCACAGCAAAGAGTGGTACGAATACCCAGCCTAAGTAAATGCTATCGCCAAATGGTAGACCAATGCTGTCTACATTGAGCTTGTTATAAAACCACAATCCGCACAGAAGTCCTGCGGAAGTAACGACTAGAAGTCTTTTTTTGAGTGACATGCCTCCCGCCTTCTGGCCTTGAATGCTATTAATCTCCATGAGATCATCAGTCATACCGATAAGTGCTCCAAGCAGAAGTGTGGCTAGCGGTATCCATGTCTGACTTCTGCTTACGAAATCAAGCTTTGAAGCAAGTGGTGATGGGAAGAAAATAGCAATGAGCCAAAGGAGACCTGCTGTGCACAGTACGCTCGCCCATATGACGATACCGCCGAGTCTTGGCGTACCGACTTCTTTATCTTGGTGAAGTTTAGAAAATATTTCTGCCTTCTCGCCATCCATGCCTACCTTACCTGCCTTCTTCTTCCAGGCACGGTGCTTGTAGAGATAGTGAGTGATTGCAGGGGTAATAAGTATCCCGATAAGGAAAGAAAGTGTTGATGGTCCAAATATTTTGATTATGTTGATTATCATTTTGTTTTACCTAGGAAGTTGATGACTGCGTTAGATAGGATTATAGCATCTTTAAATCTTCCTTCCTCTGTGGAACCAAGGATTGCTATTGTGATTATGTGATTGAGACCAGCATCCATCTCAAACACCAGATTGCCTCCGGCTAAGTCCGTGAGCCCTGTCTTGCTTGATTTCATTCCTACTATCTGGCCTTGGACCTTGTTGGTGTTTGTGGCTTCTAGAGTACCGTTTTGGCCTCGTATATCGTAACTTTCGTACTTGGTACTCTCGAATATCTCGTTATATTTCTTTGTTGCGATGCTAAGTAGCTCTGCTACGTCCTCAGCAGATCCATAAGCACCCGCGCCACCTGCTTCATCAAGTCCTGTTTCATTTATAAATCTAGTATCCAAGAGACCTAAGTCCTCAGCCTGTTTATTCATGCACCTCACCACCTCCCTCCTACCACCGAGAGCTTTACCTAGTGCCACTGCTCCATCGTTAGATGACTTTACTAAAGTATAAGAGACGAGATCACTTACCTTCCAGAAGCTCCCAGATTGTAGGGATGCATCTCCGTTTATACCGAGAATAGATGGCGGAATCATGATTAGAGCATTGTGATTTAGATTATCCAGTGCACACAGTGCGGTCATGACCTTGGTGATTGAAGCAAGAGGGAGTGCTAGATGAGCATTAAGAGCATAAATTTGCTTATTCTCTGATACATCATAGATATAAACGGCCTTGGCTCTGATTGGTAAATTCTCAAAATATTTTTGTGACTTTGTTTGCTCGCGTCTTTCTTTGAGGCTATTTATTTCTGTTGTGCTTTGGATATTTAGCCAGATAATCATCAAAAAGAAAACTGAACAATATAATATTGTTGGTATAAATAGCGGAGAATTATTACTTTGTTTATTCCATAGGCGCATCATTTTCTTTTGATGAAGCGTCCTCCTTACCTTTCTCGAATTCTTGAAGCTTTGATTTTATTACTTCGAACTCAGGCAACTTATCTATTGATTCGCTCCCTAGAAACGAGAGAAGTTCGAATGTTGGCCTGTATAGGTATACTCGGTTATCCAACTGATCAGGGACTTTCTCTACGAGACCTCGCATCTCGAGATGACGTATAGAGAATTGAGAATTCACACCTCTTATATAATCAATAGAGCTTCTGCGGATTGGAGACATGTAGAGAATGATTGAGAGAGTCTCGAGAGTGGCTTTTGAAAGCTCCTTGGATAATTCTTCTTTGGTCAAATTCTCGATTACTTCACTTGCCTCCGGCGAAGTAGCAAGCATGAACTCATTATCCTTCTCCATGAGTACTATTCCCCTACCCACTAGACTATCCTTTAGGGCGCTCAAGTGATTTCGGATGGAGTCGGTATCTTCTGATATGAGTTCAGAAAGTTTTTTGAGACTGATTGGTTCTCCTTTCCAAAATAAAATTGCTTCAATGAGTTTTGATTTATCTTCCATTTATTTATATTACCACTTTCTAGTATCTAGGGACACCTATTTCTGTGGTCTCCATGCGGATATCGTCGAAATGGTTATCTTGGATTACGTTTACTATTCCTTGCTTCACAAGTTCAAGCATGGCAAGGAATCCTACGATGACTTCCACTTTCTTCTCCTTATCAATTTTCTCTCCTGTGCCTGAGAATTGCTTGAATGATAGTGACAGGCCGCTTTGGATTCTTGATGATAGCTTCTC
>CAZCQK010000007.1:18402-20387 GCA_964500855.1 uncultured Candidatus Saccharibacteria bacterium
AGAATTGCTTGAATGATAGTGACAGGCCGCTTTGGATTCTTGATGATAGCTTCTCTATCATTTCTTCAAGAGACATGACCTTTCGGACCACCGCTTTCTCCAATTCCTTTTTCTTTGGGAAGCGATTGATTATTGATTCGAGAGATTCTTTTATTTTCTCAAGGGTTATTGTTTGATGCGGTGAGAACACTGGGCTTTTGATTCCAGATTTCTCACTTGGGAACAAAATACTCTGACCAAAGGCCTTGGATATAGGGTGACTACCGTCGCGAATTATCTGGAGAATCTTGAGTCTCCTCTCGAGGTCCTCAATACTCTCCTCTTCTTCGTCTGTTAGGGTTAGTGTTGGTAGGAGGGATCTAGATTTGATAAGTAGTAGCGTGGAAGCGATAACTATGAATTCCGCTCTATCTGCGAGAGCTATTTGGGGGATGTTCTCTATGTGGCGGAGGTAGTCGTCAGTGACTGCTCCAAGAGATATGTCATTTATGTGAAGCTTGCGCTTCTCAACAAGGTCAAGAAGCAAATCCAGCGGTCCCTCAAAATGTTCAGTTTTGATTTTGAACCTCTGGTCCATCTATTGATTGGATAGTCTATTATCTATTCGAGTCATGTCACGAGGGAAGGAGGTAGCTTCCTTGACGTTTTGGAGCTCGAGCATTCGTGCCGTGAATCTCTCGAGACCAGTCGAACATCCACCGTGAGGTGGCATACCATACTTGAATGCTTGAAGGTAGAAAGAAAACTTCTCCGGATCCATTCCCCTCTCCTTTATTCTCGCTATGAGTTCATTGTAGTCGTGGATTCGCTGTGCACCGCTGTCTATCTCTAGGCCTCTAAATAGAAGATCGAAGCCTCTCGAGAAAGGAGCTTCGGATTGGTCCTCGAAGGTATAGAAGGCGCGCTTCTTGGTTGGGAATCTGGTGATGAATACGAAATCCGAACCAAGATTCTTCTTCGCGTATTCACAAATCTGGCGCTCATCCTCAGGAGACATGTCGCTTGTATCCTCAATCGTCCTGTTGTACTCCTTAGCAACAATTGCCTGAGCCTCAGCTAAAGTAAACACTGGGAACTTCTCTGGTATTAGTGGTACTTCAGTCCTGAAATTAGCGAACACTTGAGCACACTCACTCGCAACTGACTTCACTGTATCTTTAATTGTCCTCTCAAGTACTGCCATTACTTCTCTCTCATCATTTATAAATCCCATCTCAAAGTCCATCTGAGTTATCTCGGCTATGTGGCGAGTGGTAGTACTCTTTTCTGCTCGGAATACCTTTGCGATTGTGAATGCTCTCTCGAACACGCCTGTCATTATTTGCTTATATAGCTGAGGACTTGTGGCTAGGTATGCTGTTTGTTCGTTGAAATATTGGACCTTAAAGACCGCAGCTCCACCTTCCGCATCTCCTCCAACTAGAGCCGGAGCGATAAACTCAGTAAATCCCTGATCACGAAGTGAATTGCGGTAACCATTTAGTATCGCAGCCTGCATCTTGAATATATCCTTAGACCTCTGTGTTCTTAGTGTGTATGGGAGGTTATCGAGGTGGGTATCAAGGTTAACATCAACACCGAGTTCAAACGGTACGTCAACAGCAGGGCTCAAAGCCTTGATGCTTATTACTTCAAGTTCGATTGATCCGTTCAACTTATCTTGCTGGACATTCTTCTCAGGTCTCTGGTTTACTTTGCCTACTACTTCTACTACCCATTCTGTGCGGACCTTTGATGCTTCTTCCTTCGCTTCTTCACTCGCGTTTGGTAGTACTACTCCTTGGACTAAGCCAGTCATGTCTCTAAAATCAAAGAAAACAAGCTTACCCTGATCACGCCTGACGTCTATCCATCCTTTGATTAGTACTTCTTTTGCTACATGCTCCTTTAAGTCTTTGATATATGTTCGTTCCATGGTTTTAGTTTACTCCTATTTTTTCTTTTATTTCCTTTAATTTCTTTTTTGCTATTTCGTTTGCTCTCTC
>CAZCQK010000007.1:20487-24664 GCA_964500855.1 uncultured Candidatus Saccharibacteria bacterium
TAGCTCTTGCTCATTTTCTGACCATCTAGTCCCGGCACCACAGCAACAGAAGGCACAATCAAATCCTCAGGTAGCTTGAATGTTTCGCCGAATATGTTGTTAAACTTCTGAGCTATGTCTCGTGTGTATTCTATGTGTTGCTTTTGATCTGATCCGACAGGCACAGCGTCAGGTTCGTAGAGGAGTATGTCAGCGGCCATGAGTACTGGGTAAGTAAAGGTGCCTACGTTTATCTCCTTATTCTTCGCTTCTGCATCCTTGAATGCGTGTGCACGCATGAGGTAAGGCACGGTCACGAGATTACTCAAGATCCATGAGAGCTCGGTATGGGCGCTCACGTCCGATTGCTTGAATAAGATTGTTTTTTTTGGATTGAGGCCGAGCGCGAGGAGGTCTATGGTCATGTTCCATATTAGACTCTCCATCTCCGCTGCGTTCTGGACTGAGTTAAGGGCATGATAATCAGCAAGCATGGCGTAGTCCACCTCGAGGTCCACCCACTGCTTTAGGGCTCCAAAATAGTTACCTAGATGGGTCTTGCCTGTCGGTTTGATGCCTGATAGCAATCTCTTTTTCATGCTTGAAATACTACCAGAAAATAGTGATTTTAGGAATTGCTATTCTATTTCGTTGCAATTTCGGGATTTTTTATACACAATACAATGAATATGAAGACTTTAGGAATTTTAGGAGGAGTAGGCCCACAAACAACGTCAAAGGTTTATCACTCCGTTATCGATTATTATCGCGCCAATAAAAGGAGTACTTATCCTTCTATTATTATTTATAATCTACCATTTCCATTCAAAGTAGAGCAGGAAGCGATAGTTGAGGGGCGCAATTCTCATAAGATGGTTCCTTATTTAATTGAGGGAGCTAAAATTCTTGAGAAATCAGGTGCAACTTTTGGTATTTTACCTTGCAATACTTTGCATAAGTATATTGATGAAATTAGAGCCAGTGTCAGTATGCCGTTTCTTAGTATTTTAGATGAAGTGATTGATACACTTAAATCTTCTCATGTAAGGAAAGTCGCTATTCTTGCAACTCAATCAAGCGTGAATGAACGGCTGTATGATGGTCTTCTTGATGAAAACAAAATTGAAGCAGTTTATCCAGCAAAGAAAGATCAGCGCGATTTAGACGAGATAATTATCAGACTAATAAATGGAAAAGAGAGAAAAGCTGACATAAAAAAAATTGAAAGAATATCTTCCTCACTGATTAAAAGAGGTTCACAAGCAATATTGTTGGCATGCACAGATTTGCAAGGAATTGCTTACAAGATAAAATCAAAAATACCTTTTATTGACAGCACAGATCTTCTTATAAAAGCTTCGCTTAGGGAATTGTTATCCAAAGAATAATCTTATCTCCCTTTAGGAATTGTTCTCTTGTTCGTGGTTGAACTTCTCTACTCTATATTCTATTAGAAAATTTTGTCTATGAAGAACTCCTTTTTATAGATCATTATCGTAAATATAGGTCTACAATTTTTTGAGCACCCATATTCCTTACTATTTCCCAAGAGCGTGCATAATAGGGATTCTTTTTTTGCTGTATCATGTCAAGTTGGTCAGGAAATAGTTTTTCAGTTAGCAAAAAATGTATAGCATCTAGAATTATATGATTTATTGTAATAACATTCTCTTTTTCAAAATCACTTCTGTATTTTTTAGCTTTTTCTGTTTCACCTGCCTTGTTTTGCTTAAAAATAATATGAATCAGCTCATGTATAACGCTATTTTTCATCTTATAGTCTTCACGCACCTTTAGACAAAATGGATCAGATACAGAAATTTTACTGTTGATATAACAATCAATTTCTTTTTTTTGAAAAGTGTACCCTGTAATTTGTTCAATAGTTTGAACTATATCTCTGCCAGACGTTTCCCAAAAAAAATCAAGAATTCGAATCTTATTATCCACAATCTCTTTAGTAAGAAGGTTTTCTTGTCCAGACAAAGAAGGATCTAGTAATGCTCTTTCAAAAGGAATCGAAAATATAAAATTAATTTTCATAATATTATCAGTAAGTTAATAAAAGTTCGGGAAGCAAAAGAACTTAGATTCTTCTGCTTCCCATTTTTTTGCCTGGTAGCTCTAGACCATGTGTCCGATGAAATTGCTAGCTGATTCCGACTCGCACGTCCACAGCATCATAGGCAAAAAACCGATCTTCGACAGGACTGCCTGTGCGATAATCGTTGCAGTCTGTGCAGCAATCAAAACCTTGGCTAGCCATGTTGGGGAACAGTCCCTCAAGAACTGTGAAGTCTTCGTTGAAGAGTTCACACAGGTCATTTTTTGTCTCGTCGTAGCATTTTTGGTGATGCCCGCGATCATCACCCTTACCAATCTCGGCGCCGATCCCGAAATAAGGATTGTGATGAAGATAGCGACCGAAGATTGCGTCGCTGTCCTTGAAGTAGGCTCTGCTGTCCAGCATGTGCTGGTGCCAAAATTCATCAACCACTCCGTTTGGAACTCGTTGTTTTCCTGGACGCAGATGGATGAGAGCTAGAAAGCGTTTATACCACTTTTCTGCCTCCTCCACTTGTTCACTTGTCCAGCCGTCACTTCCATGGCTAGGTCGCGACAGCTTGAGTTTTACCTTTGAAAGATCGAGGTTTTGGATGGACTCCAAACCTTTGCGATCACTCTCCTGGAAAGACAAATTTGCCCCCAAGGACAACATATTTACCAGTTTGTTTTTCATGTGTTTGCTACTGAGTTTGTGTATACACAAGACCAACACTTATCGAAGAGCTGGCCTGCAGTCATTATAACACATCATCTCTTGTTTGCTTAATCTATCATGTAGTTTTATTATGTTTTTTATTTATGTTTATTTTATAGAGATAAATCTATCTTATTATGAATTAGACTCTAGTTCGTGGTCGAACTTCTCTACTGTGCTGTCTATTTTGTTATTGAGCGGTGTTTCCATCTTGTGAAGCGACTCTAGTTCGATTATGAATGTTGAACCATGGTCCTTGCCTTCTGATTCTGCCCAGATTTTACCCCTGTGAGCTTCCATCATCTTGCGAGCCACATAGAGACCGAGTCCTGTACCTGTTATGTTGGTCTTGGATGCTCCTGGAGCACGCGTGAACTTATCAAAGAGCTTTGGTAGCACCTCTTTCGCAATACCTACTCCCGTATCCTTTACTGATAGCCTTATGTGGTCGTCTACTCTGGCAAGTGATACCTCGATTGATCCGTGAGGCGTGTACTTTATGCTGTTATCTATTATGTTTGATACTACTTGCTTGAGCTTGCCTTGATCAGCATGCACGAAGAAGTCCTTACCTTCCTCATGCTTGAAGGTGAGGCTTAGTCCCGAGACGCGGATGTTCGGCTGGAACTCATTGATGATACCCTCTGCGAGAGGCTTTAGATCAAAGTCAGAAAATTCATATCTCATCCTTCCCTGCTCGATTCTCGATACGTCTAGATAGTCACCTACGATAACAACGAGGGCTTGGGTAGACTTGAATATGGTCTCCACTGCTTCCTTGATTTGAGCACTGAACTCACCGAAGTCTCCTTCAAGTATTAGAGACGCATAACCTTTGATAGCAGTTAGTGGACCTCGGAGCTGGTGAGAAGCTACTGAGATGAACTCAGTCTTTTGCCTATCGAGCTCCTTGAGCTTATCATTCGTCTCGAGGAGCTCCCTGTTGAGGGCTTCGATTCTGAGTCTGTTCTCGGTCTCTTTCTTGATGTTCTGGCTGAGTAGGTAGACGATGGCGAAGGAGATGATAAGAGTGGTGGTGTTAAGGATGAAGTCGGTAATACCATTAAGGAAGAAGAACTCAGAAGCAATGAGTGGTACCAGAGTCCATGCTAGGAGCTGTTGGTTCCAGAACTTGAGGTGGAAGGTATCATACTTACCAATCGCAATAATCATAAGTAGCACGAATATCGGTAGAACGAACATTCCATAAAGCTGGACTTCGTAGATAGCGGTCTGACTTGAGATAAGACCAGTTAGGGAGAATGTGGATAGGAAGAGAACGATAGAAAAGCTAATCAAGGCGAATGATACTTTACTAATCTCATTTCTTCTTCTAAACCATGTGCGAAGTGCCATGACTATGATGGCGAGAATAGAAAGTGCCTCTATTGTAAATCTATAGTGTGTGAGATTAGTGTTCTCGAATGATTCGCATTG
>CAZCQK010000008.1:0-23408 GCA_964500855.1 uncultured Candidatus Saccharibacteria bacterium
AGGGAGAATCGAACTCCCGTCTAATCCTTGGCAAGGACTCATTCTACCACTAAACTATACCCGCATTTCAGCCATTATATATTTAGAAAATCTAAAATACAAGGAAGGGAAGCGGGATTGGGCTTTGATGGTCATTAATATCAGCCCTTGGATAATTCATCGAACCTAGTCTCGTCCGCCCAAGGCGGACCCGCCCTGCATGATATGGTCACGGATATTTTGCTCGTCGACCACTCGCAAAATTCCTCGACCCCGGCTCGCTTGTTTTGTGTACTCACAAAACATAGCTCCGCCCTGCACCAAATACAAAAAACCCCCAGCAGTGGGAGTTTTTTGTATTTGGTGCACCCGGAGGGACTCGAACCCCCAAAAACGGTTCCGAAGACCGTTGTGATATCCATTTCACCACGGGTGCGTACCAAAACTATACATTAAATTATGTAAAAATCAAAAAATATAATAGAATAATCACATAATTATGAAGATTTCTATCCCAAAAGAAGTTTCACGGGTAACAGAAACACTAGAAAAAGCTGGTTTTGAAGCTTATTTGGTGGGCGGGTGCGTGAGAGATATGCTACTTAACCGCAAGCCAAAGGATTGGGACGTAACCACAAACGCAACACCAGAAGTAATCGGATCATTGTTTGAAAATACCTTTTACGAAAATGACTATGGAACGGTAGGAGTGGTGTCAGAAGGGGATACAGACCCAACGGTTAAGGTAGTAGAAGTTACTCCTTATAGATTAGAAGGGAAGTATTCAGACGCAAGGCATCCAGACGAAGTCACATGGAGTAATAACATACTTGATGACCTGAAGCGCCGTGATTTCACCGTAAACGCGATCGCACTACGCAAAACAGGGGATGATATGGAAATAATAGACCCTCATGATGGCCAAGAGGACCTGAAGAGTAGAGTAATACGCACAGTAGGTAATCCACACGAGAGGTTTAGAGAAGATGGGCTACGAATCCTCAGAGCAGTGAGAATTGCTACCGACTTAGATTTCGTAATAGATCCAAAGACCGAGAAAGCCATAGTAGAGGAGGGGAGCCTGCTTCAAAGCATATCAGCAGAAAGAATAAGAGAGGAGTTCATAAGAATGATGCAGTCTGAACGACCAGCATTTGGTATAGCTCTATGTGAAAAAACCCATATTTTACAATACTTTTTACCTGAATTGCGGGATGGTATTGGGTGTGACCAGAACAGCGCTCACGCTTTCGACGTATTCACCCACCTACTTAAGACCCTAGAGCACGCAGGCAAGAAAAAGTACTCCCTGGAAGTTAGAATCGCAGCGCTATTCCATGATATAGGAAAGCCTGCTACCAAGCGTCCGTCCAAGAAGCGTGACGAGCCGACTTTCTATGGGCATGACGTTGTGGGTGCGAGAATAACAGAAAAGATACTAAACAGGCTAAAGTTCTCAAAGAAAACTATTGATATGGTTGTGAAACTCGTAAGGTGGCACATGTTCTTCTCTGATACCGAAACAATCACACTCTCAGCCGTTCGAAGAATGGTGCGAAATGTTGGGGAAGAAAATATATGGTACCTAATGGATGTTAGAACTTGCGATAGGATTGGCACAGGTAGACCAAAGGAGAGTCCTTATAGGCTTCGTAAGTACCATTCGATGGTAGAAGAGGCTATGCGTAACCCAATATCAGTAGCAACACTCAAAATAAACGGTGCCAAGATAATGGAAATAACCAAGCTAGATCCAGGACCAAAGATAGGTCAGATATTGCACATACTTCTAGAAGAAGCTCTAGATAATGCCGATACGAACACAGAAGAGCATCTAAAGAATCGCGCATCAGAGCTTGCTCGACTATCTGATAGCGAACTAAAAGCACTAGGTGATAAAGCAAAAGAAAAGAAAGAAGCAATTGAAGACAAGGAAATAGGGGATATACGCAAAAAACACTTTGTGAAATAAGGCTATATCATAAAAAGATAAAGACCGCTTCCGCGGCAGGGGTCTCGCAACCCAGGCGCAACATGAATACTTATGCGCCAGCCTTCGAAAACGGTCTCACATACTGGGAATGCCCAGCAAAGGAGTTGTTTGTGTTGTTTCAAGTAATATCTAGAGGCAAGACTTTGAAGTCGTTTCCAAAAAATAGTGCTTCAAGTGAAGCTTAGAAAATTGAGAAATCGCTTCATTACTTTCATCTTGATTATTCTTTAACATAACAAACTTTCTCAAAGAACACTTTTATCGCGCTGAAAGAGAAATTGCGCGACTGAAGATATTATATACTTTCTAAAGGACACGTAAAGGACAACTGTGGATAACTCTTGTCCTTTATTTTATTTCTATCATCACCGGACAGTGATCTGATCCCAAAACATCCTTTAATATCAAAGACTTTTTGATATTTGATTTTAGTTTATTACTAACAAAAAAATAATCTATTCTCCATCCTACATTTCTCGCTCTTGCACTACCCCAGTTAGACCACCAAGTATAATTACCGCCTTCTTTATTGAAATGCCTGAAAGTATCTATATATCCCGCCTCTACTATTTTATTTATCCCTTCTCTCTCTTCATCCGTGAAACCATGCTCACCGATATTTTCTTTTGGGCGAGCTAGGTCTATCTCTTCATGCGCAACATTCAAATCTCCACAAAAAATAACAGGTTTCTTGGTTTCAAGCTTCTTACAGAACATGAGAAACGCCGGATCCCAGTGCTTATGCCTCATATCAAGCCGACTAAGGTCATCCTTAGCATTAGGGGTATAAACATCAACAATGAAATAATCCTTATATTCCAAGGCCAAAACCCTTCCTTCACTGTTTAGATCTCCGTATCCGTCCTTTAACCCAAACTTCTTTACTATATCCTCTGGAAATCCGATTATTACTGACTCTGGCTTTATTTTGCTGAATATTGCTGTACCGCTGTATCCCTTCTTGGTAGCTGAATTCCAATATTCTTCATAATCAGGTAGGTCAATCTCCGCTTGACCCTGGAGCGCTTTAGTCTCCTGAAGGCAGATGATATCTGGCTTGTATTCATTCACAAAGGGCAAGAAAAGACCCTTTCTGTGCACAGCTCTTAGCCCATTTACGTTCCATGAAACAATTTTCATTTCATAATGATAACTTCAAAATAAGCATAAAGTGATTGACATTCACCAATTACTGTGTCAAATTGAGAAAATGCCGTTCTTTATCGCATTAGTCGGTCCCAGTTTTACTGGGAAAACAAGTCTCACAAATGCATTGACGCAATATTTTATCAAGAAAGGAAAGAAGGTGAGGGTGTGCAGAGCATACTCTAAAAGTGATAAAAAAATGTTTGAAAAATGGTTGGAGCATGTCACACCATTGGCTCGCACACTCTTCTTTGCTTCTTTGTTCGCTGAACAGAGAGCAAAAGTTGAAGTAGCGATGGCAAAAGGAGTGGACTTAATCATTGCCGAAAGGTGGATTATTGATGCTCTAGTCGCCACATCATCCGGTGACATAGCACAGATGCCAATCAGAAACCATCTGATTGATGCTGTGTTCGCCGGCATCAAGCCAAATCTTTGTTTCCTTCTCCAGGTGCCACCGCATGTGGTGCGGGGGAGATACGACTCACGCGAAAAGTCCGAAAGGACAGCAGGCGATGAGCAGGAGATTGGAAGGATTGGGCCACTCGCTCAAAGATACGAAGAGATTGGGAAGGCGCAGGGTGCCATCTCCATATCCTCTGAGAGCAGTGTGCAGGCGACGGCCGGCAAGATGATTGAAATCATCGAGAAACACTTGTAAGAATCTGGGCGGTTGAAATACCGCTATTTTTTGTGCTTAATTTTTGCTGTGGAATTTTTTGTGAATCTCTTTGAGATGCTGATCTGTGACGTGGGTATAGATTTGGGTAGTAGTAATGTTCGCATGACCAAGCATCATCTGCACAGAACGCAAATCGGCTCCGTTACGTAGTAGGTCTGTTGCGAAGCAGTGTCTTATTACGTGTGGTGTTACTTTCTTAGATATTCCTGCCTTAGTAGCGTAATACTTAACAACTCTCTCAATAGACCTCCTGGTTAGACCTTCGCTTTCAGTCTTGGCTTTCTCATTACCGACCTTCACAAACAGTGCGTCATCCATATCCTTTCTTAATGCCAAATACTCTCGTAAACTTTTTTTGGCCTCATCAGATAAAAACACCACTCTCACCTTTCCACCCTTACCTCTTATTGATAATTCATCTGCATGCAAGTCTATATCGCGAGTAAGCGAGCAAAGTTCGGAGACTCGAAGCCCAGTAGAGAATAGAAGTTCTAAAATAGCCTTGCCACGAGCCCTTTTCTCAGAATCCTTATCGCCCTCAGGAGCCTTAAACAATCGTCGTAGCTCCTCCTCAGTAATCAAATCAAGCGATCTCTCTCCTGTCTTTGCGAGCTCTATGGCATCTGAAGGTAGAGTCTTAATCCCTCTCTTTGCCATGTATTTAAGGAATGCACGTAGAGCAATCAGGTAATAGTTTTGAGTCTTTTTCTTTAGGGTATCTCCTGTGGCACGGTTGTTCCCTGTCGACTGACGATTGAGCCACAATCTATATTCTCGAAGCACATCATCGTTCACAGAGCTTGGATCCTTGAGTCCAGTGTGGACCAAAAACTTAGTAAGGTAACGATCATAGTTTTCAACTGTTTTGATACTTCTACCTTTTTCTATTTCGATATGTTCTAGAAACTGACGCTTGAGTAAATAGAGATCCATAATTTAATTATATCAAATATTGTGCGACAGTTGCTTGATTCAATATATTTGCTTATCATTTAGATATGAATCATAGTGAAACTAATGAAGGGCACGCGAGAGAACAAGAGCGACATGACTCACATGAGGAGCATCATGAGGAGCATCAAGGATATCATCCTGAACACGGAGGAGGGCATGGCAAACACGAAGAAGATAGGCGACAACAAATCCTAAAAGAACTGCGAGAGCGAGAGGGCATAAGCCAGTCTCAAAAGGCAGAATCAATCAGCCTATCTACTCAAATCGCCAAAGAAAAAATAGCCGGTTCAATAAAACATGCCAAGGATGAGGTTATACGACTTTCGGGTGAAGCGACTCAAATAAAAGAGGAGCTTGAAGAAATAGCCGAGGAACTAGAAAGACTAAAGAAGATAGAGAAGAGTCCTGATTGGGATTTGTTTGAAATAGCGAAAAACATAACTCAAAATTATAATAGACAGAAAGAGCTCAAGATTAAGTTGGTAGAGATTGAGGAGTCTAAAAAGGAAGAGGGAGCTCACCTTGAAGAATTAGAAAAAGTAGAAAAAGAATTTAGTAAGTCAGAAAAATCGATAAATACACTTCTATCAAAAGGGGAAGTAGAAGGAGCAGAAAAAGAAATCGAATCGGCACTCGAAAAGGCAGAAGCGCATATGGGACACGGTCATGGAGACCATGGGGGAGGACACGGACACGGTCATGAAGAGCAAGGATTCTTCAAAAAGCTTTACTCGAGCATGAAGTACGCACCACTTATGGTAGGAGCAGGAGCATTCGGTGCTCTTACTTGGTATTTGGGCATAGTTTGGGGCACTTTGTGGAAGGGAGGAGGTGGCAAAAAGGGAGGCGGAGGTGGTCATGGTGGCGGAGGTCATGGTGGCGGACACGGTGGGGGAGGCCATCACTAGACAGTTGCATTTTTGATGCTTTCATGGTAGTATCTCCCCATGCTTACAAAGACAAAGAAAGCAAAAGTAATCAAAGAACTCCAAGTTCACGACAGCGACACAGGTTCTCCTGAGGTCCAGATTGGTATTCTAAGTAGGAGAATTGATGAACTTGCTTCACACTTGAAGAAACACAAGAAAGACAATCACTCAAGAAAGGGTCTTCTTCAGCTTGTTGCTAGCCGACAAAATCACATGAAGTACCTTCAGAAGAAGGATCCAAAGAGATATAACGCAGTAGTAAAGAAGTTAGAGCTAAAGAAAAAGTCAGCCTAACCAAAACCCTGGGTAATGCCTAGGGTTTTGATGTTTTTAAAGGATAGTGTAAGTATTTTAATAAGAAATTTTAATATATGTCAGTAATTAAACACAAAGAACAGAGAGTTGGAGTATTTATAGACGCTCAGAACCTTTATCACACAGCCAAACACCTTTATCACTCTAGAGTTAACTTCGGAGCGGTAGTAAAGGATGCGGTAGCAGGACGCTCACTTATAAGAGCCATAGCCTACGTAATAACAACAGAATCAGGAGATGAGAGAGCTTTCTTCGACGCTTTACTAAAAGTAGGAATTGAAGCGAAGACCAAGGACCTCCAGATATTTGCGGGTGGATCCAAGAAAGCCGACTGGGACGTCGGTCTTGCTGTGGATGCTATTAAGATTGCTCCGAAGCTTGATGCGATAGTAATAGTATCTGGTGATGGAGACTTCGTACCACTTGTGGAATACCTTCGCACAAATATGGGTTGCCAGGTAGAAGTAGCGGCCTTCGGCAAGTCCACCTCAATGAAGCTTAAAGAATCAGTTGATGAATTCTTAGACCTAGACGAAAACCCTAAGAAATACCTCATGGGGCAAGCCAACCAACAGCGTGGAGCTAGAAAGCCTGATATGAGTGATATAGAAGCGATGCTTCGAGAAGAAGGAGAGACTCTCTAAATATTGTTAAAATTCAGATTTTGTGATTTAATCTGACGGTATTATAAACCGTAATTTTCACATATAGACCTAAAGCTTTGTCGAGATTGCTTTAAGTTTAACTTGTGAAAATTACTCAGTTTGACGCTCAAGCGTTTAAGCCTGGACTCAAACTATAAGCTTATTAAAATGCATTCAAAAGAATTTTCGGTTGATGTAGCAGGGTACCCTCTTACAGCAACATTTACTAACCTAGCTGAGCAGGCCAATGGTTCTGTGTTACTTTCTTATCGAGACACGACCCTTCTAGCTACTGCTGTGATGGGCAAGCACGATAAGGAATCTGATTTCTTTCCACTTGTTGTTGATTTCGAAGAGAGATTTTATGCAGCTGGTAAGATTCTCGGTTCACAATTCGTAAGAAGAGAGGGTCGACCAACTGACGCGGCTATACTCGCAGGACGCGTAGTAGATAGAACCATTCGTCCACTATTTGATCACAGGATAAGAAGGGAAGTGCAGGTAGTAGTAACAACACTTGCTCTAGGTGACGCAGAACCAGATACCCTAGCAGTAATAGCAGCATCACTTGCTCTATCAACATCAAACATTCCTTTCAGAGGTCCTGTATCAGGAATCCATATTGGTAAAATTGGAGAAAAGTTTGTTGTTAATCCTTCTTACACAGACCTATCAAATGAGGGCTTGGTTATGGATCTAACTGCCTGCGGTAAAGATGGTCACATCAACATGATTGAGACTGAATCAAAGGAGATAAGTAACGAGTCAGCAGGTCAGGCACTCGATCTAGCCTCAAGTGAAATAGAAAAGATTCAGACTTGGCAAAAACAAATAATAAGTGAGATAGGGAAGGAGAAGGTAGCCTTGGAATTCAAGTCTGCACCAGAAGGTATGAAAGAACTTTATAAAGAAGTTGTTTCTCCAAAGTTTTATGACGCTGTGTTCGCTGGCCCAGGTAAGGGACCAATGATGAAACTTATGGATGAATGGATTGAGAGCTACAAGCAGAAATTCCCAGAAGAGAAGGTGGCGTTCGCTATCGAATACTTCGAGGATGAAATAAATGACCTAATCCACAAGGAAGCTATTGATAACGGTAAGCGTCCAGACCTTCGAGCGCTCGATGAGGTGCGACCACTGTTTGCTAAGGCGGGAGGCATATCAAAGATGCTTCACGGATCTGGAGTATTCTACCGAGGAGGCACCCATGTATTCTCAGCTCTTACTCTTGGAGCTCCTGGAGATGCTCAAACAATCGAGACCATCGAGCAATCAGGTGAGAAGAGATTCATGCACCACTATAACTTCGCTCCATACTCAACTGGTGATGTAGGAAGAATGGGAGGGCTAAACAGAAGAATGGTTGGTCATGGATACCTAGCTGAGAAATCACTTCTAGCAGTGCTTCCTCCGAAAGACATATTCCCATACACAATAAGAATAGTTTCAGAATCACTTGCTTCTAACGGTTCTACTTCTATGGGTTCGGTTTGCGCATCTAGTCTTGCGCTTATGGATGCTGGAGTCCCAATCACAGGAGCAGTAGCCGGAATCGCTTCGGGACTCATGATGGAATCAGAAGATAGATACGCACTGCTAACAGATATCCAAGGTCCAGAAGATCATCACGGTGATATGGATTTCAAAGTTGCAGGTACTCGCAAGGGAATCACAGGAATCCAAATGGATATCAAAGTAGACGGTATTCCTCTCAAAATTCTCAAAGAAGCTCTAATAAAAGCAGAGCAAGCAAGACTTCAAATTCTTGATGTTATCGAGAAGGAGATATCGAAGCCAAGAGCTGATATTTCTCCAAAGGCACCAAAGATACTAACAACCAAGGTGAAAGTAGATCAGATAGGACTCGTGATTGGAACAGGAGGTAAAACTATTAAGGAGATGATGGCAGAAAGCGGTGCGCAGATAGACATAGATGATGATGGTACTGTATTCATAACTGGAACTGATGGTAGCGCTGAGAAAGCCAAGCAAATGGTAGAAGATCTGACTCGCGAATTCGCAGAAGGGGACAGGATGAACGGCACAGTGACCAAAGTAGTAGAATTCGGAGCATTCGTTAAGATTGCATCAAACACAGAAGGATTGGTCCACGTATCAGAGATGGCTCCGTTTAGAGTTGAGAAGGTAAGTGATTATCTCAAAGAAGGAGATGTGATACCTGTTATCGTGAAGGGAGTTGATGAGAGAGGTAAGATAGCACTCTCAATCAAACAAATAAATCCTGATTTCTTCAAGAAAAAATAAACCTCTCCCGCCAAGATTCACCCTCTCCTTATTAAGGAGAGGGTTTTTGTTATAAAAGTTAAACCCGAAAACTTTCGTTCGCGGGTAGAGTTTGACGCTAATCTCCGAAGCGTTCAATAATGGACTATTTACTTTTTTTGGAAGTCCAAGAGCATCGGTCCATGCCGACCAAACCAGACAAATGTTGGTCGCCAACCACCATCCATACACTTTTGACACATTTTTACTGTCAAATGGTGTTTTCCTGAAACATAAGTGCCTTGAATTCCACCATCATAATAAGCAGTTGTTAATTCCCCACAGTTTGCACAGGGTAAATTATCTGTCATTTTTTTTCCTTTTTTATATGCCATAACTACTCCTTTTGTTTGAATTCTAAGTACATTAAACAACCTATTATAAATAGTGTAAATACATGTCAACAATATTGAATCAAAATATCTTTATATATCAATATATATTTAATAAATTATTATTTTGTGGAAAATAATTGACACAATTGTGCCTCTTGGTATACTTAAAATATGTCCGAAAATAGTCGAAATTTTGAAAATGCACTTATAAATCTGGGTCTCCATGAAAAAGAAGCTTCTGTATATGTTGCCCTTTTACCTCTGGGACAAGCTACTGTAAGTGAGATTGGTAAAAGGGCTGGGATTAATAGAACCACTGTATATGACATACTATCGTCACTTGAATCAAAAGGTTTGGTAAGTATTTCTGGCAAAGAGCCAAAGAATGAATATAGGGCTGAGAATCCAGATAAACTAATTAAATACCTAAAAAATGATTTGGAACTCAAGACTCAAAATGTCAGATATGCAGAACTTATTCTGCCAGAACTCAAATCGATACACAAAGTAGGGGAGAGGCCGCGAGTTAAATTCTATGAGGGTGAAGCTGGTTTGAGAGATGTGTACGAGGACACGCTGACATCCACAGAACAAATACTTGCATATGCCTGTATAGATGATATGCATAAGGCTCTGCCAAAATATTTTCCTGAATATTATAAACGTAGAGCAAAAAACAATATATCAATAAAGGGAATTGTACCCATGACAGAAATCTCTTTAGAAAGATCCAATTACAATAAACAAGAAAAACGTGAAATAGCATTCGTGCCGGCTGACAAATACTATTTTTCTCCTGAAATAAATATTTATGACAACAAGGTAATGATTGCCTCATGGAGAGAAAAGCTTGGGATAATCATAGAGAGTGCGGAGATTGCTGATGCAATGAAAAAAATATTTGAATTATCTTGGGACCGAGCTAAAGAGTTGGACAAGGAATTAAGAAATATCTAACACTGGATTATTTTGACTCATTTATAGATCTCTCCACCATAAACCTTACTGTCTCGTTCATATTTATACTCTCAATTTCAATTTTAGGATATTTATTTTTAAATACCCTATACACTTCATCTGCAAATGCCTGCCCAACAGTAGGCACATTATCGTAATCAAGCACAATAACTTTGAACTTCTCAAGCCCAGACAATACTCTGCGGGCCTGAGACCTAGATATATGAACTCCTCCCATGACATACAATCTCACCCTCACTTCTGTTTTATCAAATCCATAATCACTGTCCTTTGCGATATTTGTATATTTTCTAAAAATATCGTTTAAGTGGTGTTTATCGTTTATGTTGAGACTAAATTTCACTCGAGTTCCTTGTTTTTGACCTTTTGTTTGCCCAACAAAGATATCTTTTATCTTATTATCAGCACTAAATTGATAACCATAGCTATCAAGGGAGAACTCATCTCCAATCTTTGAAGTAAAAAAAATACCTTCTCCTGAGTGCATAGTAGGAGCTGTTGTTGTTTTACCCTTTAACAAATCTTGAATAGCTTCAATAGGCGAATTTAACTTTCTTGTATCCATTATGTTTCTAAACGCTCCAATACCATAATCATCTATTACAAAAGACAGAACATCTCCCTCAATATCCAGACTAAATTTTATTTTCTTTGATTTTGAATGTTCAATAGCATTGTTGAGCATTTCAGAAAATGCGTATTCAAAAATACTTTTTATATTTTCTTTGAATTCTCTAAGGGGGGTAAAATTATTTTGTATATCCAAAAATATTTTATGTTCCTCGAGCCCCTTATTAGTGAGAGTTTTAGAGTAGTGATGAGGGGAGAGATCTGGATGCTTTTCTAAATACTCTTTGGTCATATAGAATGCATGCCCTGTAGACCCAACCCTGACAAGTAAACCATCTCGAACAATTTCAGAAATCAGTTTTGAAGCATACTGTCTAGAAACATCGAAAATACCAGCTAAATCACTGGTTTTAACGAGACCCCTCTTTTGCACCTCTCTTAATATCAAATCCTTGGTTATCATCTGTAAACTCTATTGTAAACTAGTGGTTTGTCTCTGTCAACTCTCTGTCAACTAAAATAATTTCTATGAAAAATAAGGTTTTTGGTTTTGATTTTTACCTTTTGAGTTATAATAGCCCCATGTCTGACCCTTTCAAAGACGGTGACAATCTAAAAGAAAAGTATCTTGAGCAAGCACTTCATGCGAATGATGAGGCAGTGAGTGGTGCTAAGTTTACCGACTTGTTAAATAAAGATTCGGCAGTCTATAAGGATGAGGAGAAGCCGAAAGAGCCAAAACCAGAACCAAAAATCGAATTACCAAAAGTAGATGAGGAAGGTTACCCAATAATCGAGCAGGTCCATACCTATAAAGAAGACTTGGCAGGTGTTGTAAACAGAGACAAGCTTTCTCTATCGAGAATAGCCATGATGGAAGGCACAGCAAATAAAGGTGTCCCAAAAACAGACGCTCCAGCTCAAAAAAAGTCCAATCTATTCCTAATTATTTCTATCGCCCTAATCATAATGAGCGTTGGTATTATCGGGGGAGTACTAACGTTAGTAGCCAATAAGAATAGCGCCGCTAACCAAGCGCCGGTTCAAGCAGCACCCCAAAAGTACATAATCTTCTCAGAATCAAAAGGAAATCTAAACATAAAATCGACCAGGTCAGAAATAGCAGGTCAGATGGACGGACTAATCAGGGACTTCAAAGAAGAAAATAGTGTTATGGAAGCAGTAGTAAGAGTTGGTAATGCGAGCACATCAGATGAAGCTAGTCTCGAAGATTTATTATCAGTAACAGAGGCCAGACTACCAGATAGCCTAAGACGCACATTGGTATCAAAATTTTTCTTAGGTATTCATTCAATAAAAGGTTTTTCTTATCCCTTCTTACTTATTGGAGCTGATTCTTATGACATTGCTTATCCCGGTCTACTTAGCTGGGAAGGTCTCATGCCAAGTGACTTATCATGGCTATTTCCACTGCCCCAAAAGATAGGTACCTCTACTCCAACACTTTCATTCAAAGATAGGATAATAGCCAATCTAAATGCTAGATCATACGAAGATGAGCAAGGTAAAACAGTATTCTTCTACGTATTTCTAGATGATCACAAGATACTTTTCGCTAGAACAGCGGATACACTAAGAATGGTACAGGACCGCTTGCGACAAGCAAAGTTTCAATAACTTGAAGGCAGTATCTCATGTGCTAGAATTGTGACATGAATCAATCACAATCTATTTGGAAAGATAAATTAGAGAAAGAGAAGTCAATATTAGAAGTCGAACTATCGTCCGTTGGTAGGATTAACCCTAATAACAGCTTGGATTGGGAGGCTAAACCACAAGATCTAGACACTGACGAAGCAGAGAGAACGGAAGTAGCTGACAAGTTAGAAGGATTCGACACCAACATCGCAATACTAAATGATTTGGAAATCAGATATAACGAAGTTAAGGGAGCGCTTCAGAGAATAGAAGATGGTGCTTATGGAGTGTGTAAAGTGTGCGGTAAAGAAATAGAAGAAGAGAGACTAGAAGCAAATCCAGCTTCAACAACTTGCATTGCGGATATTAATAAATAAGAAATTGATTGGTTAATACCAATGTCCTTTTCTAAATTATCTAGTGGTCAAAGCGATATAGGTAGTGCAACCATAGTCGACATAGAAGCCGACATATCTAGAGGGTTATACGCTTTCGCGATTGTTGGATTACCAGATAAAGCAGTCGAGGAGTCCAAAGACCGCGTAAGCTCGGCAATCAAAAACAGTGGCTTCGAATCTCCAAAGACCAAGAATCAAAAAGTAGTAATATCTCTAGCACCAGCAGACCTGAAGAAAGAAGGTCCTGCCTTTGATTTACCTATCGCACTTTGCTACTTACTTTCATCAGGAGAAATCAAATTTGATACCAAGAATAAACTGTTCTTGGGAGAACTGGCACTAGATGGGACTCTCCGACCTCTCTCCGGAGTACTTTCGATAGTAATAGAAGCAAAGGCTCGCGGATTTAAAGAAATCTATTTACCAGAAGGTAATGTGAGAGAAGCCTGCCTCATAAAAGATATAAAAATATTTGGAATAAAAAACTTAAATGAAGTTATAAACCATCTAAACGAATTGCCAAGCGATAGACCGAAAGTCACTCTCGAAGCCTCTAAAGAAACAATAATATTAGAACCAGAAGATACCTTCCATGCAGACTTCGCTGACATCAAAGGCCAAGAGAATGCTAAGCGAGCACTAGAGATAGCAGCTGCAGGCGGACACAACGTTCTTATGTTCGGCCCACCAGGCACAGGTAAGACAATGTTAGCCAAAGCATTTAGTGGGATACTACCGAGACTTAGTTATGATGAGATAATAGAAGCAACTTCTATCCACTCAAAGGCAGGTGTACTTAACGATGAAATAATTGTTGCGCCACCATTTAGATCTCCGCACCACACATCAAGTCATGTAGCCGTCGTCGGTGGAGGAGTAAGTCTCAGACCAGGAGAAATAACTCTTGCTCATAAGGGAGTATTGTTCCTTGATGAGTTTCCAGAATTCGATAGACGAGTCATAGAAAGTCTTCGTGAACCACTAGAGGAAAGGGTAATAAAGGTGTCCCGAGCGAAAGGCACGGCAACATTCCCAGCAGACATAATCCTAATAGCAGCCATGAATCCATGCCCTTGCGGTAATTATGGTAGCACTAAGAGATGCACATGCTCTCAAATGGCAATCCAAAAGTATCAAAGAAAGATATCGGGTCCAATCCTAGACCGTATTGATATTTGGATTGAAGTATCAGAAATAGATCACGAACTTCTAGAAGACAGGACCAAATCTGAATCATCAAAAGCAATAAGAGAGAGGGTGGAGAAAGCGCGAGGAGTCCAAAAAAATAGATTTCGAAGTCTCAATCTAAATCAAAGCAGAAACAGCGAAATCAAAGCTAAAAATATTCAAGATATAACACTAGTAGAAAAGGAGGCTTCTAAAGTATTGCTAAATTATGCAGATAAGCTCGCACTATCACCTCGCGCATATCATAGAGTAATTAGACTGGCTCGCACAATAGCAGATCTAGAATCCTCTCCAACAATCAAGACCCCTCATATCCTAGAGGCACTCCAATATAGACAGAAAAAAGAAATTAGTTAAAAGGGTTCCAACTTCTAACTCCTCCCCACAACTCGAAGTGAAGGTGTGATCCTGTTGAATTACCAGTGTTACCAACTGCACCGATTAGATCTCCCTGATTTACATGTGCTCCAACTGAAACATTGATTGCAGATAGGTGGCCATATAGTGTCTGAACTCCGTTTGAGTGTTGAATCACAATATAATTTCCATACCCTCCGTTGTATCCTCCCATCTTAGCGATAAGTACCGTACCAGCAGCTGAAGCCTTTACCGGAGTACCTATCGGAGCACCGAAGTCCACAGCAGTCCTATACTTACCATGAAGTCCCTGAGTCTTGATACCTGAAGTAGGTCTTATGAAATATCCAATTAGATTAGAGTATTTAGAACCACTGGTGCCACCAGAAGTCTTACCTCCTGTGCTCTTTGAAGGTGCGGGTGTTGAAGGGGTAGCAGTCTCTCCATCCGGGATAATGATGGTGTCACCAACCTTTGGCACATAGTCATCTTCTAAATCATTGAAAGATATGATGTCATTGACGTCACCACCTGTTGCTTTAGCAATACTATTTAGAGTATCTCCCTTCTTAACCGTATACTGAACTCCTGAGATAGGGAGAATAATCAATTGGTCTCCAGGATGAATATCTTTAGAACTCTTCAAATCGTTCGCCCAAAGGATAGTATTCGGACTAACATTAAACATAGAGGCAATTTCTCCTAGAGTATCCCCATTATGCACAGTATATACACTAATCTTATCGTTACTATGTTTCTCTTGGACCTCTTTGGCGGTACCACCTATACCTTGCGCTGTTTCTAATGCGCTGTTATCCACTATCGATACTGTTGCTATGGTAGTGGTTGGGGTAGGGTTAGCATTTATTGGAGCTTGAAGCAAAGCCATGGTCTGAGAATTCGCCCCTGACCCACCGACGTCAGTAGTATCAGTCTGCTTAGCACTAGAGCCAAGAATGCTAGTAACAAAAGAAAACACACCCGCATGAGTGTATTCTGGTACCGAAATAATAGGTAAAACAACAATAACAACAGTGGCCATAGTATTCAGCACAAGCCTACTGCCCATAGAAACACAAAAACGAAAGACTGAACTAACTAATCTAGAAGATGAAATAAAGTGAAATTTAAGTTTAATTCTGGGGTTTCATTCAGTAAAATGGCCTAATAGAGCCATTATCTGCCAGACGGTATTGCCACATGAATAATCATATCTAATAGTATTCGAGTGTCAATCGAAAAGGGTAGGCCTGTGGATTAGTCAGTGGAAAACTCCAAAATAAGCTTAGTTTATAATGATATTTACCGAATTTGCCTATATCGTGATATAGTGCTGTGATGAAACCAGACTCAAGTGAACCTTATTACCTCAATTCGCTAAACCCAAAGCAAAAGGAGGCTGTTTTAACCACCGAAGGACCCCTTCTCATACTCGCAGGGGCAGGGGCAGGTAAGACCAAGACCATGACTCACAGAATCCTCCACCTAATAAAGGGAGGTGCGAGACCAAGCTCCATTCTAGCAATCACATTTACCAACAAGGCGGCGAGCGAGATGAGAGATAGGGTGCGCACACTCCTTAAAGACGACCTCCTACTAAACCAGCCTGTATCGATAGACGAAATGCCTTTCGTATCTACCTTTCACTCTCTTGGGGTAAAGATAATCAAAGATAATTCTCATATACTAAACCTCCCAAGACATTTCTCGATATTTGATCGTGGAGATTCTAAGAATGCAGTCAAGAATGCAATGGAAGCAGTCGGGGTCAATCCTAAAAACTTTGAGCCAAGTAAAGTTTTAAATTATATATCCAAACATAAAGGTGACGGACTCGAGGTCATGGACTTAGTAAGGAAGGCTCCTACCGGATACTTCGATAGTGTCGCAATAAGAGTCTGGGAAGAATACGAGAAGACCTTAGAGAAAGAGAAGGCTTTAGACTTTGATGACTTACTACTTAAGACTCTAAAGCTTCTTAATATGGAGGAAGTTGCTAATCATTATTGGAATACTTGGAAATATATTCATATAGATGAGTACCAAGATACCAATAGAGTTCAGTATGATATTGCGAAGAGACTCGCGGAGAAGCATAAGAACATCGCGGTGGTGGGGGACATAGATCAGTCCATATATTCTTGGAGAGGAGCTGACTTTAAAAACATTTTGCGATTCGAGAAGGATTATCCTGGCACCAAAGAGATTCTCTTAGAAGAAAATTATAGATCGACCAAAACAATCATCGCCGCAGCAAATGCGGTAATAGCCAAGAACATAATGCGAAAAGATAAAAATCTTTTTACATCAAATGAAGATGGTGACCAGATATCCATGTACTTAGCGTTTGATGAGAAAGACGAGGCATCATACATTGCCCGCAACGCTAAAATGCTTATTGACCAAGGTGTTAACGCATCCGAGATAGCCGTGCTATATAGAGCCAACTTCCAATCGCGCGCCATTGAAGAAGCATTCGTCGCAAGAAACATTTCTTATGAACTGATTGGTACCAAATTCTTTGAGAGAAAGGAGGTGAGGGATGTGATCTCGTATATCAAATCTGCTCTAAATCCAGATTCACTCTCGGACCTCAAAAGAATAATCAACACTCCTGCTCGAGGAATAGGAAAGGTCACAATGCTCAAGATATTTGAAGGTAAGGAGGAAGAATTATCAGGCTCAGTACGTGCGAAGGTGATGGAATGGCGCAGACTCCTAGACATAATCAAGACCAAAGCATCAAACGAAAAGCCATCAGACGTGGTCAAATTCGTCATCAAAAACAGCGGATTAGAATCAATGCTTATGGCCGATAAAGAAGAAGGGGCAGAGAGATTAGAAAACATAAGAGAGCTGGTAACCATTGCTTCTAGTTATGATGCTGACCCGATAGGGCTTGAAAGTGGTAGTGGTATGGAGAAGTTTATGGAACATGTAGCCCTCTCAAGTGATCAGGACGAGGTAGAAAAGAAAGGTGGAGTAAAACTAATGACGGTACACGCATCCAAAGGCTTGGAGTTTGATTATGTTTTCATCAGTGGACTAGAACAAAATCTATTCCCACATGAGAAAATGTCCAAAGATGAGATCTCAGCAGAGGATAAGGAAGAGGAGAGGAGATTGTTCTACGTAGCCCTAACCCGAGCTCGCAAAAAACTCTACTTATCATATACTGAATCTCGTATGATATTCGGCTCAAGACAGATAAATATCCCATCAGAATTCTTAAGCGATATCGGAGATGAGTTAATCCAATATGAGAATAGTAATGGTAGGGGATACGCCATGTCATATATAGATTTCTAATATGTACGCCAAAAAATCTCTAGGTCAAAACTTTCTCAAATCAAAATCCGCCCTGCTATCAATCATCAAAGCAGGAGAAGTGACTTCAGATGATACAGTACTCGAAATAGGCCCCGGACGTGGAGCTCTCACAGAAGAAATATTGAAAGCAGGTGCTAAACTAATCGCAATAGAAAAGGACAGGGAGCTCATACCTTTTCTGGAAGTAAAATTTAGTAAAGAAATAAAAGCAAAGCAACTAATTCTCATCGAGAGTGATATCCTAGAATTAGATATGGCAACGATTATAAAGTCATCGGGGCTCCAAATATCCACATATAAACTAATTGCCAACATTCCATATTACATAACAGGAGAAATAATCAGGAAATTTTTTGAAGAGAAACTTTCTCCTAAGCTTATGGTGCTTCTAGTCCAAAAGGAAGTGGCAGAGAGGATAGTGGCCAAAGATAACAAGGAGAGTATTCTCTCAATAGCATGTAAGGCATATGCCACTCCAAAGATAGTAACCAAGGTTAGTAGAGGAGCATTCGATCCCGCTCCAAACGTAGACTCAGCTGTGATTAGCTTTACTAATATATCCAAAAAGTTATTCCCTACGAATGAATCAGAATCAAACTTTTTCGAAATAATGAAAGCGGGATTCGCTCACAAGAGGAAGAAGCTTGGTGGTAATCTAAAGGGCTTTGAATCCAAACTAAACCAAGACTTTCTAAATGAGATAAAGGACAGGAGAGCAGAAGAGCTATCAGTAGATGATTGGATCAGACTCTCGAGTAAATAATTTACTCCGATATTTATTGAAGTGTTGTTCCTGTTCCTGGAGTCTTACCATAAGTACCATCATTATCTATATCCACACACCCATAGTAGACGTAAATACTGCACGGCTCTGAATCAGTTGAATACGAACCCAACTGATATATACCGTCCGCATTAAAATATTCATAAAAAATAGAACTTTCTGATTTATACAAATCGATTACATCACCAGTTCTATAATCCTCAATCATGTGGAGATTTCCTCCACAGTCACATACACTACTATCGAGGGTAAGAATGTGCATGCCTCCAAAAGGAATTTCACCTTTTAGAGAAGGGTCAGTCATAACACTCGCCCCGTATACCAATCCATATAAAGATAGGGCAGAAGCAATTACGAAAGTAAAAATAATAAAGTTTGCTGATTTCATTAGTTTCTAAGCAAATTTATGTATACCTTGTAAGGATCACTTAGTCCATTCTCATTTCTTACTCGGACTGTGGCTTGCGTGTAAATTCCATCCTGATTGAAATTACTTAAACCATTACCGCTCCTATATGTTTTCATTATATGCTGAATTACATAACCTCTAGCATTTTGATTTATTCTTGAGAGGCTATTAGATAATGAGGCGCCAGCTTGAGTAGAAAGAACAAACGGTATAACAGTACCAACTGATTCAGAAGCAAGACCTGTATATTTATTATCCGGTTCTATTGATATTACTATCGTGTTTGATGCTGTGAATCCTGTACCGATAATTCTAACTGCCTGATTATCTTGCCAGTACGTAGGGGATATGCTGGTTATAATAGGAGTTGATGTTGAATAGGACTTTCCTTTGGGTATACTCGAAGCATAGATGATATTTTGGCTTGTGTTTGCTTGAGTAGAAGTTATTTGAGTAGAAGAAGCGGTTATATGCATTGCTTGGTATAGCTGATTGAGTTTCTTACGAGTTAGAGCACCAACAAACCCAGTACCGGAAGAAAGCGAAGCTGGGGCGAGCACCTCATCTCTATATTTCTCTTGAAATTTAATTACAGCTTGCTTGGTCTTCTCTCCGAAATAATTAGTCTCTTGACCCCTTGATCCAGGACCAGTAAGGGAAACAGTGGTATCGGTCGCACTATTTAACACTTTCTGGAGTTCTAGCACTTCATTAGATTTAATACCAACAAACAAATCGCTCTTGAAAACAAATCCAGAAGAAGCTGCGACCAAAACAACAGGGAATAGCAAAACAATCGCAAACAAAAATCTTTTCATGGTGATATTGTACCACGTGGATTTCCCATATGTGACTATTTATCATATACTTTAGTAACTTTATGAATCTCAACATCTCAAAGCCAAGTAGAAAGATAATTGCTCTAATAGTTGTAGCAACAATAACAATCCTGATAATGGCTATCAATAAATGGTGGACTGGAGAATCGGTGTCAAAATCGAAGGTGGATCAAGCTAACGTGGTAACTCCAGAGTACACCACATTCGTCGGTGATTCTTCGACCATTGATTCAGACCAAAACGGCATACCAGACTGGAAGCAAATGATAGCTGGTACTAGTACAAAAACTACATCAAACGAAGAGTCCGCACCAAAGACTGTATCCGAAAGTGTGGCTAGAAGCCTGTTCGCTAACGCAGTCTATCTATCAAATAATGGCCAAAACAACATATCAAGTAACGACCAAGATACTCTAGCAAACAATCTAGTATCAACCCTTCAACAATCCTTTACATACAAGGAGTACGGTGCGTCAGGTATGAACATTTCATACAACCCAAGCCAAGATGATATAAAAGATTATGCTTCCAAGTTTGCCTCATTCCAGATAGCCATGATCTTAGAAATGCAAAGTAAATTGGGCACAATCCAAGGTAATGTGGGTGCTCTAGCATCGATATATGATAAGGAAGCCAGCAACCTGTATACACTCAAAGTCCCTGCCAAGATAGCAACCTCACACCTCCAAGTAGTAAACAACTTCAGTAGAGTAGCATCGGCACTACGCGCAATCGCAAACGAGAAAGAAGACCCAATCCAAGTACCACTCGCAATACGTATATACCAAGACTCAGGATCTTCTCAAGAAACAGAAATTAGAACAATATCTGATTTCATAAAAAACAGTGGTATAATCTTTGGTAAAGATGAAGAGGGAGCATATTGGAATGCAATAGATCAATCATGATAAATAAGTATCAAAAATACCAAAAAATTTTTGCTAGCTTGTTGCTTGGTCTTTTGATTTCTACTTATGTTGCACCTCTTGCAGTGTTCGCAGCAACCGACACGGTAAACAACCTAGACACTAACCCAGACCCGAACGCTGTTACTACCTATAACCTCGATTACCCACCAGCTGAAGCAGGTACTCAAGGTATAGATCAAAAGAGCTCAACAGACGCCAACAAAGGTAAAGGTACAGGAGACTTAGCTACCAATATTTTAACTACTGCTGGCACATGTTCAGTAGGAGCCATACTTGGACGCCTACTCAGTAACCTAATCGCTCAAGCTATAAGCGAAATATCAACTACCCTAAAGTCTCTAATAACATCAGAAGCAGAAGCCTTTCTAAAATCTCAAGCAACATCAACTGTATACCCAGAAGTACCAACTAAGGACCGTGAGACCAGACTAAATACCCAAAACGATGCCAAGAACACAGCCAAGCTAAGGCAGAAGTCGGTAGGAGGTGCTGCAGGAGGAGGATTTCTCTCTGGAATACTCGATATAACAGACATATCTCTTGATTCGGTCATGTTCTGTATCATAAATGAGATAATTTCTTATATAACCCAGTCCACAATCAACTGGATTAACACTGGATTCAAGGGTAACCCAGTATTCGTCCAGAACCCAGGCGCATTGTTCCAAAACATAGCCAACCAAGAAGCGAGTAACTTCATAACATCAGTCCAAAGAGGTACTCAATACGGAGCAAACGGCTTAGCAGTCCAAACCGCAAACGGCATAAATAGCATGTTCATGCCTCTAAGGCAGGGAGTAGCCCAAAATCTAGTCGGTTATTACAACAACAGCATGCCAACAAGCGCTATGGGCGGACTTCCTTCACCAACAATCTCTGAGGCTCAATATAATGCATTGTGGAATGGACGATCAACTGACTGGATGACCTATAGTCAGAGATGGAACCCAGCAAACACCGTCTACGGTAGAACCGCCTTCTACGAAGGACCTCGCATGATGCAACAGATTCAATTCGCCCAAAACAGCGCAAACCAAAAGTACATTGCAGGTAACGGATACCTAGACTTCACTACTTGCCCCGCAGGAGCCACACGTCCGGATGGATCTTGTGACCCACGCCAACTGCTTACCGTAGTAGGCGGTCATCAGATAGATATGGAAGCCAACGCTCGCAATCTCACCAAGTACATGCGCATATCCATGGCCAATAGTTTCGACTCAGTAATCACAGCTCTAGTAAACCAACTAATCAAGATTGCGGTAAACAAAATCTTCGAGGGCGAGCAGAAAGTAAACGGCCAAACTCAAGGTAGATAATATCAACAGTTTTTGATTTATCTTCTCCTCTTTTTTGCAAAAAGGGGATATAATATGTGAGCATATACTCCAAAAATATTGATGAAGTTTTTTAAGAAAGAGAAGTTGATAATGATTTTCGCGATAGCGGTTTTGCTATTGTCTGGATTTAATTTTAGTTATGCCGCTACGCCTGCGTACGGGGGGCCTGATGTATCTCTTTATGATTCAGGGCACCAATATTCAATAAAGCAAAATGCCGATAATTCTTACACTGCAACAGATTTAACTAATGGGTCAGTTTACAAGATATCGATCGCAGAATTTCAAGCACTTGATGATAATGGCCAGATCAAAGGCTCTGTAGACTCGCAAGGGCGAGACGCCTCCGGCGCTTTGAATGACAGACCTGGAGTTATCACATCAGATAATGAAGGCGCTTGTCTAAGTGGAAGAGTATTTATGAGTATTGATATATATAACTGTATTAAACAGCTACTTTATATAATACTTTGGCTGGTTTCTTTCGTTGTAAGCATATTTGGTTGGGTATTTAATGTTGTTTTTGATAAAACAGTAAGAAATATTGCAGATACCATAAAGGATATGGTCATAATCAAGCAAGGTTGGACTGTAGTAAGAGACTTGTGTAACATCGGGTTCATATTCATCCTTCTTTGGCTCTCTATCTCAACCATACTTGGACTTAATGAGCACGGAGTCAAACATGCACTCTCAAGAGTAATCATCGCCGCGGTACTCATCAACTTTAGCTTGATGTTTACTCAGATGGTGATTGATATACCAAACATGCTATCGGTAACCATTTATGATAAGACTGTTCAGTGTGCTGACGGTGATTGGTCATGCGGACTTGGAAGTGCGGTCTTTAATGTAATAAACCCAGAAGAAAAGGTGAGTGGAGCAGGAGCACTTGAAGGGAGTGTAAACGGAGCGCCTAATAATCCCACCTCAAACACTGCGTTCCCAAATGATGCTCAAAGACAGCAGTTCGCAAGAAACGGAGGCATAACAACCTTCGTAATGATGCTTATACTGTACTCAACAACATTATTTGTTTTTTTTGCTTCCATAATAATATTCATCAAGAGATTCATCATCCTTCTATTCTTAATGATATTCTCTCCGTTGGCCTACCTCGGCATGGCAGTACCGATCCACAGTCTTCAACACGAAGCAGAGCATAAATTCTGGAACACTCTAGTCAAAGAAGCTTTCTATGCTCCAATATTCATGTTGTGTGTTAACGTAAGCCTCAATGTTGGGCAAGCATTGTTTAAAAATAATGCTAACGGAGGCTTCGGAGAAACTGTCTTTGGATTTTCTGTGGTAATCATAATGATGATTGCTTCACTACTTATTGCTGAAGAAATGGGAGTGTCTGGTGC
>CAZCQK010000009.1:0-3104 GCA_964500855.1 uncultured Candidatus Saccharibacteria bacterium
ATAAACACCGCAACAAAAATTATATTGATTAGTCTTCCAGAGTTGGTCATAAATTTTTATTCAAAAATAACAAAACTATTATACATCTTTTATTCTAAGCAATCCACACAAAAAAGTAATGATGGGACGATAAAACTAACTTTTATGTATTCTGTACACCGTACTTCTAATGTCCACTTTTTAATTTATTTAGTTTGTTTTTTTACTAAAAATTTTAGAATATGCCAATCCTTCATCTCACCCTTCATTGTCTTACCTATCCCTTTTTCCTCACATTTCCAGATAACATCGAATCCAAGGTGTGTTATAAAATCAAGCGTCTCAGAAAAATCTAGTGGAGTTATAATTCCTAATTTAGCCCACGGTTCATCTTTGCCAAAAACTGTCCCATAGAAAAATCCTCCTGGCTTTAAAGTAGAATATGCATTTGATATTACATTGAACTGTGAGTCACTCATAAAAGGCAAAGAGTTTTTTGCAATAACAATATCGTATTCATCCTTTGGATATTCATAAGTTTTCGCATCTATTCCATTCTTAATATCAATCGAGGTTACATGAAATCCTGCTTCTTCAAACGGTAATCCTTCTCTTCCGTCTCCTGATCCAATATCAAGAATTCTACCAGAATTCATTGCGCTGATTATTTCTTTACTTTTTAGAAAATCGTATAATTTATTCATGTTTTATAATGCGGACCCACAAGGCATTAAAGCAATGTGGGTCCAGGATTATTTACAGTTTTTGCAACTTGATTACATCGCCAACGTTAATGCCCACATCATGGGCACCGAGTTTCCTTGTTTGACCAAGCTCAAATAAGCCAAACGAACTACCCGGGAAAAGAACCCACTCACCTGTTTCGCGCGACATTAGTCGCGGCTCATACACTGCTTGAAAAGTTCGATTGCCAATTGAAACATCAAATCTGTCATCCGCCGTCACTGATCCAATGTCACCAACGAATTTCATCATGCCAAAGTTATCAATGTGAACAATGGTGCCCATCTCGAGCTCGAGTCTAACTATTGACTGAGGATCAATAGGATCACCTAGGTCCGAAAGTTCTACACCATTTGCAGCCGCAGCAGCGATTTTTGCTGTTGTGTATTTGCCAGCAAATGAAACAAATCCGGATTTATTGTGCCTTGTGAGGTCATAGAGTTCAGCGCAGCCGAAATCTCTGGTCAACCAATCAAAACTTCCCATGTTTCTCCCAATAAAAATTATATCGCGATCCTTGGTCCTGCCAATTACATTCATTGGCCGGACCTTCTCTCCATTTATAGTTGTCATGAGAACAGAATTTTTTGGATATGCATCAGCCATCAATCGAACAGCAAAATTGGTGTTTGTAATTGAGAAGGCTGGTGATATTGGAACAATAGGTGTAACAACCAAGTTTTCAGTGCCGTCAGTCTCTTGACTTAAGACAGCGTGTAACTCATTTGCAGCAATGTCGATACAATCTGTAATGTTTACAAGATATTTTTTCAATGTAGGTTTCGTTTCAGTTTCACTCGATTTAATTCGAGACCAAAATTAATTTAATACAATAATTATGAAAAGTCAATTTTATCTTTAATTAAATGAGTGTTAATATACCTATTATGAAAGTTGTATTGATATACGGTGCGCCAGGTGTTGGTAAAATGACTACTGCAAATGAGTTATCGAAGCTTACTTCGTTCCCTGTACTACATAACCATTTGACCATAGACGCTGTACTTCCTTTTTTTGAATTTGGTTCGAAACCTTTTAATTTACTTTTACAAAAATTAAGAACCGTTATTGTTGGTGATCTGATTAAAAATAATATTCAAGGTCTAATTCTTACATCCGGATTTCCAAATCAAAAAGACGTTCGTAATTATTATAAAAAGCTTGAGAAGAAGATCTTATCGAGGCAAGGGAGCTTCTTCTATGTAAAATTGATTTGTAGTCAATCTGAACAAGAAAAGAGGGTGGTAAATTTAGAAAGGAAAAAATTCAATAAAGTTAATAATACTGGCGATCTAAGAAATATACTTAAAAAATCAGATTTTTCTTTTATCATAAAAGGAAAAAAAAGTTTGCTTATAGACAACACATTTATTGAACCAAATGAGGTGGCAAATCAGATTATGAAATTTATTTCTCAAAACCAAATTTAAGGTCGCTGTTTTCAGGTAAACCATCAAAAAACAATCTCTGCAATTTTCTCGGCTCAGTTTTTTTGAACTCAGTTCTGCCATGTAGAATGCTTGTGTTGTCTACAACAAGAACATCTCCTTGCGCAAGATTAAATTCTAAATAATTATTTGGATTTTTAATAAATTCTCTTACTATCTCTATTGCATCTATTACATCCTTGTCTTTAGAGAAAAAAGAAGTTTCATCATCTCTGTATCTTGTGTATATGATACCATTATCATCATGAAAAATTGATTGGGAAGATTTTCTACCCTCACGTTTTATCTCAAGGGCATCATTTTTAAATAGAGCACTTGCTATATTATTATCGTGTTTTTGTAATTCTCTAAAAATTGATTCTGTACTAATTAATCTACTGGCACCTCCTTCCTTTGATGCTACTTCACATCGTAATGCGATAGCTTTTGGTGGTAGCAAGTCATAAGCCCCGTCAGTATGAAATGGGTGTGCAAGGTTAGATGTTCCTAAATATCCTTGAAACTTATCTGATACAGCAATTTCGGCTATCATGTTTTCATTTGCACGGTCATGGTTCATTGTAGAACCAAAGATATTTCTCAAGCAAAGTAGCTGACTGTCTGCATTTTCGGCTTCTTCAAAGTGAATAATTACTGCGCCGAAAGTATTAAATAAACTTACTATCCTATCTTTGTATTCGTTCACCTCATTAGAGGAAGTTAAGTTGATAGTAAAATCATTAGGATTAGATTCTGAATTTATTAATTCTTTTTTAAATTCAATTTTTTGCTCAAACTCGTTCATTGTGAAATATTTTATATATTTATCATATAAAGCCCGATGGCCATAATAATAATGGAAACAAATTTTTGTGCCAAGTTGCCGTGTGAGATATCCTCTTTGACGAATTGAGGAAACAGGATTGTTAGAATTATTCCTTCTGCGAATACGAA
>CAZCQK010000009.1:3204-5749 GCA_964500855.1 uncultured Candidatus Saccharibacteria bacterium
CTTTGACGAATTGAGGAAACAGGATTGTTAGAATTATTCCTTCTGCGAATACGAAGAATGGTTGGGCGGTATATTCTACTAGAATAACTAGTGCAGCTGGAGCAAGGAGCACTGAGAAGTTGCTTGCCATTACTCCGACTGTCTCTACTGCCTGCTCGACGATGTTGAGCGCTAGGACTCCGGAGCTGTTTTGATCAATAACATTTAGGAACTCTCCTCGATACTTGGGTACCATAAAGCACAGAGCGCCGAATAAGAAGAATCCAAATTGGTTCCAGAACATTGAGAGGATGAAGGATGAGTCGTCTATTGTGGACTTCTTGAATAATGTATAACTAAGCGCAAGAGCAAGACTTGACGCTACCATTATCTTCACAGTCCTTCTGTTTATTCTGAAATATCCCCTATCGAATTCTATTGAAAGTATGAGTGCTCCAACGAGTACTACTATACCGGAGAGGATTTTGCTTGAACTTATGTACTCTCCGAGAACAAATATACCAATAAAATAAGAGAAGACCGGTACCAACTGCCAGAATGGGACTATATACGAAGCATCCTCGTGCTCGAGAGCAAGAAGGTAGAGATATACTCCAATGTTATAGAGGAGACCTGTGCCTATAAGGATAAGTGCGTCAGTAATACTAACCGAAAGTACTTCTGGAAAGAATATAAATAAAGCGACAGCAAGTGGAAGTCCCACCACTCCACTAAATATCATAAGACCACCAGAACCACCTCCCTTGAAGTACCTCGATAGGATGAATTTATCGCAATGATTGACCAAGCTCCAAAGTAGCGGAGCGATAAGTGCAACAAAAAACCATGACATGGAGAAATTCTAGCACAAACAAATCAAAATGGAACGCTATTGTTCCATTTTGATTTTCTAGAGACCTTCCTTCTTGAGCTCTTCTATTAGCTTGCGCGAACTCTTTGAGATTTTCTTTGGGATGTTTACTTTGATTGTGAGATATATATCTCCTCTTGATCCACCTTTACCAAACGGCACACCTCTACCTTTGATACGTAACTGCTCTCCTGATTGGATGCCTTCTGGGATTTTGATGATTAGCTTGCCATCTAGAGTGTCCAGTTGGTACTCACCACCGAGTAATGCGTCTGTTAGATTTACTGCGATTGTAGCGAGGAGATTGTGACCCTCTTTTCTATAAGTACTGTGACGTTTGACGTGGACCTTTACGTAAAGGTCTCCAGGCGCACCACCAAACACAGCTTCTCCTCTCGCTGTGAACCTTATCATCTCTCCGTCCTCCATGCCTGCTGGTACCTCGATGTTTATTTCTTCTTGCTTGTGGACTACGCCCGCGCCTTTACATACACTGCACTTGGTCTTAGGTACGTATCCTTCTCCGTGGCAGGTGTCGCAGACTCTGTTCGTTGCGAACTGACCGAAGAATGTGTTGCGTGTCTCATGGATCTGGCCTTTACCATTACACTTAGCACAAACTACTGTCTCTGTCCCCTTCTCCGCTCCTTTACCTCCACAGTGCTCACAGGTACTTGCCTTTGAGACTAGGACTTTCCTAGTTGTTCCGAATATGGATTCCTTGAAATCTATTTCGATATCAATTGAGATATCTCGTCCTCGCTTTTGCTCTTTACCTCTCCTACCACCACCAAATATATCTCCGAATATATCACCAAAATCAAATCCTCCTCCATTTTGAAATCCACTAAAGTCGAATCCACCGAAGTCCTCGGCATTAAATCCACCTCCGCCCATGTTGGGACCAGCCGAACCAAATCGATCATACTGAGATCTCTTGCTCTCGTCTGAAAGTACGCTATACGCCTCACTCACTTCCTTGAACTTTGCTTCATTACCAGTACCCTTATCAGGATGGTACTTGTGAGCAAGCTTGCGGAAAGCTTTCTTTATTTCATCTTGGGAAGCATCTTTGGATACTCCTAGAATGTCGTAATAATTTTTCATGAATTTTGTTTCTTTATCCCCGCCTCAGATGAGGAGGGGTGTCATTCTGATGACGGGGTGGTCTGATAATGTTTTAACTCACAAACCACCCCGGCCTACGGCCTCCCTTCCTTAACTAAGGAAGGGAAAGCTGAGACTACTTTGTCTCCCCTTCTTTGAACTCAGCATCCTTTGGTGCTTCGCTCTCGCTTGGAGACTCTGGCTTTGCTTCGGCACTTGCTTTAGACATTGCCTCTCCAATCTTTGATAGCAGAGAGCTTAGGGCCTCTGTTGCTCCTTTGATTGTATCTTGATTGTCACTATCCTTGGCGGTCTTTGCTAGAGCAATCTTCTCCTCTACTGAGGCTTTAAGTTCTGGACTGATTGCAGAGGCATTATCCTTTAGAGACTTTTCTGCTGTGTAGATTGTTTGTTCTGCGATGTTTCTTACCTCAATCAATTCTTTCTGCTTCTTATCCTCATCAGCGTGTGCTTCTGCGTCCTTCTGCATCTTCTCGATATCTTCCTTAGAAAGTCCTGAGCTAGCTTCGATGCGGATAGACTGCTCCTTGTTGGTAGACTTATCCTTCGCCTTTACGTTAAGTATTC
>CAZCQK010000009.1:5849-8678 GCA_964500855.1 uncultured Candidatus Saccharibacteria bacterium
CGGATAGACTGCTCCTTGTTGGTAGACTTATCCTTCGCCTTTACGTTAAGTATTCCGTTAGCATCGATATCGAATGTTACTTCGACTTGTGGGATACCACGAGGTGCTGGTGGGATACCGTCTAGGATAAATCTTCCAAGAGACTTGTTATCCTTCGCAAGAGCTCGCTCACCCTGAACGATATGAATCTCAACTGATGTTTGGTTATCTGCGGCTGTTGAGAATATCTGACTCTTTGCTGTTGGGATTGTAGTGTTTCTCTCTACTAGCTTGGTTGCTACCCCTCCCATGGTCTCAATACCAAATGAAAGAGGTATAACATCAAGAAGTAACACATCCTTAACATCACCTGCTAGTATTCCTCCTTGGATAGCAGCTCCGAGAGCTACTACTTCATCAGGGTTTACTGTGATGTTTGGCTCCTTGTTGAAGAATTCTTTTACTGCTTGTTGCATCTTCGGCATTCGAGTCTGACCTCCAACTAGGATTACTTCGTTGATGTCTCCGATTTTAAACGGAGATGCGTCCATTGCTCGCTTGGTGATGGTCATAGCTCTCTCGATGAATTCAGCTGAAAGTTCCTCAAGCTTTGCTCTAGTTAGAGTCATAACAAGGTGACGTGGACCAGAAGCGTCTGATGTTAGGAATGGAATGTTTACTTCGGTCTGCACTGCTGTTGAGAGCTCGATCTTAGCCTTCTCCGCTGCTTCATCTAGTCGTTGGAGCGCTAGAGCGTCGTTTCTTACGTCTATACCACTCTCCTTCTTAAACTCTTCAGCAAGAAATCCAATAATCTTCTGATCGATATCCTTACCACCTAGATGAGCGTCACCATCAGTTGACTTCACTTCAACCACATCATCTCCAACTTCGAGTACAGAAATATCGAAAGTACCTCCACCGAAGTCGAATACTACGATCTTCTCGTCTTTCTTCTTATTAAATCCGTATGCTAGAGCGGCGGCTGTAGGCTCGTTGATGATTCGCTTCACTTCAAGGCCAGCAATCTTACCAGCATCCTTGGTAGCCTGTCTCTGAGCGTCGTTAAAGTACGCGGGTACGGTGATCACAGCTTCAGTAACAGTCTCTCCGAGTCTTGCTTCGGCATCAGCCTTGATTTTCTGAAGTAACATAGCTGAGACTTCTTCTGGGCGTAGCCACTTATCTCCCATCTTTACTTCTATACCGCCGTTTGCAGACTTCTGCATGTCGTAGGGTACTGAAGCCTTATCCTTCTGCACACCTTCTTCATCGAATGTGTGACCAATAAATCTTTTGATTTGATAGACTGTGTTCTTTGGGTTTGTTACTGCTTGTCGCTTTGCGAGTAGGCCAGCAATCCTATCTCCTGCCTTACCTTGAGCTACGATTGAAGGAGTTGTTCTAGCACCTTCTGCGTTCTCTAGTATCTTCGGACTGCCTGCTTCCATCACTGCTACCGCGGAGTTCGTTGTTCCGAGGTCGATTCCAATTATTTTTGACATAGTTTGTTTGGGTTAGTTTTCTTAATCTGTTTTCTCCTCCTCTTAAGATAAGAGGAGGTCGGGAGGAGTTATGAATTCATAACTCACCCGCATAAGAATGCGACCTCTCTTATTTTAAGAGAGGTAAAGATTATAGATTCGGACCTCTAGTTTTTTGGAAACTTAGAAATGCGTCTGTGGTATCAAAGTATGGAGATTGAATGTTTCGGCCACACTCGGTGCATGAGAATACACATTCGTTTAGGTCTGCTGATTCAAGCAGTATTGGATCTGCTGAAGTGTTGTTTGAGAATATTGTCTCTAGGACAGATTTGACCTCGTTAATGCTTAAGAGTCTTTGGGCTAGAACCTTTAGGTGTGAGCCGTTACTGTCAACGACTATTTCTGCGAAAGAAAGTATGAATGAGTCACCATACTGAGCAAGCAAGGCAACATCATTACCAAGCCGCTTGGTTGCGATGATTTTCCTGTTGTTTATTCCCAAATATGGAGTCAATTTAGACATATCAATCAACATTTTACTGACTTTATGCTATCTTGGCAAGAGTCATTTAGCCGTTTATTTCAAAGACTTTTACAAGTGCTGGGCGTATTACTCTACCCGCTATCATGTAACCCCTCTGAAGTATCTCGGCTACCTTGTGTTCGTTATCTTTGTTATCTGTTGCTACTGTTGCTATCGAGTGATGAAGTGCTGGGTCGAAAGTATCTCCTATTGCCCCGAAGGCGGTAACGTCATTTTTATTAAGCACGCTTGAGAGTAGTGACTGGATACCTTCCATACCCTTCTTCCACTCTGGAGAGACTGATTGCCATACAGGAGAGTTCACTGCCATATCGAAGCTGTCGAGTGTTGGAAGCAAATCCTCTATTACTCCCTGCTTTGCGAACTTTAGAAACTCACTCTTCGACTCCTCATCCCTTCTGCGGGCATTTACGAATTCAGCTTTATCCTTCTGCCAGCTTGTTAGGGTATCTATTTTCTCTTTTTCAAGAGTCTTTATTTTCTCCTTGAGAGACTTGATTACGTCCTTTAGATTATCTTCTTCATAATCAATATCATCGCCAGTCTCTTCGATTTCTGGCTCTAATTCTATGTCTTTTTGATCATTTGAATCATTCATGGTGTGTGTATTTTAAATCTTTTTTGATTAAAATCAAGAATAAGAAAAGGGCCAAAAAAGGCCCTGTTTCAGAAAAGAACATTACGCACAGAGTGGTCCCCGTCCCCTGAAGACAAGGATTCACTCTGTGCGCACCTCTGCGCAAAGCGCAGATGCTGTGTGATTTTAAAGTATTTTTAATTTTAAAACATCTTGCCCTCGAGCATGCATTGTTGTCTGTG
>CAZCQK010000009.1:8778-18101 GCA_964500855.1 uncultured Candidatus Saccharibacteria bacterium
TTTTATCGCTTACTCCACTGTGGAGCCTTTCGAGCTTTCTTCAATCCGAACTTTCGTCGCTCCTTAACTCGAGGGTCTCGCTTGAGGAAGCCTGCCTTCTTCATAGTTCCTCTTAGAGAATGATCGTTTTCGATTATTGCTCTTGAGAGACCTAGTCGAATAGCTTCTGCCTGACTTGCGATACCACCTCCCTTAACGAGTGCAGTTACCTTCCACTTACCAGCACCTTCCTGCTCAAGTGGTTCTGTGGCAATTTTCTCTAACTCCTTTACCTTTATGAAATCAGCAAGAGGCTTATCATTGATTGTGAAAGAGTTCTTGGTATCAGAAACGATACGTACTCTTGCGATAGCACTCTTCCTTCTTCCTACTGCTTCGATGTATTTTGAATCTTTTGACATAAATTTACTCTGTTACTTCGAGGTTAAGCATGAATTTTGTTCGAAGTTTATTTTTTGGAAGCATACCATTTACCGCATGCTTGATTAGTTCGCTGTAACCTTTCTTTGAAGCTACTCTATCTAGCGGATCCTTTCGGAGTCCTCCTGGGTAACCAGAGTACTTAGCATGGGTCTCAGTCTTAAGCTTCTTGTCTGTGATTGAAATCTTTGAAGCATTTAGAACCTTAACCTTCTCGCCAACGACTGCGTTCTTTACGAAAGAAGTCTTGTCTTTACCGATAAGAAGCTTAGCTGCCTTAGCTGCTACTCGTCCTAGTTTTTGATTTGTTGCGTCTATTGTGTGTTCCATGGATTTACTTTACGAGTTCAATAATTGCCATAGGGCTAGCATCCTTTGCTCGACGTGGCATCTTTACTATTCGCACATATCCGCCGTTTCTGTCTGCGTATCTCTTTGCGAAATCATTCTGAACCTTTCGTGACTCCTTGTTATCACCGATTTTAGCGACGATTCCTCTAAGTGATGCGACTGTACCCTTCTTACCAGAAGTGATTAGTCTCTCAACGTATGGTCGTAGTGCCTTAGCCTTAGCCTCGGTTGTTGTTATTCTCTCCTTATCGATAAGTGCAATAGCGAGAGACTTCATGAGTCCTTTGCGGGCATGCTGTGAGCGGTTGAATTTTTTTGTCTTGCTGTGGTGTCTCATACTATTACTTTAGTTCAATATCATACTCCTTAAGAACCTTTTTGATCTCTTGGATTCCCTTCGCACCCATACCTTCTACCTCTAGAATATCCTTCTCCTTCTTGCGAGCGAGACCTCCAAGGGTACGAATGTTTGCGTTCATAAGAGCGTTGATTGTGCGCTGTGACATATCAAGTGACTCAATACGAGTCTTTAAGATATCGTCAATTGCGTCCTTGTCAACACCTAGATCCTTTCTCTCTGGCTCCTCCTTTCTATCAGAAACAATCTCATCCTCCTTGAAGCCAACAATAGCCTTAAGCTGAGAAATCATAATGCCGATTGAGTGCTCGAGAGCCTCTCGTGGAGAGATGCTACCGTCAGTCTCAATCATGATTGATAGTCTGTTGAAGTCTGTTCGGTTACCTACTCGCATGTTCTCAACATCGTAGCTAACTCGTCGTACAGGAGAGAAGATAGCGTCAAGTGAGATTGTTCCAATCTCAACACGCTCCTTCTGAATGTTCTCTTTAGATACAAATCCGAGACCATGCTCCACAGTCATCTCCATTTCGATTTCACCATTCTTGTCTGTGATTTCGTTTATGTACTGCTCCGGATTCATTATCTCAGCCTGGCTTGGAAGCTTAAGATCTGATGCTGTAACAACCTTTGGTCCCTTTACTGAGAGCTTGATTGTCTGAGGTTCTGTTGAGTGAAGCTTGATTCGAAGCTTCTTAAGGTTAAGGATCATCATGATAACATCATCCTTAACACCTTCCATAGCAGAGAACTCATGAGCTACACCCTTAATCTTGATAGATGTGATAGCGGCACCTTCGATAGAAGAAAGGATAACGCGTCTTAGACTGTTACCTAGAGTATGACCGTAGCCTGGGTAAAGACCGTCGATCTCATATGATCCTCTGTTGCCTTCCTCTTTAATTATCTTGGGCTTTGATGGGAGCACGATAGTTGTATCAGCCATTGTTTTAAAAATAAATTAATAATTTCTTTATATTCAAATTACCTTCGGTAATACTCGATGATTTGAGCCATATCAAACATGAGTTCAGATGGATTTGATTTTGGAACGCCAGTTACTGTAACTGCCTTACTCTCCTTGTTCCATGTAAGCCACTGTGGAAGAGTAACGTCCTTAAATCTCTCGTCGAAGTTCGCGAGCACACCCTTTCCTTCACTCTCCTTTCTTGCTGTGATAACATCTTTTGCCTTTACGATATATGAAGGAATGTTTAGTCTCTTGCCATTTACCTTGATGTGACCGTGACCTACTAGCTGACGAGCCTCTCGTCTTGTTCGAGCAAATCCAGCTCGATAAACAACGTTATCAAGTCTTGTTTCTAGCGCGGCAAATAGCTCTGTCTGAGGATCTGTTGACTTGCGAGCGAGTATTAGCTTCACGTAGTTCTTGAACTGCTTTTCTGAAACACCATAAGTAAAGCGAGCCTTCTGCTTCTCGTTTAGCTGAGCACCGTAAGCACTCTTAGGTCTGCTAAATTTAGCCTGCTTTCTCTCCTTTGATGCGTTAAACTTCTGAGTCTGTGTCTTTTCGAATACAGGTGCTCCAAGTCTTCTAGCTAGTTTGTATTTTGGTCCGATTATCATGGTGGTTAATTATTATACTCTTCTAGGCTTAGGTGGCTTTGGACCATTGTGTGGTATTGGGGTTACGTCCTTGATTGAACTTACTTCGAAGTTACCCTTAGAAATAAAACCACGGATCGCTGATTCACGACCCGCTCCAACACCCTTAACAATTACAGAAATAACTTTCATACCCATTGCGAGAGCCTTTGTTCCTAGAATCTCACCTACCTTAGCAGCAGCAAATGGAGTACCCTTCTTAGCCCCCTTGAATCCCAAGTTTCCTGAAGAAGCCCATGCGAGAGTGTTACCCTTGGCATCAGTTAGTACTACTTTGGTGTTGTTGTATGTTGACTCAACATGAAGAGCACCTACGTCAGCACGCTTTTTCGAAATTGATGAATTTGACTGTGATGCAGCCTCTCCACCTTCTTTAGTTGCAATCCTTTTCTTTCCCATAACTCAATCGTTAACTTTGATTATTATTTCTTATCTGCCTTCTTTCGTCCGCTACCAGCTGTCTTCTTTACTCCCTTGAGTGTTCTGGCATTGGTCTTAGTCCTTTGCCCTCGAGCCGGCAAACGTCTTTGGTGTCTAACTCCTCTGTAGCATTTGATATCCTTCAATCGCTTGATGTTTCCTGAAATTTCACGTCGAAGCTCACCTTCAAGCTTGAACTCCTCAATGTGCTTCTTGATCTCGTTCTCTTCTGAAATTGTGAGATCCTTACCCTTTTTAGCAAACTCTACGTTTGAAGCCTTAAGAATCTTGTGTGCTAGGGGTCGTCCTATACCGTAGATAGATGTAAGTCCTATTTCTAATCTCTTGTCGTCTGGAATTGTGATACCTAGTACTCGCATGTTGTTTAGCCTTGGCGTTGGTTATGCTTCTTAATAGAACTGCAAACAACTCGAAGAACACCCTTCCTTCGGACGAGCTTGCAATTTGAACAAATTTTCTTTACAGAAGCTTTTACTTTCATGATAAATCGTAATAACGAAAAACGATGAGTACTATACTATACCTCGCCCTTTGAGTCAAAGGGTATAAATAATATTTAATTTCGCCTGATTATTCTGGCCTTTCCCCCGTAAGGATCCATCTCCATCTCGACTCGATCTCCAATGAGAACTCGTATTCGATTTAGACGCATCTTTCCCGAAAGATAGGCTAGAATCTCATCTCCATCATCAACCTGCACTTTAAACATTGTGTTTGGCAGTGCCTCCACTATGCTTCCGGTTTTGACTTCGATATTCTTGTTATTTCCCATCAGGTCAGAGCATTATAAGTCATAAATACACCTAAAGTCAAATCTACTCCTCTATTAGCTTTATTCTTGATGTATCTGTTGGAATATTACGTCTCCAGAATGGCCTGATTTCTGATGAAATGGAGGTAATTTCCTTGTACTTCTCAGAAGTTATTTTGGCTACTTCATCCTTACTTTTACCTGCAATATCCTTTGCAAATTGAGCATTATCTATCTGGTATTCGATAGTGGCGTTACCATTGAATGTGACGGCGAGTGTGCTTGTTCCTACTTCAGTTGAAGTAGCAGTTGCGCCACTTGTGTTCACCATGATATTGGTTGAGTCTAGTGCCTCAATACTTGCTTTGCCTAGAAGTGACTTAGCTAGTGAATTAGCATTGATTGCATATAGCTTGATTGTGCCTACTACCTCTATCTTTGCCTTATCATCTTGGAGTGTTGGCTCACCTACCGTGAAGCTGATGTTTTCTAGTCCACTTAATGATACTGAGGTGTTCGGTAACTCCTTACGCACCTTATCCTCTAACCCTGTGACGAGTCCTGCTTTTAGGTTCTCAATAATCGCATTCTTTGAAGTATCATCGACTGTGGCTACAGTACCAGACCCACCACCTACCATCTCGGTCTTTGATCTAGCATAAAAGCCATTATATCGAGGGTCGCCCTTAAATCCCGGGATTGTGAAGTCTGAAAGACCAACATTATACTCAGCGCCTGCCTTTTCTGCTGTTACTTTAGCGGTTACGCTACCCGGATTCTTACTGGTTTTACCAGGTACTGTCACTGCGCTATCGAGCTTATAAATCAATCCATTTGATAGAGCGAATCTGGTGCCTGCTACTAGCTTCTGTGTTGCGCCACTGTAGTTGTTGTATATAACTATGGTGCCGGTTGCGTATGAATTCACCTGTTTTTGGCCTGTTGCTGGAAGAGTAGCAGAAGCCTTATCGGTTAGGACTATGGTTGAGTATCCAACCTCATCGTCCTTAGGAGATAGGCTTAGATTCATTGTTCCTGATACTGGTACCTGCACTTTCTTTAGACCAATCTTCACAGTAGCGCCCGAAAGTAGCCAAGAAACAGCAAAAAACAAAACGAAAACAGATGCCACAGCCACGAGCCATATCATGAGCCGAGATGCTTTGCTATGAGAGCTCTCGTTATTGTAGAGTTTCAAATCTTCTTTGGGCTCGTAGACCCATGGATCATTCTGTTCTTCACTTGTTACTGATTCAACATTCAAGGTAACAGAAATGTTTTCACCCTCTTCTTCATCCTTAACTTTCTTTGATCTCTTATGATGAATCTTTTTGGGTGTTGGAGCTTGTTTGTTTAAAGAAACATTTCGTATTGAACGCTTTTCTGGAGGAATTATATCTTGAAAGGGGCTTTTCATAATTTAATAATAACTTATTTTTATTTTGTTTCAAAATATCTACCGATAACAGAAGCTGAGATAGTCTCAAACGGAATACTAGATACGCTTTCTTCTATAGCCAGTGATTCTGCAACCTCCTTTCCACTGATTATTCGTACCTTAAATCCCTCTACTGTGAATGCTTCGTTGCTGTAATCCTCTTTCTCAACCCAATCCTTGATGAAATGAGCGAGCACTCCACTGTTTGCTATATACAGATCTTGCGGTAGAAGCACTGTCTCGTTCATCTTCCACAATAAGTCTCTGAATATTTTGATAAAATCATTTTTGACACTCTCTATATCATTACGAAGCTTTTCTAATTCATCACTACCGAAATCAGATGCAAGAAATCGCTTTGTTTTTGATATTGCCTCGTCGATTGTGGCGCTCTCTTTATTGAAAAGCTTTCTCGCAAGAGTAGCGCTACCGAAAGGGATTGAAGAAGTGCTTTCTATTATACCGTGTCGCACAACTACAAGGTCAGTCACTTCACTTTCAGGTAAAATAAGAAGGAAATCCTTAGTATTAGTGAAATATTTGATTGTTTCTGCTGCTGAGAACGTGCTTGTTGTGAAGTATATCCTTGAATGCGGGGTCCTGCGTACTATTCTAGACTTGATCTGATCTATAATTTCTTCAGGAGCGTATTCAACATAAGCGCACAACTCAAGGCTTGAAGTAGTTTTACCTATCGGGTTACTTATTATGTAACCATTCATCTTGTAACCCATCACGTGCTTACCGATCATTCTAAATCCCTGATGCTTGTGTTCGAAGGCATCATTAATGACCTTATCAATCACATCATCATTTACTTTGAAAGGCTTATCTTTGTTGTAATTTAACCTATCACACCAGCTGATGTTCCACGGAGACCCAAGTAGCACCACCACATCAGCATTATTTATATACCCGACAGCCTTGTTCTTAGAAGCATCGTCATACGCCTCATCTATCTTTGATATCACCTTTTTTACCAATTCTCCACCACTCGGACTCTCGTCGAATGTAAATGGATACTTAGCAACATAAACAATCTGTTCATTTAAGTCTGCTTTGAGATTAACTACGCTCATGGTAACGAATCCAGTCTCAACAGAAAACACAACCATGTGCTTGAGCTTATTCTTTCGAGTTAGAAACGAGAATTTCATTCGCTATATTCTATTATGAATTATGCGAAATAAAAAGCCTGTGGAATAAATTATTCGATTACAGCTTTAATACGTCGTACCCCTTGTGATACAGCTTCTTCCTTTTGGATCTTGAACACACCATTTAGTTCGCTAGTATTCTTCACGTGTGGTCCTCCGCAGAACTCCTTTGAGAATGCTTCGTCAATAGTGTTACCTATGTAATATACTGTTACAGTATCAGGATACTTTTCTCCAAAGAAATGGATAGCGCCGGTTTTGACCGCCTCGTCTTTAGGTAGAGAGACCACTTGCACAGGTAGTGCCTCTTTTATTTTTGAGTTTACGATATCTTCTACTTCCTTTTTCTGCTCATCTGTCATCTTACCGCTATATGAGAAGTCGAAACGAAGTCTCTCGGGAGTTATGTTTGAGCCCTTTTGACCAACTTCATCACCCAGTACTTGCCTGAGTGCTTGCTGTAATAGGTGAGTCGCTGTGTGATATTGAAGCGACTTATCACTTGTATCCCCTAGTCCACCTTTAAACTTCTTCTCACTCCCAGCTCTTGAAAGGTCTTGATGATCCCTCATTTTTTGATTGAACTCATCTAAATCCACTTTAATTCCCTTCTCCTTTGCTAATTCAAGTGTTAATTCAAATGGAAATCCGTATGTTGAGAATAATATAAATGGATCCTTGCCCTTTTCGAATTCTTTTATACCTGCACTTAAGGTCTTTCTAAATTTTTCTTCCTCTTTTTGTATTTCAGAAGCAATAAATTCTGCTCTATCATAAGTCTCCTTATAAGCATCCTTATAGAAGGATAGTAGTGGCGCTACTAGAGATGCTATACCTGCGTTTGGTATGCCGAGCTTATCCCAGTACCTTATAGCACGTCGAAGAAGTCTTCTTACGAAATATCCTTGTTCTGTGTTTGATGGTAGTACTCCATCACCAATAAGAAATACCGATGATCGAAGGTGGTCTGCTACAACTCTAAACGCCTGAGTATACCTCTCGTCACCATAATCCTTACCAGAGAGAGCCTCGAGAGTGGCTATTTGACCCTTGAATACGTCTATTTGGAACACATCATTGACGTTCTGGCTGGCTGCAGTGATACGCTCTAGACCCCCACCGAAGTCAACGTTTCTCTGAGGAAGCATGCTGAATCCACTCGCCTCCTTCTTGTACTCCATAAACACTGAGTTACCAATCTCAATAAACCTTCCACAATCACAGTTAGGGTGGCAATGAGTACCGTACTTAGGATCATGCTCAATAAAATCGTATTCAAAAAATATTTCAGAATCTGGTCCTCCAGGTTCACCTTCTGGCATATTCTTAGGCACACCTGATCTACTCCACCAGTTTTTCTTCACATCGTATGCAAATATCCTTTCTCCATCACGAATACCTCTCTTGGAAGCTTCTTCTTCACTCTCTAGATCTGCATATAGCGCATCTATGTCTTTCTTTGCGAAAAGTGACTTCCATATAGCAACAGACTCATCATCACCTTCTATCTTGGTATCCTTATCTCCTCTAAACACAGTGACGTAAAGTCTCTTGGGATCAAGACCAACAACGTCAGTAAGGAACTCGAATACCCAAGGGAGCTGTTCTGCCTTGAAATAATCACCAAGGGACCAGTTACCGAGCATTTCGAAGAAAGTAGTGTGTCTGTTATCACCTACATCATCAATATCTTGTGATCTGAAGGATTTTTGAGAGTTGGTAAGTCTCTTGCCTTCTGGATGAGTCTCTCCAAGAAGATAAGGTACCAAAGGTTGCATACCCGAACCAGTAAATAGAGTGGTTGGGTCATTTTCGGGGACAAGCTTAGCCGAGGGGATTATTTTGTGTCCGTTTTTGGCATAAAACTCTAAGTATTTCTGGCGAATTTCGCTGGTTGTCATAGATTCGTAGTATATAGTATCAAAGCTCAAATTTAAAGCACCAAACAAAAAGGCCTCGGCTAAGAGGTCTAGTGCTTTCTCACTTTCTGAGATTCATCTTGAGATATTCAGTGAGTGTTGAATTTCATCAACCATACCCCAAAAGAGGTCATACTCTGAATATACGTAGCGTATTTGCTTTGCACGCAGATAAGCTACGGCATGAATGAATAGGTCGAGAGAATAATGTGTTCGAATGAAGAGCAAAAAATCAGAATCAATCATATAACCTCCTTCTTCAGTAATAATAACATTTGAGTATCGAAACCCAAATCAACAAACTGCTTTAAAGTCATCAAACAGCACACCTTTAAGGCTTTGATTATATATAGATGCTGCTGGATGATAGAGAGGAATTATCTTTACTGCTCCATATTTCGCATTCATCTTATATATTCTGCCGTGGTTTTTAGAAATAGGAGCCACTTCGCTTTCTAGACTAAATCTTTTCATAATATGATTCATCGAAAACCTTCCCAGGGTAACGATTACCTCGGGCTTTATTAGATCTATCTGCTTATCAAGAAAAGGGGCGTAAATATTTATTTCTTCATCTGTTGGGTCTCGATTTTCTTCTGGCCTGTCCTTCACTAGGTTTGTTATATAAACATCACTTCTCTTTAAGTGAACAGAACCGAGAAGTTCGTCTAGTATCTGACCCGACTTACCGCAAAACGGCTTACCAGAAAGTGCCTCATTCTTACCTGGCGCTTCACCAATAATCATGATTCTTGCATCCAAACTTCCTTCACCAATAACAGGCTGGTAGTCATTTTGAATACGGTAATCATAAAGCGGAGACGATTTCAGATTGATTATCTCCTCATAAATTTTCCGCATT
>CAZCQK010000009.1:18201-20545 GCA_964500855.1 uncultured Candidatus Saccharibacteria bacterium
TAGCTTAAGGTCTTGCCTTTTGGAATTTTCGCTACCACACTAATAACTCGTGATTTGAAACTGGTTTTATTTGAAAAGCTTTTTACCATTTGATTTGAGATGATCACGCATTGCTTCTCCTGCATATGTCCTATATGTACAGTAATCACAAGACTCACTTGCTTCCGGTATCTCATCACTATCAAGTAGTACTTTGATATCATCTAAGACTTTTGGTATCCAATTTTGCCTGCCCGTATATTCTATAAGCCTAACATCAAACTCGAGCTTAGCGTCGAAAGATTCATTATCTTTTTTACCATTTACGTAAACAAAATATCCTGTATTAGAAACCTTGTGGCCATTTTCCTTAAGGAGCCATTGGTAAATCTCCATTTGCCTCTTATATTGATCATGCCACTTAGTACCTTCAAGCTTATCTACCACACCTTCTTTAGCAGTAGCCTTGTAGTCCACAACCATGAGTTCACCATCACTGTTTTGCCACACGTCATCAACAGCACCGAATATGAGGAAGTTGGCAGGTTTATAAAGCGCCTGCACTCCCACAAAGTTCTCTCTCCATTCGTTCATATTATCATGTGCGAATGGCACAGCATCAACCCCATATTTCTCCATTAGAGGATGCTTTGAGTTATTTGCTCTATGAATGTCGAATTCTTTCTTAAGCAGTGCGTCCACGGCGATGTTTAGAGTAAAGGGAGCCCCTTGTGGTCTTCCAATACCAAACCTTCTATCCAAAAAGAAACACCGCTTACAGTCAGTAAATAAATCAATTTTAGAACGAGATAACTTGAACGGAGCACTTTGCCCTGGGGTATAAAAGTTTTTTGATTTCTTGTAACCAAATGGGTTATCCATTCATCTATTTTACCACACCTCCTCCAAGGCAGGTATCTTGGTCATAAATCACAATAGATTGTCCGCTAGCAACTACCTGAGGCTCAAGGAACTCTACTTTAGCAGTGCTATCACTTCCTACTTCTACTTTACACTTTTGATAAGCCTGATGATAACGTACTTGAGCATCATATACTTTGCCAATTATCGGTTCTTCACTAACCCAGTTCGTCTCTTCAATCAATATGTTACATTTCTGGCTATCACTAAAAGTGTAATTGGACTTTGGAGAGACAGTGATTGTGTTATTTAAAACATCCTTTGAAACAACATATAGAGGAGCATCATTTGTGCCTTTATCCGTTATGATAAACCCATGTCTCTCTCCAATGGTAAAAAAGTACGCGCCATCATGATGACCAATGACCCTGCCATTAGTATCCAAAACATCACCAGGTTTTTGATCAATCTTTGATTTTAGAAATTCTTTGAAATCTACTTTACCGATAAAGCATAGCCCCTGACTATCTTTCTTCTCGAAGGTATGAAGCCTCGCCTTCTCTGCGATTTTTCGTACCTCACTTTTCATGAGGCCTCCTATTGGAAACAATGTTTTAGACAGCTCATTTTGATTCAAGGTCCAAAGAAAATAACTTTGCTCTTTGGCAGCATCTAAGGCAGTTTGTAGTTGGTAAATTTTAGGTGGCAGAGATAATTCTTTGTCTGGAAATTGGAAATTAGAAATTGGAAATTCTCGCGTACTAACGCGAGCATAATGTCCTGTTGCTATCATGTCAGCTCCCATTCCGAGTGCTTTATTAAGAAATGCCTTGAACTTAATCTCCTTGTTGCACATAACATCAGGGTTTGGAGTCTTACCTTCCCTATATTCTCGTAGCATATAATCTACTACTTCCTCCTTATATTCCTTTGATAAGTCAATTGTAACGAACGGTATGTCGAGTCTCGCAGCCACTCTCATGGCGCTCCTTCTATCCTCCTTCCAGTCGCAAACAACATCAGGTTGCCACACCTTTATGAAGGCTCCAACTACCTTATAACCCTTCTCTTTGAGTAAGTAAGCAGAAACAGAAGAATCCACTCCGCCTGAGAGGCCGACGAATACTGTCTTTTGTTTTTGCTTATTTTGTTCTATCATTTTAGTAATGAGTGTTATTTTATGGGGGCTTATTGCTTCCGGAATTCTCATGGTAATTGTTGATTGGGCAAATGGCTTACCGCCAAGCAAAAATCACAATTGACCATCCTAACTGCTCCTGCCAACTTCGGCAAGAGCGGATTTATTTTTTGATCCTATCTACTCTTATAAGTCCTATTTTTTGATCTGGGTACATGCTCTCGTTTATTTTTTTCACAGATCTAGACAGGTCGTGAAGTGCTCCATAAATAATAGGTATTATCTTGCTTGAGGTATACGAGTTTGCCATATAGTCGACTGCGATATCGTTTCGTCTTTGCATTACGTTTAAATCATAATCTACTG
>CAZCQK010000010.1:0-2828 GCA_964500855.1 uncultured Candidatus Saccharibacteria bacterium
GGATCTTCAAGACCGGCAAAAAAGAGCTCTAGGGTCCCGTCCTCAAACGGAGTCCTGAAAAGCAACGCCTGTATTTCTTCATTTGTAGCCTTTCTCATCGTGGAGTATGATATATCCACCAAGATAATAAATCCAGCCATGACCAAATTCGACCAAATATATCTAGATATCCTGAAAAGAATCCTGAAAAATGGAATTGAAGAAACTTCCTCACTTCAAAAGGTAAAAACGAAAGCTCTCCCAGGTATTCATTTCCAAATCGATATCGAAAAAGAAGGCTTCCCTCTACTAACACTTAGAACAATTCCTGTAAAAATGTTCGTTGCTGAGCAAATATGGTTCATATCAGGCGCACGTAAGCCAGCAGATTTCTTACGTGATTACACCAAAATCTGGGATGAATTTACAAACCCAAATGATGTCATAACGGTTGCCTATGGATATAGATGGAGAAAACATTTTGGACGGGACCAATTGAAATTACTAATAGACCTATTAAAAAAAGAACCCCTAAGTAGACATGGAGTTATAGTCACTTGGGATCCAAGAGCCGATGGACTTTCCCTTGTAAAAAAAGCCAACGTTCCTTGTCCTTACACTTTTACAATAAACATCATAGGTAACAGACTTCATATGCATAACATGGTGAGATCAAATGATATGTATCTTGGATTTCCTTCTGATGTTGCTGGATTTGCGTTACTTCAGTGTATGCTCGCGCAAAAGCTTGGATATAAAGTTGGTGTTTATAGTCATTCCATATCCAATGCGCACATCTACGAAAATCAATTTGAAATCGCACAAAAAATGGTGGAAAGAAAAAATAATCACAAACAAATAAATTTTGAATTGCCAAAAAATTCTTTTGACCGTGCAGAAAAGAAAGATAAAAAACTAGCAGAAGAGATGATTGATATAATAAAGAAGCAATACAATCCCTTACCAAATATCCAACCAATAAAAATAGTTACTTGGAATGAACATGTTGGTAAAAAACCAAAAAAATAGCTGAGCACCTTATACTGTATACTTTCTACCAAATACTATATACTCTACACCATATACTAAATACCCCATGGCTGTCCTAACCAAAAACCAAATACTAGAGAGAGTAGCGAAGGGTGAAATCGGATTCAATCCAAACCTTGATGAATTCCAGCTCCAAGCTCACGCCGTCGACATGCGTCTCGGCTATACTTTCCTCATACCCAAAGAATGGCACATGACTCCAAATGGCCGTGAGGCCCTCCGCATAGACCACCTAGATAAAAACAGACCCGAATACTTTGATGTTATCGAACTTGAAGCCGGTCAATACTTTGAACTCCTCCCAGGAGAATACGTACTAGCTTCAACTTTCGAGAGCGTAAAGGTACCAAACGACCTCATGGCCATCCTCTACCCTAGATCATCTACCAATCGCAAAGGTCTCTCAGTAGACCTCACAGGTATTGTGGACTCAGGATACGAAGGTCAACTCGTAATCCCAATCAAAAACAATACTGGCTCGCAAGTAGTAAAGCTCTACCCAGGAGAAAGATTCTGTCAGATAGTATTTGAGAAACTAGATACTCCGGTAGAAGCAGATAAGAGTAGATACCACCAGAAGGACATAGTCGAGGGATTCATAATGACCAAAGAAGCAAAGAAGAAAAGAGATATAGAAGAAATCAAATACGTCTCAGAAGGTAAAATAAGAGAATTAAAAAAGGAAAAAGGAGTTAAATAAATGACTTTTGACGAATACCAAAATCAAGCAAAGGTAACAGATCATTCGGTAGGTAGTAACCTAGTCTCTCCTGACTTCATGGCCATCATACTCGGACTCGCAGGGGAGACAGGTGAAGTATGCGAGAAATTTAAGAAAATCTACTGGCATAAAAATGGAGACATAAACGATGAGGATCGCAAGTCGATCGCCAAGGAGCTCGGTGACGTACTATGGTATATCACCTCCCTCTCAGGTCACATTGGTATCCCAATGGAAGAAATAGCAAAAATAAATATTGAGAAACTAAAAAGTAGAGTAGAACGCGGGGTCCATCTTGGTAATGGTGATGATAGATAACGAGTTAGTAATTATCTTGAAGAGCATTTAGTGCCTCTTCCGCCTCCTTCTCACTCATTCCACTTCTAGAATGCTCAACAGCAAAAGTACCTCCCAAAGCAATCGCATTTAACTGTCGTATTCTTTCTTCCTTAAGATCATCGGGTACAATTTCAAAATGACCATCGGGTCTTTGAATTACCGTATATGTTGCTGGACTTGATTCATTTGGTATCTCCATAAAATATGTTTTATTATGCTAATATAATACCACAATGATAAAGGTATCAATCATCGTAGCAGAGACCGCAGACGGCTTCATAGCCAAGGAGGCTAACCACCCTGCCCTATGGACTAGCAAGGAAGATAAGAAGCACTTCGTCGAGATCACAAAGCGAGCAGGAGTAGTCATCATGGGCTCCACCACTTGGAAGACTCTACCGAAACCAATGAAAGATAGACTAAACATAGTCTATACGAGAAGTGGTGAAACCTATGAAGGAGCAGAATCAACGAGCATCGAGCCCAAGGAACTAATCGATTCACTAGAATCTCGCGGATTTTCAGAAGTCTCTATATGCGGAGGATCATCAATCTACACATTATTTCTTAAAGCTGGGTTGGTAGACACAATATACCTAACAATAGAACCTATACTTTTCGGTAAAGGTATCTCAATATTCAATGAGCAACTAGAGCTAAAGCTTGAACTTCAAGGTGAAACCAAAACCGAAGCTGGTACTATTTTCTTAGAATACAAAGTAATAAAATAAAGCACCTG
>CAZCQK010000010.1:2928-5114 GCA_964500855.1 uncultured Candidatus Saccharibacteria bacterium
GCGTTTAGATCCACCATCTTCTTCTCAGCAATCTCTCTGATTTGTGCCTTTGAGATTGAACCAGCCTTCTTCTTCAAGTTCTCTCCTGAACCCTTCTCTACCTTGATAGCCTTTAGAACCATCTGGCTTGCTGGCTCAGTCTTATAGATTAGAGCATAAGTCCTATCCTCATACACCTCAACGATAGTAGGAACAATCTCCCCTACTCGTGCCTTAGTATCATCGTTAAATCTCTTTACGAATTCACCAATGTTGATACCAGCACCACCAAGCGCTGGACCGAGCTGCTGACCAGGAACGGCCTTACCACCAGGGATTTGAAGTTTTAATTTTTTTGTTATTTTCTTTGCCATGACTTTAATTTAATTCTTAATCTAGTGCTTGGGATAAATTTCTTTGTGGTATCTAAATATAGAAGCTATTTAGAATCCCGGCACTCTCTTTAGATTTTCTTCACCTGAAGGAAATCTAATTCTACCGGCGTCTCGCGACCGAACATCGATACGAGCACCTTCACCTTACCTCTCTCATCATCGACTTCTGATACCTTACCTTCGAGATCCTTAAACGGACCATCAGCAATGGTAACAGCGTCATCGACTTCGAGATCAATATTGTGCTTGGTGGTACCAGAATTCATTCGCCTAAACAGCTCATCCACCTCAGTCTTATCGAGCGGTACAGGATATACTCCAGAACCAACGAACCCAGTAACGCGAGGAGTATTTCGTACTACGTACCAAGAATCATCGGTAACAATCATATCTACTAGAATATATCCAGGGTAGATTTTCTCCTCCTCTTCTACTTTCTTACCAGCCTTTACCTTGAACTTCTTCTCAGTTGGAACAAGCACGTTAAAGATACGATCCTCCATTCCAAGAGACTCTATACGTTGCTTCAAGTTACGCGCAACAGCATTCTCATACCCAGCGTAGGTATGGATTGCGTACCAATTTCTCTGTCCTTCTGCTTGTTTAGACATGGTATTTTAAATTAAAAACTTACCTACCAACTGATTAAGCGCATAATCTACAAGACCCAAATAAATAGCCATCCCAAGAGAAAGTACAATAACCACACTAGTAAATAGAATGGTCTGCTTACGTGATGGGAAGCTTACATGGGCCATTTCAGCCTTTACTTCCTTAAGATAATCAGTGATTTTCATGTTGTTTTCTTACTAAAAAACCCCTCGGAGGGGTGCCCTAAGAGTACCCCTTTTTGAGATTTTAGTCAACCTCATCCTGACCCTCTCCTTTTTAAGGAGAGGGTGGCATTCTTATGCCGGGTGAGGTTGTGTTTAATCTTCAAACCACCCCGCCCTACAGGCACCCCTCCTCATTTGAGGAGGGGGATGAAGCCCTGACTACCTTATCTCGTACGTAAGCGAGACTGTGACAGTTACCTTGTTTTGACCTGTGGCGATATCAGGTGATACTGGCCCCCCACCTACTCCTGCCTTAGATTCCATCGCAGCATACATAGGTACTGGATATCCTCCCTGAGATTCACTGAAGCTTGAGATCTTACCTAGTCTGACTCCAAGTTGATTCGCCAATTCTTCTGCATGAGACTTCGCAGAATCAATAGCCTTCTTTCTTGCTTCTGACTTTAGAGTATCCGCATCATCAATACCGAGGGTCGGACCACTTATGTTTGATACCTGGAGCGCGCTGATACCACTTAATAGTGTGCCCGCCTGATCTACCTTATGGACCTTAACAGAAACAGAAATCATTACCTCGTATCCAACAATCTTTGGCGTTGATGGTGGGCATGGATACTTGATGCACACTACTTGATTGCTGTAGTCATACTGTGGGTTAGCGTTATAACTCTCAGTCTTTATATCTTTCTCATCAATACCCTTATCCTTTAAGTATTTGAGTACAGCATTGTTCTTATCTGACGCCTTATTATTAGCCTCCTCCATAGTCTTGCCAGTCTCATCAATAGAAAAATTGATAGTAGCAACGTCCGGCACCGCAAACACATCTCCCGAACCAGTAACAGTAATGGTACCGGGCGTAGAAGTCCCTCCAATACTTCTATAACTCATAATCTCTCCAATAGTTTTAGAAAGAAGAAATAGAGACAGGATAACAAATAGTGTTACTAACGACTTCCTTGTTATACCCATAGACCAAAATTCATTATTCATAGATAAATAAATTATATTAACC
>CAZCQK010000010.1:5214-20332 GCA_964500855.1 uncultured Candidatus Saccharibacteria bacterium
CAGGTACTGGAGATATCGCTTCAACTATATTGGAAACTTCGTCATATATGACGTCGCCAACCAGCTTTTTCTTACCAACTTCTTCCAAAGTCTTAGTACCGTCCATTGCATTAGTCCCTACGTCAATTATTATTTGACCCTTTTTCACATGATCTTTGGTTATTAGAAATGGCTTACCTACCGCCACAATGACCACATCATGTTCCTTAGAAAGACTCGCCAAATCCCTCGTATGGCTATGAGCAATAGTCACAGTAGCATTCTCATTTAACACAAGCATCGCCAAAGGCTTACCAACAAGGAGAGACCTACCAATAACAAGCACCTTTTTGGCCTCCAGGTTTACATCATAGTGATGAAGCAAGGAGATAATCCCCTTCGGAGTCGCTGGCTTAATCCCACTTGTGTCTCTAATAAATAATTTACCTGCATTAGCAGAATGGAGACCGTCCACATCCTTTCTAGGATCAATCGCATCAATAATAGTCCTCTTATCAAGATGCTCTGGTATTGGCATCTGGACTAGAATCCCTTGCACCTTTTTATTTTTGTTTAATTTTTTGATGAGTTTCAAAACTTCCTTAAGAGTCACATCCTCTTTCAAGACGATATGTTCCACCAAAGCTCCAATTCTATCTGCGAAAGCTTTCTTGTGCTTTATGTAAATATTAGAAGAATAAAGATTTCCAATCTGAACGATTGCGAGAGTTGGCTTCCACTTCATCAAAGCAATCTTCTCCTTGAGAATAAAAGCAATTTCTTCGGACAACTTTTTACCATCTAGAATAATAGCCATAAAGAAACATTATCATAAATAAAAAGAAACCGCACACCAGGAGGTGTGCGGTAACTCAAAATAAGCATGCGACTAAGCCAGCTGAGCGATGGTGAGAGATCCCGACTTGATTGCTTCAGGACCAAGAAATGCACTGAGCTTAGCGAAAGTTTCCTCAAACATTTCCGGATTACCTTTCACCTCAATCATTGCATCACCAAGTAACCTAATCCAATCACTGACATGAGGATTTTCGAACACCATATCCCGCGAGAGGAGATGTCCGAAATCAAGAATGCGAGCCAGGACTGCAACAAGCCCTTGAAATGGTGCGTTTTTAAACTGTGTTACAGAAAGCGGTGCCTCCGATATCACATGACCAAAAGCAAGCATAATGATGCGAACCAGGCCCTGAGTAAGGCCCTCCATGCGATCATGATCAGATGATGTTGATTCAACCACGCTTGCCTTGGTATCCACAATCACCTGATCAACAAACCCTTCCCACTTCCGAAGGCGAAGCTTGTTAACAATCATACTGTGACCCTCCATATTAGGCACTTGTGGGCCAATCATGCGGTGAAAAAATGCAACCTCGGGCATAGCCAGAGAAAACATATTTTCAACCGGAGTCATCAGTCCGCAAACAGATATGATAAGCTTCCCTGCTGATGCGTGGGTTACCACCTGACTTGAGGCACTAGCAATCGCACTCATTGGCACTGCGATAATGATAACCTCAGCACCATTGATTACGGAAAGATTAGTTTCCGCACAATCCGAAACAATGACCTCGTGGCCATGTGATTCGAAAAACCTTTTCCACCAACCTCCTTCACGCCCACTTCCAAGTATGCCGATTTTCATAGTATTGCTTGAGTTAAAGAACAAGCCCGACTTAACGAAGTCGGGTTTTGAAATTTGAGTTTAATTATTTTCTATTCTCCAATACCAAAATCCAACCTCTTTTTTTGAGAATAGTAATAATAATTATTTAATTTTAAATTATTGATTTTCATTTACTCTAAGAAACTCCAAGTCATTTGGAATCTCTATAAAGTAGCGGTTCCGAAGAACCGCTGGGTCACATTATCGTTATTTCATTTCCTTCTGGATGTAATCCAGACACGCCCCACTTCCAGATACATCGATGCAATCATCCATAACCACAATTGAGAACTTGTAACCAAGAGCGGTGAGGGTGCCGAAGATTCCGAAAAGGAGAAGGCTTTTTTCTTTTGAAAATTGCATGACGTTTGTGTGTTGATGTTCGGTGTCCCTATCGGACAGGTGGGCTCCGTTGTTGAAGCACACCTTCCCAATAAAGAAACCACCGGCCCAGGGGCCGGTGGTTTGTGTTAGAGGCTAACGCAAAATTACCGATCCCTAAGGGCTCGTGTCCAAAAATAAAATCCGTAAAAATTACGCTTTACTGTCATGTTTGATAGGTTACACCCGAGTCTTTTAAAAATCAAGCATTATTAAATTAATTTAATAATGCCAAAATATAATCCGGAACTCCTGCAAATAGAGAGAAAATTAAACAAAAAACTATAACGAGTAAAATAAGTTTGTAGCAATCCGAACTGTTTGTAGATCTATCAATCCTCTTAATTGTATCGAAAATAGGAACAAGCATACAGAGCATAATAAACGTAGCAATGAAAAGAGCTTCGTTTGCATTAGTAGTTTTTAACCCTTGATTGATAGACAAAACAGAAATCAACATAAACAACAAAACAACTGACACGCTACTTATTACATACAGCCTTGAACTGAACAATTTTGTTCCAGTGGCAACTAAATTCGATGCCTGATTATTATCTGAATACAAAATATGGAAAATAAATTTCTCAACGCTAAGAAAAAAAATAATCATAACTGTAAATAAAACAATGACTCCGCCATTAAATCTAAAAAAATTTACAATACCGCCTCCTAAAAACATAGTTGCTACAAAAGAACTAACTGATGAAATAAGATGTCTCTTCATACATTTAATTATAACATGTAAATAAAAACTACTCCCTCCACTTTATCTTCTTCTCATCACGTATCATGCAGACTCGGTTAACAAACTCCTTTCTACCTGACCCTTCGCTATAAGCCTCATAATGCGCTGGGTTTTTGGAAGCATATTTCTGATGATATTCTTCAGCATTATAAAATTTCTGAAGTGGTAAGACTTCTGTGGCCACAGGGTCATCATAGACCCCACTTGAATCGAGCTCTTCTATAAGTGATTTCGCAATCTCCTCTTCCTCTTGGGTCTCATAATATATAGCAGTCTTATAACTCTCTCCTCTATCATAGAACTGCCCACCACCATCTGTCGGATCAATATGATCTAAGAAAAACTGACACAACTTCTTATAACTAATCTTGGTATTATCATAAAGAACCATCACAGCCTCTCTATAGCCCACATGATTCTCGTAGCTTGGATTACCTTCCCCGCCACAGTATCCTGAGTAAGCGTTCACCACTCCAGCCATAGATCTAAGGTCGTGCTCAACACACCAGAAACATCCACCAGCAAATACTGCTTTAGAATTATTCACAGATTGATTTTATTTTTGATCTCGTAATTGTGCCTACATATCCACTTTGACTAATGTCATTTGCCTTTTGGAAAGCCTTGACCGCCTTATCAGTCTTTGAACCGAAGTATCCACTTGCTGAAGCATCAAGGAATTTATTCTTGATAAGAAACTCCTGAAGTGCTGTGACTTCGGTATCTCTACCAGAGACCCCGATATATAGATCATGTGAAATAACATCACATGCTCCAGTCGATTGCACCATCTGATCATTAGGAGAGACTTCGCTTGTTGCTACTGGATTGATGTTTACTCCAAATCCATAATTAATAGCTGCAGTAGTGCCCTTGGTCCCTAATGGATCAAATACCCCATCAGCTCCAACAGAGAGAAACGGTGTGTAAGTTATGTTATAATCAGTAGAATCACTTGTTGTTGCAACAGACTTATTAGTTGTGCTCGCAATATTTAGTATGACGAATGTCGCACTCTTAGCAACCTGATCTCCTCTAGTAAACCTTACCTTGTATTTACTCTCTCCCTTGAAATAATTAGTGACACCTTGAGGTACCTGCCACAAGAAAGATGTTGCAGTAACGTCAGCCACTCCAATGTTCACGGGAGTATTACTATTACTAGAGCTAGTTAAAGCAAGCATCAAATACGGTGATGGGCTATTGCTCCCATATACCTGTTGCTTTAACTCTCCTGACCACATGATTCGTATCAAATCACCCTCTTTAATTACTGTATTGGTATTTGGATAAGAAGAAACAAAATCCAAAGCATAAGCAAAATTAGTAGACGCAACAACAATAGATAGTATAAAAATTAATCTAGAAAATTTTATTGTTGGCATGATTTTTGTTTTATTGCTTCTCTTGTTAATTTACCGACATATCCAGTCTGACTGATGCCCGCTGATTTTTGAAACGCTATAACAGCACTCTTGGTCGCAGTACCGAAGTAACCTGAAGGATTTAACTTGAGAAATCCAAAGTCTTTTAGAAACTGCTGTAACTTATATATCACTCCTGTTTTAGGATTAATAACATCATCACCATATCCATAACTTAAATCCTGCCCCAAGTTAAGACAGCTACTTGGTAGAGGTGTTTCCTCTTCTGGTATGAGTGCTCTGGTAGTAGTCGAGGTGAAATTAAATAAGTACTTAGCAGGGCTAGTAGTAGAGGTGGTGTGGTTATTTGAGTAATCAACACTAACGTCATCACAAGAAGCAATAGCATATCCCCCGTCCCAGCCAATCGCCTTTAGGACCACCTTATACTTACCAGGATAAGAGAATGCTAAGAGTACTGGACCATTTGATGTGGTGGTGCTCTGACCTATCCACTCATATTTAGAAGGCATGAACCCTCCATAAGTCTTTGGACTAAATAGCACCTTATCATTTGGATATACATTATAAGAAGAAGCTACGCAACCAAGAGGCGGTGTAGAAGTTGCCTTGGTGGATGATGATTGATTGGTATATGTTCTATTAGTTAGAGGATTAATCAAATAATAAGATGCCGCGTAAGCACTACTAAATGATATGAACAAAGCGAATGAAATTGCGAAAACCTTATACTTCATTAGCTTTTAGGAAGAGAAATAAAGAACGTAGTACCTCGACCAGAAGATGATTCAAACCAAATCTTACCGTCATGCTTTTCTACTATGAGTTTTGAGAAGTATAGCCCAAGACCCGTACCGTTTAGGTGACTATCTCGAGCATTACTCGCACGGAAAAACTTTTTGAACACATTATTCTTTTCTTCATCTGGGATACCAATACCTTCATCTTTGATGTATATGGTGTGTGATAAGTTAGAATCAATATAGCCAATATGCACAGTACTCTTTTCGGGAGAATATTTGATTGAGTTGGTCAAAACATTAGAGAACACTCGAGCAATCTTATTACTATCGCAGTTTGAGTATATTCTCTCTGGAATATTACCTTCATAAACGACAGTCACAGACTTCTTAGAAAGTAGCTCCCTCGCATCAGAAACAACACCCTTCACGATATCCATAATGTTGGCATCTGTTTTTGAGAGAGTTATCTCACTATCCTGCTCGATCCTACCAATATCCAAGAACTCCTCTACCAAATCACTAAAATCATCAGTCTGTTGAATCATATCGTGAAGGAACACTTTCTGATCATCAGATAGCGCCCCAAGCTCTTCGTCCTGAAGTGACCGCATACCACCCTTCACCTTTGTCACATAACCTCTTATCTCATGGGACATGAAAGACGTAAACTCCATCTTTATATTATTGAGCTCATTTAGCTTCTCTCTCTTTTTCATCCTATGAGATATGAAGAAAATGATGGCCAAAAATACCGCCAAAATAAACGGCAGGCTCGTAGCATACAAAACATCCAATATAATCTTGGACGCGTTAACATCAATACCAATAATCGCAACTGGTAATCCAGTCTCCCTAGAATAAAGAGGTGCATACGCCGATACCCAACTTCCCCAACTATCCTTATAAGGACCTTCAGCGAAGGCTACTCCGTTTAAGAAATTATTAATCTCAAGAGGTGTTGATTCATCATAGACTTGCCCTGGGGGAGAATACGACTCTGTATTCTTGGGTGATTCTGAATCAGCATAAAAGAAGAGTTTATTTATATCCTGCCTATATCCCATAAGGTATACGAACCTCGCATCACTATTGATTGACTTTAAATCAACTAGTTTGCGCTTTAGGTAGTTATAGCTTGGGTTATCTATGTCACTGCTTGCTCCTTGGAGACTCTCGACTATTTCTGGATCAAATACAGCAGCAGCATTACTTACTCGAAGCACCAATGCCTCCTTCTCTTTATCGAAGACCACTCCAGCCAAGTACCAAGAAGCAGCTACTCCTAAAGCAAGGATTATGAGTATCTGAAGAGTTACAAACCATTTGGAATGAAGATATGGTTTAGTCACGAAGATATTATACCAAAAAACAAAGTCAAATACCTATACCTTCTTCACAATATTAGCCAGGAGAGCAAGATGATCACTCACTCCGTCTACCAGATTCATATTAGAAACATCATAATTATTACTAGTAAACATACAGTCGACTACAAACGGTAGCGGTCCCGCCTTGTGTAAAGCACCATCAATTGTAGTAGTCACATCCTTTGGCACATTATCATTAAGTATGCCCGCGAAATAATCATAAATAGGTAACCCTCTAGCACTATTTAAATCTGCACAAAATATAATATCGTCGCAAGAATCTATCATTGGCTTTAAATTTTCGAAGCATGTCATCTGGAATTCAGATACTCTAGTCCCGGGATAACTTACAGGAAAGTGCGTCACAGCGACCTTATAATCCGTGCCTTCGCAACTAATCGTGGCTTTTATTAAAGCATAGTGGAATTCACCATTTATTTCTCTATGAATGTCCTTTAGAAGCTCCTCTTTATCCTTCCAATAATATTTAATCTCAACATCCTTAAGACCATGTTTGGAAACGATTGCTGTCCCCTGCTTACGTCCAAAGTCATCAAGTAAAACAGGTACGAATACCCCACTCGCACCAAACCTATCTTCAAACGAAGGAAGTGACGGATCAAAAATCACCTCCTCAAGGCACAAAACATCTGGATCAAACTTTTCTATTAGACTTCTTACCCCCTCTCGGTGCTTATCCTTCTCTACGTTCAGCTGAATAATCTTCATGACTTATTTGAGATTGTTGTAATTTGAAATAACTATTCTTGCTAATAAATAAGATATCGTTGATTCTGCGCCTTGATTTAGATTAACTTCCTTTTCGGTAACACCATCATAAGACCCTCCCGTCATCTCAGAATAAACCATCTGATTCAAAACATTATTACCCAAAAACCAATTGAAAGCCTGCTCCATTCTTTCTTTATAAGTTACATTGTGAGTAACCCTGTAACCAGTTTCAAGAGCAAGTACTAAAGCGCACACCTCTTCTGGTTGTTGATCATATATATGCTTCTTACCATTTCTCAAAAGCCATCCCGCCTGCCCAATAGGCATAGCGGTAGTATTTTCGAATGACTGACTAATCAAAAATTGAAGCGATGCCTCTGCCACATCCAGATACCTTTTATCTCCTGTAACCTCATAAGCAATAAATAACGCCTCGGGCATAAGACCATTTGAATACGAAAGAATATCTTCAAACCACTGCCATTCAGGATTAGCAGTCTCATTAAATCTAAATACCAAAAAATCCGCATGCTTTATGAGACTATTCTTCAATGATTCAACCTTACTAACACCGTAGTATTTGGCCAAAGATTTAATTATCAAAGCAGAAGCTCTAGGAGAGGATGGTTCAGTATTATTCTTTAGCAAAGACTTAAATACCCTTCTCGCTTTATAACGAACAAAAAACTGCAACTTACTACACACAACCTCCGATAACGCCCATAATGCACGAGCATTAGTATCGGATAAGTTCTCGTCATTATTCTTATCAACAACCGGCTGTCTATTAGTATTAAAATAGTTGGCAAATCTAGACCCATCAAAAGCTTCGAGTAGCAAGTTCAAATATATTTTGGAATATTTATTTACAACCGATTTAAAACCAGAGAGAGTCGAGCACCAAACCATCAAAACCAGCGCCCTCGCATTATCATCTACTGTGTATCCCCAACTTGGATCTGGTTTATTAAGCGATGCGAACTGGAACACACCGAAATCATCTGTTAGTTCCAATAAATGACTGAGCTTCAGTTCTGGTGCTACCATCTGCCTCTTGGCAAGGTTTGGTGCCAGCGTCGCAAACTCTCTCATATAAGTAAGCGCAACATTCTGCCAGGTCATTATCCTTGTGTGAAAGTAAGCATTCTTAGCCAGAGCAATTCGTCTCTCTTCGTCTCGAAGTAATCCCCCGACCTCTTTCACGATATCACTACTATTTTGGAGACTTATAAGAGCACCAACGTCCCCAGTGATTATTTCTCGTGCTTGCGCAAATGGAGTGGAAATAACAGGCCTACCAGTACCCAAAGCATAACTTAAAGTACCGGACACAGCTTGATCAGGATTCTGAGATAAAGATAAGTAAATATCAGTTGCTTCAAGATACTTTATTAAATCTTTGGTATCCAAATATTTATCAATAAAAATTACTTTGTTTTCTAGTCCGAGTCTTTTGGCCTGAGCTTTCAACTCTTCTCTATAAACCTCACCTTCATTTCTTTTGACCACTGGATGAGTCTCACCAATAATGAGATAAGTTGCCTCTGGAAACTCCCGAGCTATCGAGGCCATGGCCTCGATACCGTACTCAATACCCTTACCTCGCGACAAGAATCCAAAAGTGGAAATAATCTTATGAGTACCCAAACAAAGCTCCTTTTTGGCATCTTGCCCTAAAGAAAATTGCACAGGATGAATCCCGTGCGGAATTACTTTGATTTTATTTGGGTCTGCTCCATACACTTCTTTCAAAATCCTCTCTGAAGTCTTGGTCATCACTATCACCCTATCTACTTTCTCAATTATTGATTTCATAACAGCAAGCATCTCTGGTGCTGGATTTGGAAGCACTGTGTGGCAAGTAACAGTCACAGGCTTATTGATTAAATCCAAAAACACCAAAACATTCTTACCATAATCCTTTCCATATATGCCATACTCATGTTCCAAAGCAACGAGCTCAACTTCAGGCATGTCATTTATCATTCGAGCTGCCTTCTCATAATCCGCCACCTCGTCTTGCAGTATCCGACCTATTACCCTTCTTGGATATTTATTATGATCATTACTATCAATTGAGAGCGCCAATACCTTGGTCTCCTCTTGCTTGCCATAAAGCTTGTCGAAATTTTCAATCAAGTCTGATGTGAATGTCGCAATACCGCACTCGCGAGGAGGAAATGTTGTTACATAGACGATGGTCGCCTTTTTTGCTGATTGAATATTATTCATCACTATATGTGTGCCCTCAATTCTGAAAGCAATTCATGTAAGTCGCCAGTAGCAAGTCCAATCGAAAAGTCAGACGCTCCATAATAAACATAGATTTTACCTTCATGGACGAATCCTCCTGAAGGAAAGACTATGTTTTTCTCATAGGGCATCTCTGGAGGAAGGATACTGTATGGTAGATCTGCCAAAAGCCTTCTTGGATCTTTGAGATTAAGTAATGCTGCGCGAGTCGAATAGATGAGTCTGCCTTGCCCAGCTTTCTCTACGTGGTGATAGATAAGTAACCACCCATCAGGAGTCTCAATCGGAGTAAGTCCGGCGCCAATCTTGGCATCAAAGCTACGAAAGGTAGACATAATGAGCTCATGATTATCCCAGTGGATTAAATCATCAGACCAAGCAATCCATATACCAGGAGCTTCAGGCAAATCACTCATGGCACAAAGTAGATTATCTTCTGGTGTCTTCTCGAAAGGTGTCTTACACCACTCTTTGTTCCAATGGTTTGGTCTATGAAGCATTGCGTAACGACCATTGATCTTGCGCGGGAACAAAACAACATCCTTGTTATCAGATGATGGTGGAGTAATAACTCCTAAGTTTTCAAAATTCTTAAAATCCCGAGTCTTGAGAAGTGCAACCGAAGTCTCAAGTGGTTTCTTCCTTTCTACTGCATGCCCATCCATAAGCACAGGATCCGGTACGCAAACATAAGTCACATAATAATCATCACCAATCTTCACAATTCTAGGATCCTCTGCTCCCCATTTATCAAACACTTCCTTCGGTCCAAATACAGGTTCGGTGCCATTTCTAGTAAAGTGAAAGCCGTCTGTGCTTGTTGCGAGTCCGATATGAGAAACATAATTTTGCTTCTCACCTACTGCTCGATAGAGCATCACCGCTCCCTTATCAGTTAGTATTACTCCGGGATTTAAAACACCTTCCTTCTCAAACGGACAGTCAGGCGAAGGCGACAATATCGGATTATCCTTGTATCGAGTAAGCTTAAACATATCTATACTCTTCCATACTTATCCTCATAACGCACAATATCTCCTTCTTCATCAAATTCACCAAATGCGATTTCGAGAAACTGCATACCATCTCCGCCTGCGCTCACTCGATGATGCGCTCCAATCTCAACCATGGCCTCACTACCGACTCCCACCTCTCGCTTTTCTCCATTTATTTCAAATACTCCACTTCCAGAGATTACTCTCCAGAATTCCTGCCTCTTATTATGACTCTGGAGACTTAGAACCTCGTTTGGGTTTACTGTAATTAGTTTTACGGTAGTAGAAACATTAAGAGAGAACTGTCTCATACTTCCCCATGGCCGACTTATATCAAATGGAAACCCTTCTTGCATGTAACCAGTTTACCGTGAAAGCTAGATCAAGCCAAATCACTTGTGTATGTTATTTGTGCTATGATTTTAGACATGCCAGACCAAACTAAACAAATAGATACCAACGCGACCCCAAAGCCCTATGCCCTACTATGGTCCATCGCCGAACACGAGCACAAGCGAGGACTGCTAGACTGGGATAAATCAAAGTTCAAAGACCATCTATTTCTAGCCCCAATGCAAGTCGAGGGCTCAATACGAGGTAATAATCTCTATGAATTTCTAAGAGAGAAGGGTGTGCCAACAATGAATGCTTCTATTTGGCAATACCTCAAAGAAAACCAAGACGAGATTCCGGATGAGTGGAAAGTGGATAACAAAGGAAGCGCAAAGTATATATTCTTCTGGGGCACAATTGATCGGAGTCCCGAAGGAGACCTCTTCATCCGGTACCTCTCATGGACAGGGGGTAATTGGAGTTTTGGTAACTACCTTATCGGTGGTAACTGGCACGAAGACTTCCCCGCCGCAGTCTACGAGAACATCAAACTCTAGATTCCACTCCCCTTGCCTCTTCTATATTCTTATAACCATCGCGCTTAAGTAGACCTACTAAACCTCTATTTATTTCACTTATTACCTGAGGACCTTCATATATCAATCCTGTAATCATCTGAACAAGAGAGGCTCCTAACTTAATCTTATTATAAGCATCTTCGGCTGAGAACACTCCACCACACCCAACAATCACAAACCTATCGCCCTCGCGCTTATATATATGCGAAATCATATTATTAGAAATCTCCCTCACAGGCTCTCCACTAACACCACCAACCAAGGGTAAATCATTTTCAATAATCTTTGGATTATCTCTCTTCTTGGTTAAATTGGCACATATAACTCCGTGAACACGATGCGACTTCAAGACATCAAGCAAACAATCCAATTCATCATTATTTAAATCCGGAGATAATTTTATAAATACTGGTCTCTGTGTTTCGATAGTATCAAGTCTAGCTAATAACTGATCCAGATTATTCTTATCAATAAATGGCTGACCACCTAAAGTATTCGGGCAACTAATGTTAATAGTCACATAATCCCCCTTCGACTCCATTATCCGAAATGCTTTGGCGAAATCATCAATAGCATTTTGAATATCCAAATTCGCCTTGCAATTAGTCATAGCAACACTTACTCCAACAGGAAATTCATACTTAGAAGTGCCCATTGATTCCGCAATCTTATCGGCTCCCCTATTTTTTAACCCATAATAAACTAAGAGGCCTTTAGATTTAGGCATTCTCCATAGTCTGGGTTTGGGATTACCTTCACAATAATTACCAGTCACAGACCCAACTTCTTCAAACCCAAATCCAATAGAAGGTAAAACATTCATAAGCCGAGCATCCTTATCAAAACCAGCTGAAAGTCCGATTGGATTATCAAAATTAATTCCCAAAATATTTTGCTTCAAAACAACACTCTTATAACCATAAGTAATTTTCAAAAAAAATTTCAAAATCCGAAACCTTCCAATAAATTCTCCAAATGAGACCATTGCATCATGGATGAATTCTGGGTCATTTCTAAAGAAAACGGGCTTCAACAAATACTTATAAACACCTTTTGTTAAGGAGTTGCGTAGTTGTATAACCGAGTCAAGCATTAGCTTCTATGAGATACCCTCTTGTGGCGATTGAAGAAATAGAAAAGTATGAGAAACAGATAGGCGGTAAGAGACATCATAGGGATAGTGATGTACCCATAAGATACGAAGAAGATTTTTGAGCATGATACCCCTGTCGATGCGCAGGCACTAAGAAGTGACGGATCAAACATCTGACCATAATACTGAAAGACTGCGATAGAAGCACCGATAAGTGAGAGAACGAGACTATAAAGGAAGACCATATCATCCTGCACCTTATTTACCTTCTCGTTATAAAGAGCGATAGCAAATATAACTACCTGAGGATATATAAACACTCTCTGCCACCAACATAGCTCGCAAGGATCAAATCCGATGATGTTTGAATAAATCAAACTTCCAACAAGTGACCCGAAGCTAACAAGAAAACCAAAAAGGAATGCGTGATCAGCAGTCTTACGTACCAAGTGATGAAGGTAGGTATCAGGCTTTCTAAAGACCAGAGAAAGCATAGCAACAGTCGCGATAATAATAATCACCTGAGCAACAAGTGTTGCTCCAGAAAGTATAGCAGTAGCTGTAATTGCAAGTTGGGACATATAACCATATTATCATCTTTTCAAAATAAAAGGAGGCGCTGATCTCAGAGAAATCAGCGCCTAGGAGGTTACTACTTAATCTTGGTGTATTACTTACCACTGAAACTAGTTCGGTTCACGATGATACCAATATTCCAAAAAGGAACCGATCGACATCCCGTCAACCGGTAAGTTTCCCATGGGGTAATCTGCAGTAAAGAACTCCACAGGAAATCTATCAAAAAAATAGAGTATGGCAAGTATGCCCCGCCCGCCACTTCGATTCCCAATCTGTATACCCTGTAGCCAAAACAAAAAACATCCTTGCGGATGCTTTTTGTTTTTTCCAGGGGCGACCAATGGGATATCTCCCTCGACTTAAAAATGTGCCGTCGCACATTTTTAGTCTGGGCACCGGCTCGCATCTGAAATCTGCTGATTTCAGACTTCGTATGCTCCGCCGTTCGATTCCCAAATGACGCGAAGCGTCAACAAAATATCCCGCATAAAGCGGGATATTTTTGTCGCCGTGGGCGACCAATGGGAATCGAACCCATAACGCCGGATCCACAAACCGGAGTTTTACCACTAAACTATGGTCGCCATGCTTCCTTGCGGTTGCCCTCAATTTATACCCGCTTTTGGTAAATTAGTCCAGAAGAGGTATGACTGACTCAATCCACTCTCTAGTCTCCTTCTGATCCTTTACCTCATGAGTCTTAATACCAGTAGTCAAAACAGCTTCATCATTACCACCCTTAAACAGCGCATCACCAACATAAAACATCTTATCAATCGATACTCCGAGATACTTCTGCATCATCCTAATACCAAATGCCTTATCAATACCCTTTTTGGTTATATCTATGGTAGTCATCCCACCTATCCTTATCTCAAACTCAGGGATAAGGCCATCAAGTATGGCTTTGATTTTAAACCTCTTCTTCTGATCTGGATCCCAGACCGCCTTCTCGGATTCTGGAGCCTCTTGGCCAATAGCTGAGAAACTAATCTGCGTACCCCTATCTTCGACTCTCTCTCCGTATGTCATTTGTGGTAGTGAGACCCCGCTTGATTCTATCGCGCGATTGATAGCTTCAATAATCTTCTTCTTATCTTCTTCACTCAATTCATGACGATAGATCTCATCCCACCCATTATCATAAGTAAAGTAACGAGAACCGCTAGTTGGAAAAAGTGACAGGTTCTTAAGTACAGGACTATTTGAATTCATCATCGACTCAAACTGTTTCTTATATACCTCAAAGGATCCTCCGCCGATAACTGCCACCTTTCTCTTTGCTAGAAGCTTGGTGAGTGTTGCTACCATATCCTCTTCAATTGGAAGCTTAGATGGAGCCAAGGTTCCATCTAAATCAAAAACAAATAATTCTGTTTCTTTAGACGGCATCACTTTAATATATTTTTATAATCAGGAGATAACATACCAGATAACTTTGAATAAGGTATCACTATCTCCACATGACCCGCCACATAAGACGCCACCTGGTATTCATCGAATATAATATGAAGCCCGTCAGGCATAAGGGTATAAGACCTGAAATTCTTCTCATCAGGCTCCGTACCCTGTTTCACCCATTCCCTATCCAGAGTCTCATAATTTGGATCTATTCGTTCTAGTTCTCTGCGCGCTAGAGTTGAGAGTGTATTCAAATAATCTGACACGAACAAAGTATCTAGGGTAAGTTGCTTACCGCTCCTTGTATCAAATACCAAGGTATTGATCGGAGAGATGTCATGCGCACCACCAGTATAAATATCGCTAGTGAAAATAATATTTAAAACCGGAAGCTTCACGATATCTACTGATGTTGTTGCGGTAGTCTTGTTATAAAGTGACGAACTGATATTACTGTCAGAAGTCGCGCTCACTAACTCATCTTTGGATTTCAAGAAGTAAACTCTAGACCAAGCTTCAACAGAAGCGTTAACCTTACCGAGTACATCATCAGGAAGACCTGCTGTTATTACAGGATAATCCAAAGTAACAGAATAAGTATCTGCGTTCTTTTTACCGGAATGATTGGATGTGAAATTATGAGTCTCAATAGTAATACCTCCAACACTAATATCTTGATGAGATAATATAAATGGTAATACATAAGCAAGCAAAGCAGAGACGATTATTATAAGTAGAATAATTACCCTTTTGTTCATTTCTATATCATACCATGGTGGAGAATGCGGTCACGAGTTAAAACGAGTTTAATTTGGTGGTCACGGATATTTTGCTCGTCAGTCACTCGCAAAATTCCTCGACCCCGCCTCG